>JAFDYH010000337.1 GCA_018267535.1 Bacteroidota bacterium
TTCGCCATATTTCTTACAGTCAACCGCTATTTGCAGTACCTGTAAACAGCAGCGCCAATAATCTTCATAAATAAACATCCTCAATCAAAAAAAACTCCGGCTCAGGATGGCGTAGTGTTATGGAAAGAATATCATACTGTACATGCCTGTACTCCGGGTGCTGGTACAAAAACTCATCAGCCGCAAGAAGTAACCTTTTGAATTTTCGTTTTGTTACACTGTCTTCCGGGTAGCCCGGTGATGATGCGCTAAGTGTTTTTACTTCTATAATATGGAGCAGTTTGTTCCGTCGGGCTATAATATCTATCTCATAAAACGAATATCGCCAGTTGCGGTGTAGTATTTCATAACCTTTTTTCAACAAATATTCCTCTGCCAGCTTTTCTCCATCTTTACCGAGTTGGTTATGTAAAGCCATCACTTATCTTTACTTTAAAATACAAAAAGAGTGGCATTAAAAAATAAGCTTTATCCCTTATACGGCAAGGTGCAACATTATGCATGGGGCGGATATGATTATATTCCTGCATTGCTGGATATTACCAATGAAGAAAATAAACCATATGCAGAATACTGGATGGGTACTCATCCCCTCGCATTGGCAGAGGTTGGTGAAAATCATGAATCGTTATCCCAACTGATAGCAGAAAATAAAGAAGCCGTATTAGGCTCCTACATTGCAAAAAACTTCGGTTCACTTCCTTATCTTTTTAAGATTATGGATGTGCGGGATATGTTGTCGATCCAGGTTCATCCTTCGAAGCAAAATGCAGGGGCAGACTATGCGAGGGAAAATGCTGCCGGAATTGCAGCGAATGCACCTAACCGTAATTATAAAGACGATAATCATAAGCCGGAACTTGCTGCAGCACTGGGTGATTTTTGGTTACTCCATGGATTTAAGCCTAAAGAAAAAATGGTTTCCATATTATCTAATGTGGATGAGCTGGAATCGCTTTTACCCATTTTCGAAGAAGAGGGCTATGAAGGCTTGTATAAGCATGTGATGGAAATGCCACAGGAAGAAGTAAATGAAATATTGCAGCCGTTGATAGATCGTATTGTACCGTTGTATAAGGAAGGAAAGCTGACAAGATATAAAGAAGACTTTTGGGCAGCAAGAGCAGCCATTACTTTTAACGAAGGTGATGATATTGACCGCGGCATTTTTTCGGTTTACCTTTTTAACCTGGTGAATGTAAAAAAGGGAGATGCCATTTTCCAGGATGCCGGTGTGCCCCACGCCTATCTTGAAGGAAAGAATGCAGAAATTATGGCCAACTCGGATAATGTGCTGCGCGGCGGCCTTACAAAAAAGCATATTGATGTGCCTGAATTGCTGAAGCATGTTAAGTGCGAAGCAACGGTTCCCGATATCCTTCATGGGGTGAAGGACAACCGGGAAATAATCTATAAAACACCCGCAAAGGAATTTGAGCTTAGTTATATAACATTGGGAAAAGACGAAAGCTTTTCAGTTTATTCCAGGACCGGGGAAGTGTTTATCATAATTGAAGGTAGTGCCCGGATTGGTGTAGGTGACGAGAAGTTGAAATTGGCCGGGGGAGAAGCGGCTTTTGTAGTGGCAGGACAAAAGGTGAATATGCTTTCTTCTGCAGATAAGACATATATATACAGGGCTTCTGCTCCTGCTGGCGACTAAAACTGAATGGAAGAAGTGGCTTTAATTATGAATGATACGAAGAACCGAAAACCATAAACTTCATTATTTTTGCAGCATATTTCAATTTCTATATTATGAAGATCAACGGACGATTAATCGTATTTACAATTATATTGATAGTGCTGGCAACAGCTTGCAAATTCTTGTTCGGCCCTTCACTGGCATGGTCTGGTTTTTCACCGGTTATTGCCATTGCTTTATTCGCAGGCTTTATCATGAAGCAAAAAGACATTTCTTTTCTTTTCCCGCTGCTTGCCCTGTTAATCAGTGATGTGGTGATACAGGCTTTGTATGAAAACAATTTGTTTCCTTACGCCGGATTTTACAGCGGGCAATGGAAGAATTACCTGGTCCTTTTGGCAACAACATTAATTGGCCTTGCATTAAAAGGCAGAAGCAGGCTGAGTTTGTTAGCAGGTGCTCTTATTGCCCCTACTTTCTTCTACCTGCTTTCAAATTTAAATGTCTGGGCTTCGCAGGAAATTTTATACCCCAAAAACTTTAGTGGTTTACTGCAATGCTATGCAGCGGGTATACCTTTCTACAGAAATTCATTGATTGCAACAATTGTTTTCCTGCCGGTTATTTTAATTGCCTATAATTATATAATGAGGAATAAGCCGGTGCTTACAATAGCATAAAAAGGCCCTGTTAAATTTTTTAATCCGCTATTCTACTGGCGGATTTTTTTATTCGTCCTTTCATTAAACTATCCAGGATCAGTTATCACTTATTTTGGGACTTCATTTGTTAAACTAAGGGTGAATGCGATGTAAATTAACCGGCTGCAAAAGAATAGTGAAAACGTAAAGTAGTAATGACCTGGGAGGAGAAAGTTATCCAAAGAGATTATTCCGTTCGGCTTCGTAACCTTCATCTATTATCAGATTACTGCCATCAGCCGCTTTAGTTGCCAATTCATCGCAACGATTATTATAAGGGTTATCGGCATGCCCTTTTACCCAAACAAACTTGATCGTATGGCCCCTTGAAAGTTCTTTATACAGTAACCATAAATCTTTATTCTTTTTTCCACCTTTGAAGTTGGTAGCTATCCAGTTATCAAGCCATCCTTTTGTTACTGAGTTAATCACATACTGGCTGTCGGAATAAATGGTTATGCTTAACCCTTTTTTCTTTAAGGCTTCCAATCCCGCGATGACAGCCCGCAGTTCCATCCGGTTATTGGTGGTATGAATGTACCCCTGCGATAATTCTTTATGATGGTTGCCGCTCATTAAAATAACACCATAGCCACCCGGCCCCGGGTTTCCTCTTGCTGCACCATCTGTATATATTGTAATATTCGCGCCGGCCATACTGTTAACGAGGTTTCGTGCAAAGAACGCAAAGAAAAGACATGGCGCAAAGAGAAAGCTATCTTTTATAAAAGGAAGAAATATGCCCTGTGATCAATTTTGTAATCTTTGGTCAGACCTGGAATACCCCAACTTTCAAGTCCCTTATTTCCGGGTTATGATTTGCTGCATTAATGGCTTCTGAAATTACTTTTCTTGTATCAACAGGATCGATTATATCGTCAACCCACAACCGTGCAGCGGCGTAGTAGGGAGTAGTTTGTTTATCATAACGCCCTTTTATTTCATTCAGCAAACGTTGCTCTTCTTCGGGCGGTATTGTTTGTCCTTTTGCTTTCATCGCACTCACCTGTATCTGCAATAAGGTTTTTGCAGCCTGGTCGCCACCCATTACTGCAATTTTGGCCGTAGGCCATGCGTAAATAAACCGGGGATCGTAAGCTTTGCCACACATGGCATAATTACCGGCGCCAAACGAATTTCCTATAATGATTGTTACTTTAGGCACTACGGAGTTGGCAACAGCATTCACCATTTTAGCTCCATCCTTTATAATTCCGGAATGCTCGCTGCGGCTGCCCACCATAAAGCCGGTTACATCCTGTAAAAATACCAGCGGTATCTTTTTCTGGTTACAGTTAAGTATGAAACGGGCTGCTTTATCTGCACTGTCATTATAAATAACCCCACCTAATTGCATTTCAGTATTCGCCGAAGCCTTCTTTGCTTTCACCACCAATCGCTGATTTGCTACTATACCAACAGCCCAACCATCAATTCTTCCATAGCCACAAATAATTGTTTTGCCATAATCCTCCTTGAACTGCTCAAACTCCGAATTATCAACAATGCGTTCAATAATTTCCATCATATCATAAGGCTTGCCATCGCAAGGAAATAAGCTATATAATTCCCCGGTATATTTTTTTGGCGCCACAGGAATGATGCGATCGAATCCTGCTTTTTCTTTTTCACCCAGCAGGCTCATTATTTTTTTAATGTGGTCCATGCATTCCTGCTCGGTCTTGAATTTATAGTCAGCTATCCCCGATATTTCAGTGTGCGTCTGTGCGCCGCCGAGTGTTTCCGCGTCAATATCTTCACCAACCGCTGCTTTTACAAGGTAGGGCCCTGCCAGGAAAATAGATCCATTTCCTTCAACCATCAGTGTTTCATCACTCATTATCGGCAGGTAGGCGCCGCCTGCAACACAAGGCCCCATTACCGCAGCTATCTGCGTTATACCCATTGCGCTCATGCGGGCATTGTTCCGGAAAATGCGGCCGAAATGTTCTTTATCAGGAAATATTTCATCCTGCATAGGCAGAAATACACCGGCACTATCCACCAGGTACACAACCGGCAGATGATTTTCCATTGCAATCTCCTGCAACCTTAGATTTTTTTTACCCGTTATCGGAAACCAGGCACCTGCTTTCACCGTTTGATCATTCGCTACAATTACACATTGGCGTCCGCTGATATAACCAACACCGGCAACGGTACCACCGGCCGGGCAACCGCCATTTTCTTCATACATATCATAACCTGCAAAAGCACCAATCTCGATAAAAGGTTTATCCTTATCCGTGAGGTATTCAATACGTTCCCTCGGAGTGAGTTTATTTTTTTCTCTTTGTCTTTCTATTGATTTCTTTCCGCCACCCTCATATATTTTTTGCAGCCTGCGTTGCCTGTCACTAAGTGAAAGTTTCATCGCATCTTCATTGCGGTTATGTTCAATATTCATAGTCGCATCGTTATAGGGCAAAGATAGGGAAGGGCAAAGGTTTAGAGCCGGCATCAGGAAACAGGGGCTTTCTTCATTTACTATCCGGTTTTTACAGAATTTGTTTTGTCGCGGGTACTTTTACTTCTTTTAGTGAGGTGGCCCGGCCCGCTTCGTACGATCCCTTTGTTTTCTTCCATTAAAAACTACCTGTTAGTTGTATTGACTTTGCTTGCTGCAAATCTTAATTTGCAGATATGCCCGTTTGTCCGTTCCGTAGTTTTATTTTTTAAACCATTAAACCTGGACTCATGAAAAGCTTCTTTCAGTTAGCACTTATTGTTGTGCTATTGATTTACGTTTTTATTTCATGGACACTGACCAGCCACCTATAAAATTTTGCAAGGACGGTGTCGAGTGATTTTTATCCCGGTAAGGAAAATTACCGGGATTTTTATTTTTAAGAATGCCGCCAGTATCCGGGGTTTTCTTTTGTGTAGCTGTAATCTGCC
>JAFDYH010000338.1 GCA_018267535.1 Bacteroidota bacterium
AAAAAAATCTTTAATCAGTTTTGCTGTTACCAATCGAAAAACGTCGCGTTATCTTTTATTTGATGAAAATGACCGCCTGTGTGGCTGGCGGAATGTGAAGACCAGTGAGGAGAAAATATCGATTCAAAAAAATGAATATACTCAAAAGGCCTACAGTTGTGTGGTTGTCTTTGAATATGATATTTTCAGGTTGATTCCATTTACAGGTAAGTTTTCATTAATCGATGTATACCTGTCACTTGCAGCTAAACACCCGATTTATGGGTATGATCATAGTGGTGACCGGCTTGTAGATGTAGGAAAACCTGAAAGTATCGCCATAGCAGAGCAATTATTTCCATAAATAATCATAAATAGCGGTGAACGGCAATCTGCCTGCAACCATTTGGAGTATCTTGGTCCATCTTTATTTAAAATTTACAACATGAGGAAGATTTTTTTTAATGCTGTTTGCTTATTGTTTGCCTGTTCCGGTTTTGCACAGCAACAGCAATCTGTCTATGATCACAGAGAAGCGTTTAACCCACAGTTTTATCCCTACCCGGGCACCGATTTCCGCAGTGCCTCCGGTGAACCAGGGCCTAAATACTGGCAAAACCGTGCGGATTATAAAATTAATTGCACATTGGATACGACGAAACATGCAGTAAGTGGCGATGTTGAAATAACTTATACCAACAATAGCCCGGATAACCTGAAATTTTTGTGGTTGCAACTGGACCAAAATATTTACAGGAAGGATTCCCGCGCATCAGCCACAACCACTGAACAAGGCGGTCGTTGGGCTAATCCAAAATTTACGGAAGGAGATGTTATAAAATCTATTTCGGTAGATAATGATGGTAAAAAATATACACCGAAATATACAATCACAGATACCCGTATGCAGGTATGGCTGGAAGATGCGGTGAAGCCTGCCGGTAATAAAATAAAAGTTTCTATCTCTTTTGGGTTTGACGTACCGGAACGTGGTACAGATAGAATGGGCCGGCTAAATACAAAGAACGGATGGATATATGAAATAGCGCAATGGTTTCCCCGTATGTGTGTATATGACGACATACAGGGTTGGAATACGCTACCCTATCTTGGTGCCGGAGAATTCTATTTAGAGTATGGTGATTTTGATTATAGCATTACCGCACCTTCCAATTTGGTTGTTGTTGGTTCAGGAGAGCTACAAAACCCACAGGAATGCTTAACGGCAGAACAGCAGAAAAGATATAGTGAAGCACAGAACAGCGATAAAACGGTTGTGATAAAAAGCGATAAAGAAGTCAATGATAAAAATGCAAGAATAAAAGCGCCTTCTGCCACATGGCATTTTAAAATACAGAATGCAAGAGATGTAGCCTGGGGTGCCTCCCGTGCATTTGTATGGGATGCGGCGAAAATCAATTTGCCCAGCGGTAAAAAATGTTTGGCAGAAAGTGTATACCCTGTAGAAAGCATAAAAAAGAATGGCTGGCAGCGCAGCACAGAAATGGTGAAGGGTTCTATTGAATTCAATTCAGCTAAATGGTATGAGTTTCCTTACCCGGTAGCAACAAACGTTGCTGGTACGGTTGGTGGTATGGAATATCCGGGTATTGTATTTTGTAGTTCAGGTGCCTCTGGAGCCGGCTTATGGGGTGTAACCGATCACGAGTTTGGCCATACCTGGTTTCCGATGATTGTTGGCAGCAACGAAAGAAAGTATGCATGGATGGATGAGGGTTTCAACACTTTTATCAATGGTCTTTCGACAGCTGCGTTTAATAAAGGGGAATTTAACCAGCAAAATTTTTTTACTGACCCCACTTCCTCGTTTATGGTAAAATATATGTTTGGTGAAAACGCAGACGGACTTTTTAATATCCCCGACGTAATTCAACAGGCGAATTTAGGTAATGCGGCATATGGCAAACCGGGCCTGATGCTGGACGAGTTGCGTGATGTTGTTTTAGGGCCAAATCGTTTTGATGCCGCCTTTCGTGAATACATAGCAAGATGGGCATTTAAGCATCCGACACCCTGGGATTTCTTTCATACCATGGAAAACGTAAGCGGTGAAGACCTTTCCTGGTTTTGGAGAAGCTGGGTTTTGAATACCTGGAAACTGGACCAGGCCGTAAAAGCTGTTACCTATATAAAAGATAAACCTGAAAACGGTTCAGAAATAACGATTGAAAACCTGGATAAAATGCCGATGCCTGTAACAGTACTGGTAAAAGAAGCTAACGGAAAAGAACATAGGATAAACCTGCCGGTAGAAGTATGGCAACGCGGCGCACAATGGACTTTTGGCGTGCCAACAACAAGCGAAGTAAAAGAAGTAATCCTGGATCCGGATAAAAAACTGCCGGATTTTAACAGGGATAATAATACCTGGAAAAAGGCATTTTAGTGAGTGGTGAGTAATGAATAGGCATGCTATTAAAACTAGTAAGAAAACCTTCCGTTATGGGAGGTTTTTTCTTTGCGTTCTTTGCAAACTTTGTTTCTTTGCGTGAAATAGCCCGGCATGTTTGAAGTGTTATTCGATAACATAAGACAGAAAATTGAAATCACGGATAAGGAAGAAGAAATCTGTCGTTCACTTTTTATTCCTAAAAAGCTCCGGAAACGGCAATACTTATTGCAACAGGG
>JAFDYH010000339.1 GCA_018267535.1 Bacteroidota bacterium
ATTGGGAATATGCCGAAATGCAAAAGAATGATAAGGTAAGTACTGATAAAAACTTTGACATGATTTTGAATAGTAAAATAATTTAAAGATTAGTATTCATTTGAACAAGAAGTATCAATATTCTCCTGAGGCACCCGCACCGCCTCCCGAACCGCCGCCAAATTGAAAATTAGTACCCGTTTGTTGTTGTGTTGTGGGGAATGTTTCTGCAATAATTAAACTCTCTATCTGCAACTTATTCATAAACCCGGGGTCATTCCCTTTTTTATACGTGAATCCCTGTTTTGGTTCACGCAGGTAACGGATAAGGGCATAGGCAATAGCAACCAGTAAGGCACCGCCAATCAATGCTGCCATTTCAATGGGTATTGTGTGATAATAATAACGTACTGTAAAAACAATAGCGCCAATCAAAACCATCCCAACTCTTAAAAGGATAATATCTTTCTTTTGAATACCTCTTATAATATAGGCGACCGGAATTATAAAGGTTAATACCCAAAACAACCAGCCAAGAGGTATCGATTGCCCTTCCTTTAGGTCAAGGTTGAACATTGCGATGCTGGTTTCCCTTACAACAAAATAGTTGCCTGCAATATAAAAACAAACAAGGGCTACTATGGAGATTGTAATTAATTCGCAGGAGTAAAGCTTATATTTTTCTTTATTGGTTACTCTTTTCGCAATTAAATAAATGAACGCGGAGACAATCATTACAACGAAGGGGGCAGACGCTTTTGCAAACTCACCCAGCTTAGTGTAAGATAAAAATATAATGGCGATAAAGGCTACCGCTGCAACCGTGGCCATTATCCAATTTGTAAAACGGATAAAGAGAAAAGCAGTAAGTATAAAAGCAATTATTGAATTTTCAAGCCAGGTTATATCCGACATTATATTCAGACCGGAAAGGATACTTACAGGAGCTATCCACAGCAAGGCATTGTCAACTCCCGATTTGTAATGCTTTTTTGTAACTACAATTTCAAGTCCGGCGTAAGTAAGCAAACCAAAGAAAACCACCAGGATACCGATTTTACTTTCGTCTTCGGGCATAGATAGTAAAAACATTAGCCCAAGCGTAAACAGTGCAATTATTGCTGTGAGAATAAACAAGCCCAGTTGTACAAATATATTGGTGGTGTAAAGGCCTACAGGAGATGAAGCTTCTATTTTTTTGAACTCATCTTCACTTATACATTTTTCATGCAAAGCCTGTTCAGCCTGTTCGCGGATTAATAAGTGACGCAACCATTCTGTATTATAAGCAATCATGCGGATTTTAATTTTTTATTCATCCGGACCAGGAAAAGAATAAGCGCTACAGCCGATCCTATAAAATAAAAGCAGGCCAGGTAGACACTTCCGAGTTCGCCATTCAGTGTATTAAACAACACCCGGATGACAACATAGCTGATACCAATATACTCGTAAAGTGTAAGTACGAGCGCCATGTAAAAAGATTTCAAACGAAATGCTTCTTTATAAAAAAAGAAAGCAACAGCTGTTAATGCGATGAACCATAACAGGTAAACCTTTTCAAACTGGAATAGCGCCGACACTATGCCAATAAATAATAAGTGCATTCCAAAATTGGTATAGGTAAAGGCGAAATGTGGTTTCAATTGTTGCTTCTTGGTCAGCAGGCCTGCAATAGTTAATCCTATGCCTAGTAGTATGGCGGTAATAATGATTGTATCACTGTTAAAGTCATTTGCTTTCAATATTTCAAGTGGTGTAACGGTAATACCGGCCCAGGCGCATAGGTTGGTAATAGCAAGGCTTAAAATGCCAAGATGGTCAAAAAAATAGGCACAGAAAAAAAGTACAATCATGGGTACCAACGTGGCTAATCCATACTGGTCGCCAAAAACATGATACTGGTATTGTATATATCCAATGAAAATGATAAATGTGAGGCAGGATAATAATAGGATATAATCAAACACGATATTCGGCGACTCAACTTTACTTACAGAGTAGGGGCGTTTCCTTTTAAAACAATATATAAAACCAGCAGCGCTGACCAGTCCAATAAAAATTAAAATTACCTGGTGACTGATTGTGTCAATGTTTTTATAAACCAGGATGGCGAGTCCTGTTGTTAAAAGTAAAACGCCCAGGTATAGAATGGTGGTTATTTCCCAATGCAGCGAAAAAAGTTTAATATCGTTTACAGCTCTGATTCTGGTGAAAGAAGCTTCGCTAATCAAGCCATCGTCCCTGAGTTTTTTAAAAAGGATTGTATTCATATATGCAGGATGCAATAAATGTAAACATTTGTTTTTTTAGTTACAAATACCCGGCAATTGAAATAGGTTTTTAATCCGGCTATTCCGTACGGAATGATTTTACGGAATTGGCAGGCACTGCTAAACATTGTAAGGCTACTGCATACAATATAAGATGCTTTTAATATCTATCCAGGTGCTTCTCTTGCTACAATTTCTTTGGTTCGTTTCACCAGTGTGAATCGTTGGATACAGATAAAAGAACAGTTGATTTAAGCACAATTTCCTTTATAGTTCTAACAGTAGCTATGGAATAATTTAAGTATCATCAAAATCTCAATTGTACAGTTGGGCGTCCCTGCGTGGTGGTAACAGCAATGTAAGCAACTACCAGGATTAACAGTAAAGCTATACAGTAGCATTTTAAAAGAAGGGGCGTATACAATCGCGACGAAGCTTCATTGTCAACATTGGGAAATACGGGTCGGCTTCTATTTAAAAACAACCATAGTAAGATCCAGTTTACCCAATATAAATGCTGTGAGACGAATTTTGGCGTAAGCCATATAGCGCTGATAAGATTACTGAAAAGTATATACCAGGCAAGATAAATGAGCGTAATGGCCATTGTTCTTTTCTGATCATTAACTTCAAGGCGCCTACTATAAACAAATGCCAGAACTACTATAAAAAGAAGCGATAATAGCCAGATTGCCATTTGCCAGGTAAATGCGAAAGATGCAGGATCGGCTACCTGCAAACCTTTTCCGGTTCCTTTCATCGTTTCCGTATTAGCGCCTTCTATTAAATTAATAGCGGGTAATAGAACGATAAGAAAAATCCAGCTGATTGTATTTGAGACCTTATTCGGTTTAATTGTTGCAGGCCATTTGCCATCAGAAAAAATACCATAGGCCATTCCAAGACCGCCAAAGAAACCAATAGAATACTCCATTACATTCCACCAGTTGAATTGTATGCCGGATGCCTGCCCCATACGTTGTAAAAAATTACCAAAGGCAAAACCAAAGCCAGCCCCCAATGCGCTGAAAAATGCAGTGCGTAGCGCATGTCTGTTCCCGTTACGATACATATACCAGCCCAGGGCTAATGCGGCACCCATGCAACCCGCCCATAATTCTGACCTGGGTGGCGTCATCAACCATTCTAATTGGTAAATAAAGAAACCCCAGAACAAAAAACCGCCGGCGACCATTTGTGTAAACAGCCCAGCCCAATCAATTTTTTTTTCCGTTGTTGATTCTAATGTTAACCCAGTAATTCCGCCACCTATAAAGCCATATAATGATCCAATCACCATCAGCATTACCAATCCATAGCTGGTATTTAAGAAGTCAGGAGTATGCCCATAGCCAACTACTTTGCCATAGCTGATCATACCACCGGCACCCCATGCAATGGCACCTAAGGCTACCACCACTGGAAAGCGTGCCATCCAATCTTCCCTGCCGGAAAGTGCAATAATTGTAAATATGCCGATGGCTGCAGCCCATGTTGCACCATATTCATGACCAATTTGCCCACGGGCTGCCCATGCTGTGCCTAATGCTATCGCTGTTGGCAGCATATACTGTAAAAAAAGGGTGGAGCGTTTCATATAAACAGAGAGAAGAAAATCTATTCTCCGTACTAATTTGCCGGAATAATTTATTAATTCAAATCTTAGCGAAGTATAAATACCCGTTGAAATAAGCCTGCAATCTTTAAACTATAAATTCAACGTGCCCCATTTCCATGGTAAATGGATAGCATAAGTTGCGGGGCTGTTTGTCTCCATTGCCAGATATGGGATCAATTCTTTACCAGGAAAAGCTGGTTGTTGAAACTCCTCAGAAACATACCCTATGTCATCGCTCATTGTATCGTGCAAAATCAGATTTTTAGTTTCTGCGGATAAGGTATTGATGAAATAAATTACATTTAATAGTACTTATTCATCATTTATATGCCAGCCATCAAACTATTTTCCACAGCTTCTGTCTTTTTTTTCGTTCTTTCCATTCAAAATTGTTTGAATGCGCAGGGAACAAGACTTCTTCGCCAGCCATCCTTAAGTAATAAACAAATAGCTTTTGAATATGGCGCTGATATCTGGATTACCGATAAAAACGGTGGCGAAGCCCGCCGGATTACAAGTACACAGGCTGTTGAAGCCGACCCTCATTTATCACCCGACGGGCTTTTCATTGCCTTTACGTCTAACCGTTCCGGTGAGGCAAATGTATATGTTGTACCAGTGGAAGGCGGCGCCCCATTACGTTTAACCTGGTACCCCTCTCCATCTTATGCAAGAGGCTGGACACCTGATGGAAAAAATATTTTGTATGCTTCAACCCGGGAGACTGCACCAACCGATTATTCAAGATTATGGACTGTGCCTGCTAAAGGAGGCCCTTCTCAATTGCTTTCTTCGCCTTTTGGCTTTGATGGATCTTTCGC
>JAFDYH010000033.1:0-14617 GCA_018267535.1 Bacteroidota bacterium
ATCAGATGCGGCCAAAGCAATTGTAAAAGAAGCTATGCGTGATGATACCAAACTTCCGTTGTATGTTGTATGCGGCGCCGGTCTTACTGATATTGCAAGTGCTTATTTAATGGAACCTAAGATTGCAAGTCGGTTAACCTTGATATGGATCGGCGGTCCTGAATATCCTGAGTTAGCAACACCACCACCGGGTTATACCACGCTTGAATATAATCTTGCTATTGATTTGAAAGCAGGACAAGTCATTTTCAATAAATCGTCAGTACCCATCTGGCAAATTCCACGCAATGTGTACCGGCAGGTGATGATGCCGTATTCATCACTGTTGTTAAAAGTAAAAACGCAGGGAAAGATTGGTGAGTACCTTACTTCTAATATTGAGCGCATTATGAGAATGGCCAACAAATATCATTTTAGTGTGGGAGAAGTTTATATTGTTGGTGACAGCCCGCTTGTGTTATTAACAGCGTTGCAGTCTTCTTTCGAGCCGGATCCATCTTCGAGTTTTTATGTATTGCGCCAATCACCTTTAATAAACAACCTGGGTATCTATGAAGTAAATCATAAAGGAAGAAATATTCGCGTGTACACGCAATTAGATGTGCAACTGCTGCTGGATGACCTGTATTCGAAACTGATATTATTTAATCAAGCAAGAAAGAAATAAACAGGGTTTGCAGTAATCATATTATCCGCATTCTAATCAGCGAAAAGATTATACCAGGACAAGGCCTTCTCTAAGGGCCCTGGCATATACCTCTTCATTAAACTGGTAATAGGCAGGTGACCGATGGGCACCGATACTTTTCTTTTCATCGGTTTTTTCAATTAGTCCAAGTGCAATCAATTTGTTTGGGAAATTGGAAATATGCAGTGTTTTACCAGACATTACTTCGTAAAAATGTTTGATCTCTTTCAATGTGAATTTATCCGGCAATAAATTTTTACCAATCGGGTAATGATAAAGATGGATGTGCAATGCATGCAAGGCCTCTTCCACCATTTCAGTATGATCAAATCCTAACTCAGGCAGGCTATCAGCAGAAAACCAGGCACATTCACTGGAAATAAAATCGGCTTCAGGTTTTGCATTGTGTATGTCAGTTATTGCGTAAAAACCTACAGAAACAGTTTGTCCATAAAGCCAGCTATTCTCATCTATACGCACACCGGTCAGTTCAAAAAACTTTTCGGAGTCGAAAACATTGTTTTCATTGCGTCCGGGGTTGCCGAAGGTTTTAAACTGCTGTAAAAATAAATCGCCTATTCCTGTTCTTTCTTTCGTCGTTCTTGAAGCAGCCTGCTCCAGGTTTTCATCGCGCCGCACAAAGCCTCCCGGTAAACACCATTGGGTAATCACCTTATTCTTTACCAGTAATAATTGTAGTTCCCCTTCATGGTAGCCAAAAATGGCACAGTCCACGCTAATGTTTGGCCGAAACTCCAGGTGGCCGTTTTCCAAAAAATCACGAATCTTTTCTTTATCCATTGATTTTCAATTAATAAATTATATTTACTATATTTTAGTAAATGTATAACCTAATCCCTTATCTTCATTTATTAAAATATAGTAAATATAAATCTTTTAATACCAAACCAGCTCAAAATGAAAAAAGCCAATGTTTTATTCATCATTTTACTCTTCTTATCACTTTCTCCAATTGTAAAAGCACAAACTAATCTCACTGATTATTTCACCGGGAAATGGAGTGTATTATTGAAAGGCACACCTAACGGTGATGCTAAGTTGATTTTTGTAGTAGAAAAGAAAGTAGACTCCCTTGTGGGCATCATTCTCGATAGCACCGGCGCACAGATATCTAAAATCGACAAAGCGGAAGTAAAAGACAGCACTGTTACTTATTATTTCAATGCACAGGGATATGATGTAAGCCTGGTATTAAACAGGAAAGATGAGGATCATGTTACCGGCAGTTTATTAAACATGTTTGAGGCGGAAGGGGAAAGAGTCAAGGCTAAAAAATAATTTACGAACTATATAAAAGGGTATATACTTTCAGAAGACCGGGATTTCAGCTCCCGTAATTTTTAAAACCATAATTATGAGACTTCCATATGCAATAGCAAAGGCTACCTGCAGACTAATGATTGCGATTCCTGTTTTCCTTTTTGCCATTCCGGCTTTAAAAGCGCAGACTGCCCGTGTGCTTGTGTTTTCTAAAACAGAGGGCTTTCGCCATGCTTCTATCGATGCAGGGAAAAAAGCATTGACACAAATGGCAAACGAAAAAGGCTTTGCCGTCGATTTCACAGAAGATGCAAGCCAGTTTATAACAGCCAACCTTAAACGATATAATGCAGTCCTATTTCTTAGCACTACAGGCGATGTGCTGAATAATGAACAACAGCAGGAATTTGAAAGATACATACAGGCAGGCGGCGGCTACCTCGGTATACACGCTGCAGCAGATTGCGAATATGGCTGGCCCTGGTACGGTAAACTGGTGGGTGCCTGGTTTCTAGATCACCCGATGCCGAACAATATTCAGAAAGGAAAATTTTATGTTGCTGATAAAAACAATTTTGCTACCAAAGAAATGCCTGCTGAGTTTGAACGCACCGATGAATTTTATAGTTTCAAACAAATCGACCCCTCTATACATGTATTGGTAAAAATTGATGAAAAATCGTACCAGGGTGGCAAGAATGGCGATAACCACCCGATGAGCTGGTATCATAATTTTGATGGGGGCCGGTCTTTTTATACCAATATGGGACATACGGATGAAACATTTTCCGAACCTCTCTTTTTAAATCATATATGGGCAGGCTTGCAATATGTTATGGATGGCAATGCACCTGCCGCATTAGATTACACCAAAGCAAAACCTGAAGAAAACCGCTTTACTAAAGTTGTACTGAAGGAAAAATTAAACGAACCCATGGAATTGAGTGTATTGAATGACGGACGGGTTTTATTTATTGAAAGGCATGGGGCCGTGAAACTGTACAATATCAATACCAAACAAGTAAAAACAATTGCCACCATTCCGGTAAGTACAAAGTATAAAGACAAGGGGGGACAAATTTCGGAAGCAGAAGATGGATTATTAGGATTAAATAAGGATCCTAACTTCAGAACAAATCATTGGATTTATCTCTATTATTCGGATCCTGCAAAGTCGCAGAATGTTTTAACACGTTACACACTTAAAGGGGACGTATTGGACCTGAAGTCGAAAAAGGTGATATTGGAAGTAGCCACACAAAGGGAACAATGCTGTCATACAGGAGGCTCTATTGACTGGGATAAGGAGGGCAATCTTTATTTATCTACCGGTGATAATACCAGCCCAAGAGCAACAAATTATGCACCTATTGATGAACGGGAAGGCCGATCGCCATGGGATGCACAGAAATCATCAGCAAATACCAACGATTTGCGCGGAAAAATTTTACGCATCAAACCACAGAATGATGGTTCTTACCTGATCCCTGATGGAAATCTTTTTCCAAAGGGGATGGCAAACACGAGACCGGAAATATTTGTGATGGGTAACCGAAATCCTTTCCGTATTTCGGTAGACAAGGAAAGCGGCTTCCTGTATTGGGGAGAAGTAGGCCCTGATGCGAATGATGCGGATTCTTTAAAAGGTCCTGCGGCGCAGGATGAAATAGGACAGGCCCGTAAAGCGGGCAATTATGGATGGCCTTATTTTGTTGGTGACAACAAGGCCTATAATCATTTTGATTTTGCTGCGAATAAACCCCGGGAAGTTTTTGATGCGGCAAAGCCAATAAATACTTCCCCGAATAATACTGGGTTGAAAGAATTGCCCCCGGCACAAAAAGCATTTATCTGGTATCCTTACAGTGAGTCTAAAGAGTTTCCCCTGGTTGGTTCCGGTGGCAGAAGCGCTATGGCCGGCCCGGTTTTTTACAATGATGAGTTTAAAAAAGCAGCCCGCCCTTTTCCCAAATATTATGACGGGAAGCTGTTGATTTATGAATGGATGCGGGGCTGGGTAATGGCGGTAACTATGGATAAAGAAGGCAATTATGTTTCCATGGAACGTTTTATGCCCAGCTATAAATTCAGCAATCCGATGGATATGGAATTTGCGGATAACGGTGACCTGTATATGCTGGAATATGGCTCCGGATGGTTTACAGCAAATGATGATGCAAGGCTGATCCGCATTGAATACAACAAGGGAAACCGTAAACCAGCTATAGAAATGAATGCTGATAAAATGAGCGGTTCATTACCGTTCACGGTAAATCTTCAGTCAAACGGAACAAAAGATGCAGACGGTGATACATTACATTATTCCTGGAAAGTGGCTTCAAAGAATGGCTATTCAAAAACGATTAAAGCCCCGGATGCAAATCTTACTTTTTCAAAAGCAGGTGTATACAAAGCTACTTTAACGGTATCGGATGGCAAAGGCGGTGTATCCACTCAATCCATGGAGTTAACAGCCGGCAATGAGCCACCTGTTGTATCATTCAACCTCGGCAAGGATAATAAAACATTTTATGTTCCCGGAAAAACCTACAATTATAAAGTGGATGTAAAAGACAAAGAAGATGGTTCTATTGCAAATGGTAAAATAAAGGGGTCGCAGGTAGTTGTCAATATCGATTATCTCGCGGAAGGATTTGATAAGGCAGAAATCGTGCAGGGGCATAGAACTGCTGAAGAAACGGCCAACTTCGGAAGAGGGTTGGTATTGATAAAAGCAAGTGATTGCCGCGGATGCCATGCAGATTATAAAAAATCGATTGGCCCTGCTTATTTTGCAGTTTCCAAAAGATACCAGAATAATACGGGTGCATTACAAAAGCTGACCAAAAAAGTGATTGCAGGCGGCAAAGGTGTTTGGGGAGATGTTGCGATGGCGGCCCATCCCCAACTTTCGGCCGATGATGCATCGGAAATGATCAAATACATCCTCAGTTTATCACAGCCGAAACCAAAAGTAAAATCACTACCATTACAGGGAACTTATATTACCAAGGCACAGCCCGGTGATAAGGGACAGGGGGTTTATATTTTCCATGCTGCTTATAAAGACCATGGTGCAAATGGCCTGCCTGGTGTAATGGGTGAAGAAACCTTCACTTTGCGCAGTGCGAGTATTAATCCTTCAAAATATGATGAAGTGGTTGACGTCACAAAAATGAGCTTTGGCGGAAATAGTTTTATTATTCCTACAAAAACCGGAGGCTATATTGGTCTTAAAAATATTGACCTTACCGGTATAACAAGGATTGATCTTACTGCTATGGCGCCAAAAGCACAATTGAATGCGGAAGGAGGGATTATTGAAATGCATATGGATGACCCCGCAGGACCACTTTTGGGGCAAACTGCATTCATAGGTGATGCAGGAGGGGGTGGTGGCTTTGGAGGGAAGCCAGTGCCTTTGCTGGTAAAACCTTCGGAAGGCGCACATGATATTTATTTTGTGTTTCGGAATAACAATGCAAAACAAGGCGCCTCTTTGATGATTGTTATGAATACGGTGTTCAAAACAGATACTATTGCCGGTGAGCAAAATGCAGCGGCGATAACAGTAAAGACAGATCTCAATGCGTATGTTGGCAAATATAAAATGACCGGCCTTCCTTTTCCCTATATTGAAGTGAGCGTACAAGATGGAAAACTGATGATAAAGGCCGGTGAACAGGGCGGAGAAATAACGCCGATGAATACACCGGATAAATATGATGCGAGTGGCAAAGCCACGTTCCTGTTTATACGGGATGAGAAGAAAAAAGTAATCAAACTCCAGATGGAAGCGATGAACTTTAAGTTTGATGGTGTGAAGGAATAAATAGCATGCAGGGGTGCAGTGATCGCGGAGGTTCTTTCAATCGATTCTTTCCTGTACTCCTGCGTAAAATAAAACCTCATGAGAAAGTTTTTTAAAATCCTGCTTTGGACTGTTCTGTCAATTCTTGTTCTCACAGTGGGTGGTATAACTTTATTCATTTATAAAGTAACCAATGGGTTTCCTGTGTCCTACGAAACGGAGAAACCTGCCATTGAATTCCCCGCCAATCGTAAAGCGGTTCTGCTATTTTCAAAATCGACCGGGTTCAGGCATAGTGAATCGATTGAAGCGGGTAAAAAAGCGTTTGCTGAGTTGGCAAAGAAAAATAACTGGTTTCTTTATGATACAGAAAAAGGCGGTGTGTTCAACCCGGAACAACTTGCCAGGTTTGATGCAGTAATATTCAACAATTGTACGGGCAGGTTATTAAATGAGGAGCAGCAAAAGACATTGCAGGACTATGTAGAACAAGGCGGCAACTGGATCGGCATACATGGGGCGGGCGATAATTCACATCATTGGGATTGGTATGATCAGAATTTGGTCGGTGGAAAATTTTCCCATCATGCTCTTGAAAAACACCTGCAACCGGCGGATATTACCGTATATCCTGCAGCCGATAGTTTGCTTACGCAGTACCTGCCCTCTTCCTGGAGCCATACCGATGAATGGTATGTATTTTTTGAAAATCCTAAAGCCAAAGGGTTTACCATTTTGTGTTCGATTGATGGAGATAAGATCAACCCGAATGGAAATATTTTATGGGTAAAGAATAAAAATTTTGGGATGGGTAAAGAACATCCTGTTGCCTGGTACCGCCAAACCGGCAAAGGCCATAGCTTTTATACATCAATGGGGCATGATGCTGTCGCCTGGCAACAGAAAGCATTTACCCAATTGCTGGAAAATGAAGTGAATTATCCCGCACGATAAGAAAACAACCAGCGATCCTGCATTAGTGGTTTTGTTTAGCTTTCATTGCAATAGGAGCAACATCCGTTAGTTCCAGTGATTTTACCATTGTTGCTACTGTATTTTTGTACTTTTTGAAATGCGGGGTTTGAATATGTGTTTTATAAGCTTCTTCGTCTTTGTAAATTTCAAACACTGTTACCTGCGTTGGATGCTCTTTTGCATACACCGCATACAGCATCAGCACACCAGGTTCTTTTTGTACAGCTGTTTCGACGCCTTCTTTTAAAGCGGCTTTATAGGTGTCTAGTTGGGCAGAATCAACTACAATCTTTGCTATCCGTATATAGTTGGATTTATTTTGTGCTACTGTACGGCCGGCAGAAAGAAGATTTATCGTTGCTGAAATTAAAACCGGGAATAAAAACCGTTGAAACTTTCTTACTTTTTTCATTGCAGGCTGTTTTGTTTTTCTAAAATTACTACAACGACAGGTAATCAAACAATGAACGGTTTATTTCTTAAAAAAAACTGTGTCGGAAAAAAGTAGGTTCAACTCTCCTGTAATTTATTCAACAATGGCGCATTCAACAAGCACTGCATCTTCATAGAGGTCGAGATCAGTATCATAACTATTGCCCGCAGTTATAGCCCCTTTGATTTTTATTATATCCCCGATTTTTATATTCCCCGTGTTCGCACCGGCCTTTTGTGTAAGCGTAGCATTGACTCCGGCTTTCTCGTCCCTTTCTTTTAAAGTGATTACCTTTTCACCGTTTTGATTGACAGTAATTTTATTTATCCTACCGGCTACAATCAATATTCTGGAGTTACCATCCGCTGCCAGGTATTTTGCATTTGCTTTCGTAGCATCTGCCGTAAACTCGTTTACCAGGTCCCGGGCTTTAATTTCGGCAAAGACTTTGCCTGCCTGGACATTACGGTGAGGCTTGAACCATAAAAAAAGCACGAGGCCAGCAGCGGTAATTATAAATGCAAGGGCGAGGAGGCTCAGTCGTTTAATTATTTTCATTGTTAAATGATTTAACGGGAATTCGAAATATTAAATACACAAACTGTGTTTGTATCATAATCGATCAGCCCCTTTTTTCTAAATTGAGTCAAAGATGTGGTTACTGATTGCCGGCTGGTAGCAGTAATATTTGCTATTTCCCAATGGGTCAGAAAGTTTTTTGCTTTGTATCCACCTTCTACCGGATAGCCGAATTCGGTTACAAATTCTTTTAGAAAATCCAGTATCCTTCCTTTTACATCTTTCACCATCAGCGAAAGCATGCGTTTTTCGTTTCTCCTTATTCTTCTCCCGATAATTTCATTGATATTGCGGCATAAGCATTCATTGGTTGCCATTAATTGTCTAACCGTTTCTGACCTCACCAGACAGACTTCGCAACAACCCATTGCAACTGCTACCTCTTGCGGATCTCCTTCACTACCCAGCAGACTGAGTTCGCCAAAAAACTCTCCTTCCCGGATGATGCTTTTAATTACTTCATTACCGTCTTCAGTAAGGGTGGATATTTTCATCATACCTTTTTGAAGAAAATACAAATACCTGTTTACAGTGCCGGTAACATGGATAACCTTGTTATTTTCTATATGCCTGGAAACTCCTGCCTGATGAAGTACCCGTAAATCTTTCCAGTTCATTTTTTCCCTGATTATACCAGTTTGCAGTAATATTTTATCCGGAGGCTGGCTGCCTGGAAAAACTTCATTCATACCTGAAATTTTTAATGATAGATTATCTAATCAAATCCGCAGGGATTATTCATGTTTCAATAAATCCCCATTTATTCAGACGCAGACCGATCAGGAGCCTTACAAAAAGAGTTAAAAATTTTGCCGGTAACAAGACCGACAAAAACAAAAAAAGCTATTTGTTATATTTATGACGGACTAAATACCGATGATGGATAAACAGGTAATAAAGGCCAACCCCGGGCAATGGCTGAAACTATATGGAGACATGTTATATCAATACGCATTGCCAAGGGTGAACAACACTTTGATAGCAGAAGACCTGGTGCAGGAAACATTTTTATCGGCCCTCAAAGGCCTTGAAGGATATAAAGGACAGTCTTCTGAAAAAAACTGGATATTCTCAATATTGAAAAATAAGATTATTGATCACTACAGGAAAAAAGCAAGCGGGCCGGCAATTACAACTATGCCTGATCTACAACTGGCTGCCGAGGATTGGTTTAATGATGAAGGGAGGTGGGCAGGGGACAAAGCACCCCGGGACTGGCATGAGGCAGAGAATCCGGCGGAAAGAAAAGAAATACAAAAAATAATAAACTGGTGTAAAGACCACTTAAAAACGGTACAACAACATGTTTTCATCCTGAAATACATGGAAGACCTGGGAGCGGATGAAATTTGTAAGGTATTAAACATAAGTTCGTCTAACTATTGGGTATTGATCCACAGGGCAAGGCTGCAGATGCGGGATTGCGTTGAAAAGTACTGGTTAAAAACCTGAAAAATATGAAGGGGCTTATGATGAAATATTTAATGATTAATTGCAGAGAGGCAACAATGCTGATGGCAAAAAAGGAAGAAAGGCAGGTATCTTTTTTTGATAAAATGAAACTATCCCTCCATATTTCTCTATGTTCACTGTGCAAAAGATTTGAAAAGCAAACATTGAAAATAGCTAAGGAGAGCAGGCAGGTGCAGGCTGATGAAAAAATGTCTGTTTATGGGAAAGAAAAAATTGAGCGGATAATAGATGATTTTTCTTCCTGAGTGCTGTATGTACAAAAAGAAAATTGCTTTCCGTAATCCTGACCGGCTAATCCTCGGCGATCGCTGCTTGTTAAGCCGGTAATTTTCTATACTCTTTTGTAAGGATTTTTCCTCTGGGGCGCCAGTAAGTTTAATTTATCGGCATGAAAATACCCCTGATTGTAGGATAGGTATTGCATTTTGCAACCGGAATCATTTTTGCTGCCGGTTATGTTTTTTCATTAATCCCCGGCTAAAAAAAATTGACAATATACTTCGGGGTAATATAAATGGAATAATCATTTTTATTATAGCACAGTTCCGCATCCCCTTACTGACTGTTGTGGCTGGCGGTGAAGGCATACTTAAGCCTGAAGAGCCTACCAGCCTGATTATAATTGAAAATATATCCGCACATATTATTTTTTGGTATTGCAATAGCATTTCGGCTACGACCTGCAAACCCTCTTGTTAAACTAACCTGAAATGACACAGTGTCCTGTCGTTCTTTTTCACTTGATTGCAAAATTATTTACAGGTTTCCGGGAACACCGGAATAAAAAGATGTTAATGCCATTTGTTTTTGTAAGGTTTAAGATAATCTCCGGTCTATACAGTTAAAATAATTAATTATGAAAAAAATCATTCTTTTCGCTGTTGTAGTACCGTTAGTAAACTTTGGTCTTCACGCTCAGGGAAAATATATTACAAAGACCGGCAAGGCAGTCATCTACTCGCATACAGTTGCTGAAGATATTTCGGCAGATAATAATAACGTTACCGGCATTATCGATCAATCGA
The DNA here is from genome assembly GCA_018267535.1 of Bacteroidota bacterium. Classification (GTDB taxonomy): domain Bacteria; phylum Bacteroidota; class Bacteroidia; order Chitinophagales; family Chitinophagaceae; genus JAFDYH01. Next base: position 10,266 of record JAFDYH010000033.1, read on the forward strand.
CAGGGGATATTGCGATCTCCGTTCCGGTACAGAGTTTCCAATTTGAAAAGGCGCTCATGCAGGAACATTTCAACAGCAGCAACTTTATGGATTCAAAACAATTTCCAAGGATCAGCTTCAGGGGAAAGATAACCAACTCCTCTTCGATTGATTTTTCCCGGAATGGAAAGTATGAAGCCATAGTGCAGGGGGAGCTTACTATTAAAGGGACTATCCAGCCATTAACAGAGAAAGCATCTATGGAAATTAACAACGGTAGACTTTCTGTTTCCACTAAGTTTACCGTTAAAGACATCAGCTCTTTCGGTGTAGGTAAGCCGATGGGAAAAAAGAAAAATAATGTTGCCGATGATATCGATGTCAGCTATACTGCTGTATATGAAAAAGGTGAGGAGTAAACCGGCACGGTAAGCATGATCTTTTTACTTGGGCAAATGAAAGAATAAAACCACCAGGTGTATAATCAGTGAAATGCAGTTTATGACAATACAAGAATCCGTAGAGATTATATTTCAACAATTAGAAGATTCGCTTTCCGGTGCTGCTATCGTCGGGCATGTCCGTCATGTTTTGGAAATGTTTGTGTGTCTGCAGCAAGGCTATGAAACAGGAATGGTTAATTATGAGAAAAGAAAAAGGGATAATGCTATTGAATCATGCCGGCAAACGGCTATCGGGTTGTTTCTTGTCTTATTTGTTCCGTTATACGAGAAAAAAGTAATAATTACAAAATTAATCTCTCCTGGATTCCAGCGTAAAGCCAATGGTAGTGCCAATATTTTCTGTACTGCGCACATGAATAGTCTGATCATGCGCTTCAATAATATGTTTGCAGATAGCAAGGCCTAATCCACTACCGGTTACGTCGCGGCTACGACCATCTTCTGTGCGGTAGAACCGTTCAAAGATGCGGGAAATATGTTTTTCAGAAATTCCAATACCGTCGTCACTTATTTCAACAAGGATGTGTTTGCCATCCATTTTATACATACTGGCTGTAATATTCCCGTTTTCCTTGCCATACTTTATGGAGTTTTCCAGCAGGTTAAGGATTACTTGTCTTATTTTTTCTTTATCGGCAAAAACAGTTAGCGGTGCTTCACATCCTTTCTTAATGCTAAAACGGATTTTTCGCTGTTCAGCCTTCAGTGAAACTGACTCAAAAGTTTCCCGGATCAATTCCTGAATAACGAAGTTCTGCTTATAAATAACCAGTTCGCCCCTTTCTAATTTGGAAATTTCATCGAGGTCGTTGATCAGGTTCACCAGTCGTTCAACATTTTTCGATGTTTTTTCTAAAAAGCGTTTGTTGATTTCAGGGTTTTCCAAAGCCCCTTGTAGTAAGGTCTCTACATAACCCTGTATAGCAAACACCGGTGTTTTAAACTCATGGGATAAGTTTTGCAGAAACTCTTTCCTGAATTGTTCATTTTGCCGCAACACTTCTATTTCCTGTTTGTTTTCTTCAGCCCAGGCTTCCACGTCTTCACGCACATCGTCGATACTTTTTTTCGGCAGGATATATTTATAGTAAACTTCTTCCTTTTTACTGGCTTTGGTCTGGTAAATAAATTTATAAATGAGCTTGATCTTCCGGTAAATAAATTTTTCCAGTACAACCAGTATCAGCAGGTAACTTCCCAGGAAGATAACCGCGAAACAAATCAACGCTATCAGCCAGTTTTTTTCTACATACCACAATAATAAACTGATTGGAACAGATAATACAAGTGCAGTAAAAACGGAAAGCTGATTGGGTGAAAGGTTCTTTGTTTTGAACATTACCGGTCTGCTGTTTGCAATTTCAGGCTGAAGGTAAAATTGTTTGGTGGTTTTATTACTGAACAGCAATCATAAAAAGCCTACAGCTCAAACTTATAGCCAACTCCTTTTACAGTAGTGATACAATCAATCCCGAGTTTCTGCCGGATTTTTCGGATATGAACATCAATAGTCCTGTCACCTACAATGACATCATTTCCCCATACCTGGCTCATGATCTCATTGCGGAGAAATACACGGCCTGGTTTTGCAGCAAGCAGGTATAGCAGTTCAAATTCTTTTTTTGCCAGCGCAACATCTTTGCCGTCAACCAGTACAACAAAACGTTCAGGGTCGATTGTCAGATTGGCAACCTGGATTGTTTTCGCCTCTGTTTTATTTGCCCTGCGCAACAATGCATTGACGCGGCTCAGAAAAACTTTAGGGCTTACAGGTTTGCTGATGTAATCATCTGCTCCTGTTTCCAATCCCTTTATTTGAGTGCTTTCATCGTTCAACGCGGTGAGGAAAAGTATCAGGGTGTCTTTAAAAACCGGCTGCGCCCTCATGATTTCGCATACTTCCACCCCGGTTTTTTTAGGCATCATTATATCCAGTACCACGAGGTCGGGGTGAGTCAGTTTGGCTTTATCCAGTGCTTCATCGCCATCCTTGGCGGTTACTACCTCGTAACCTTCCTTGGATAAGTTGTATTTCAGAATTTCAACAATATCGGGTTCGTCATCAGCAATCAACACTTTTCTTGTCCTGGGATCCATCTGCTAAAATGTTTGCGCAAACCTACACGAAAATGTTTTGCAGAGGACAGGGCTTCACTCCATAACAGAGAGTTAATGAAAAATTAATACAATCGCTTTTTTAAAAAGATTTCAACATTTTGCAACTAAAAAGACATTATTTAAGTCAGCTATATGGTCTTTTTATCCCGGATAGGGTAATTCCGTACCCTCTTGTTAACTTTGCGGAACGATCCTTATGATTTCAACGACCAGATACTTCCTCACAATATTGTTTATAGCGTTTGCTTTTACCTGCCTTTCCCAGGGTTCTGGGCCATCTGATACTGCAAAGGAGTTTAAGAACTTTAAACCTGAGTTTCGCCGGGTGATTAATCATGAAGCCATTGATAAAGAGCAGAAGAATATTCTGAATTCTGACGGCAAGACGGATGATTTATTTTCTGCATCTGCCAATGATGAGGTGAATTTTTTAGTAACTGCTGCCTTAGTCAATAAGGTAGACTGGCTGCAATATAAAATTGAGAAAGACTCCCTGTTAGACCATCGCCGGAAAGTGCAGTACCTGAAAGGTCTTGAAAATGTGCTTCATTATTTTCGTAATTCCTGGAAAACAAAATTGGTAAACCCATCTTCGTTGCCCGTCATTATTTCGGGATATGAAAAGTGTATGCAAAAAGATATTGCAGGAGAAAGTATTCAACCTGTAATAGCTGACCTTCCTTATGATGCAGGTGTAGCCGTATTAAAGGCGGATATTTTTGATAAGAATTCGGGTTTCCAGGCAAGTGGGTATGATCTTTTCAGAAAATATTGTACGCTGAATCCTGAAAAGATTTTGTCCAAGCTCAATGAAGATGCCAGCTATCCATTTACGGATAGCCTTATAAAGGCAGCTGCCTATAGGAGCCCGGGCCAGCTGTACGATTTTGCAGCTGCGGGAAATAAGCTGGGCTATATCATCCGTAAAATAAATGACCCGCTGATCAGCACCGTTTCGCGGATGGCAACAAATACAAGCGGCCGTTTATACTTCCCATTCCTGGATAATATAGTAAAAGGACAAATGAGTTTTGCAGATGTGGATGCCGTGAAAAATGATTCAATCCGGTATTATAAATTACTGGTAAAAACGCACCTGGATTATGTAAAACGCACCCTGAACAGGGACACGGCCATAGCATATAAGCCAATCAATGACATGTTGAGAAGAAAGGCGGAAGAAGTATTCGTAAACACAATTAATGGCCTGCATGAAGTTCCTAACCCTGCTATTCGTTTCAGAATCCTACAGCCTTTGACAGCAGAGGAACTGTACTATCTCGCCGTTTATACCGATGGTATAATTTATACATCAAGTTTTGTTGCCGGCGTTTACCCGATGATGATGGCGAAGGCAAATCAGCGGGGCGACTCTTTATTAATGCGTTTGAACTTTGATAAGTACAGGAAGTTTTTGAAGATGTGCGCCGCATATAATACGTTGAGTAATTTCCTTGCTTCTTTTGCTAATGCGGAAGATGCGAAGAAACTGATGCAGGCATTTGTATCCAACCTGGAAAAATCAAAAGGTCTTGAAGATGGGGTGGACGTTGCTGATTCTTATGCAAGCGTTGCTGAAACGAACAAAGCTGTGGCTGATGAAATGCTGAAGAATGTGCGGTATAATTTTCAGCGTAACCTGGCACAGAATAATAAAAGAGGAATGGTGATTTATAATTTGCTGTATAAACTCTTCCTTTCCGCCGATTCTACTAATAATATTGATCTTTCAAAAGAGTTGGGCATCCCGCCGATATATAATGTAGATTATAATTCATTGACGGATGATAG
>JAFDYH010000033.1:14666-21436 GCA_018267535.1 Bacteroidota bacterium
CTCGGCATGTTTCGTAATAAGACAGATTGGACAATAACAGATAATAACCCCGACTGGATATGGATAAAATCAAATACAGGTAAACCTGTCTGGATTTTTGCTAATAAACCTTTATTCGGGACGGATGACCCGGATACAAAAGCACAGGAAAAACTGGCACAATACCTTGCAGCAAGAAACCTGAAACCTACCATCTTTATTCATCGCGGTCATAGTTTTCACGTCAAGTCTTCGTTGGAACAGATTCAGCCCAGTGCAAGAATTGTTGTATTAGGCTCCTGCGGGGGTTATAATAACCTGAATGATGTATTGACCATCAGCCCCGATGCTCATATTATTTCCTCCAAACAGGTAGGTACTAAAACAGTAAACGAACCTATTCTTCAATCCATCAATACAACCTTAAGGGCTGGTAAAGATGTGGATTGGTTGCCTATGTGGAAGGAGCTGAGTAAGCAATTCACCGGCGCAGCCAAAGAAAAATTTGATGATTATATTCCTCCCTACAAAAACCTGGGCGCTTTATTTATAAAGGCTTACAGGATCGCTATGGGAGATGATAATTAATGGAAATAGCTAGATAAACTGTTGATAAGTTTATACGCTGACCCTTAAAGTTTACCTTTTAACACACCCGGACCTTCATTTCAACCACTTCTCTCTAAATTTGTTGCTTCTCTTCAGAAGAATTTATACGCTTGGCTGCAGATACAAAAAAGAAAATATTTGATTTCTCTCTTTTACGCAGGGTTTTCAGTTTTGTTTCCCCGTACAGGAAAAAATTCTATTGGTCGCTGGTTTCCGCAATAGCATTGGCTATTCTTACACCTGTACGGCCATTTCTTATTCAATTTACTGTAAAAAACCTGTCGCCCGGTACGACTACAATTTTCGGAACATTGAAAGAAATGATCATCTGGATGACAGTTATCCAAATAGGTATTTTGCTGATCGAAACAGCAATCCGGTTTTACTTCACCTATGTAACTTCCTGGCTGGGACAATCTGTCGTAAAAGACTTACGCATTAAAGTGTATAAAAAGATTATTGGTCTTAATCTTACACAGTTTGACAAGACACCGATAGGTACATTAACGACAAGAACCATTAACGATATTGAAGCAATCAATGATATTTTTTCGGATGGATTGATCCCAATTATCGCGGATTTATTGTCCATTATTTCTGTAGTGGGGGTCATGCTTTATGTTGACTGGAAGCTGACATTGATATGCCTGGCTCCCTTCCCAATCCTGCTTGTCGCTACCTATGTTTTTAAGGAAAGTGTTAATAAGTCGTTTATCCGAGTACGTAATGCAGTGGCTAGCCTAAATGCATTTGTGCAGGAACATATCACAGGTATGCAGATAGTTCAGTCGTTTGCAGCCGAGGACCGAGAGTTTGATAAGTTTAAAAAAATCAATAAGGAACATCGCAACGCGAATATCAATGCAATTTTTGCCTACTCTGTTTTCTTTCCGCTGGTAGAAATAGTATTGGCTGTTTCGACTGCATTATTGGTTTGGTGGGTAGCGAAAGAGACATTACACCTTTCTGCAACCGAATCAAGAGATTTAACCGGCAAGATCACCTCCTTTTATTTATATCTTAATTTATTGTTCCGGCCATTACGTGTTATAGCAGACAAGTTCAATATATTGCAAATGGGGATGATTGCAAGTGAAAGAGTATTTAAGGTGCTGGATAATAACGACGTGACACCGGTATCGGAAAATGCGGAACTGATACGTAGTTCAGAAAAAGTGAAAGGCAGCCTTGAGTTTGACAAAGTATGGTTTGCCTATAATGAACCGAACTATGTGTTGAAAAACATTTCTTTTACAGTTAATGCAGGGGATACTGTAGCCATTGTTGGTCACACCGGGAGCGGCAAAACGACAATTATCAGTTTATTGAACCGCCTCTATCATATTCAGAAAGGAGCTATAAAGATTGACAACATTAATATCAACGACTACGAGCTGGATGTATTGCGAAAAAATATTGGTGTTGTATTGCAGGATGTATTTCTTTTTTCTGGAACAGTAATCGATAATATTACATTGCGGAATACGGATATACCCCGTGAAAAAGTGATTGAAGCAGCAAAGCTGATTGATATGCATGAGTTCATTATGGAGCTGCCCGGCGGGTATGATTATAATGTGATGGAGAGAGGGGCCACCCTTTCACTGGGACAGCGGCAATTACTTTCATTTATACGGGCTTTATTATACGATCCTTCTATCCTGATACTGGACGAGGCCACTTCATCAGTGGATACAGAAAGTGAACTGCTGATTCAACATGCTATTGATACATTAATAAAGGGAAGAACTTCTATAGTTATTGCCCATCGCTTATCTACTATACGGAAGGCTAATAAAATAATTGTGTTGGATAAAGGGGAAATCAAAGAAATGGGCACCCACGACGAACTACTTGAAAAGGGTGGATTTTATGCAAAATTGCATGAAATGCAGTTTGTAAAGCACACTATAAAGAGTTGACTATGAAAGATAAAAATGGGTATGTCGGAAAGTTGGTCACTGAATGGATGCTATGAGGGATAGATTGATAAAAGGAGTGGATTCATAAACGGGAGACCATTGTAAAAAGGAAACAAGGTTGTATGTTATAGGTGTAAAAATTCCTCGGGGTGACAGGATTGAAACTGACAAGTACAGGCTGCCAATTGTTCGTAAAGCGGGCATCTTGGAATAGTTTTTTTGAGATAATTTTCCCCCAAAATCCACTCCTGAAATCATTGTTTTGATTTTTCGCACCTTATCTTTGCGGCAAATTTCGGGACAGTATGACCTTTGATCGTTTCAAATGCTTGTTGGTTGCGGTTTTCAGCGTTTTTTCACTGTTTTTTTCCTCCGCAGTATTAGCGCAGGATAACAATGATGAAAAGAAGCCGGGTGAAACAGTGCAAACAGAAGAACATGGAGAAAAGAAAGAAGGATTTAATGCTGCCGAAGTTATTTTCGGCCACGTATTGAATGGTCACGAGTTTCATTTCATGGAAATCAGTGGTCATCCAGTTACCATTCCTCTTCCTGTTATCCTCTATTCTCCACAAAGAGGGTTTACCACCTTTATGTCGTCCCGCTTTGAACATGGTCATAAATCATATGAAGGCTACGCAATTCTTACAAAGCGTAATATTGAAGAGTGGAAATTAGATCCGGCAAAGAATTATGCGGGTACTATCATCGCGGTAAACGAAGCAGGAGAGCCAGATACTTCAATAAAAGTTTATGACCTTTCTTTGACCCGCAATGTGGTCCAGATGCTGCTTGCTTTGATCCTGTTTACATGGGTTATGCTGCGGATAGCAAAAAGATATAGAAGCGGTGTTGGTGTTACTTCTTCTCCAAAAGGTTCTCAAAGCTTATTGGAGCCAGTCATTACTTTCGTTCGCGACGAGGTGGCAAAGCCGAATCTTGGTCATAAAGCAGATAAATATTTACCGTACTTACTTACTGTTTTCTTTTTTATCCTTATCAATAATATTGTTGGATTAATCCCAGGTACAGCAAATGTTAGTGGCAATATTGCTTTTACGGCAGTGTTGGGGATTATTTCATTTGTCGTTATTCTTTTCAGTTCTAATAAGCATTACTGGGGACATATTTTTAACCCGCCGGGCGTGCCATTTGGTGTAAAACTTATTCTTGTGCCGGTAGAGTTTATTAGTGTGTTTATTAAGCCTTTCGCCCTGATTATTCGTCTTTTTGCAAACATGGTGGCCGGCCACATTATTATCATTTGTTTGATTTCATTGATATTTATTTTCGGTGAGTTAAATGTATATGCAGGTTGGGGGGCTTCTCCGCTGGCAATTGGGTTTACTGTATTTATTTATTTTATCGAAGTACTGGTCGCTTTTTTACAGGCATTTATTTTTACTATGTTGACAGCCGTCTTTATCGGGCAGGCTTTTGAAGGAGAACATCATGATGGTCATGATCATGAAGATGCGGTAGTCGTTTAAATTAGTTTTTAAACAACCAATATAAAAGAACAATTATGGATTTATTGAACTTGTTTTTATTGGAAGCAACTGCGAATGCAGGTGGTGCGGTTGGTGCAGGCCTTGCTGCAATCGGCGCTGGTATCGGTATCGGCCAGATTGGTAAGGGTGCTGTTGAGGCTATTGCCCGTCAGCCAGAGGCATCTAACGACATTCGTGCTAACATGATCCTGACTGCGGCCCTTGTAGAAGGTGCTGCACTGTTTGCGATCATCGTAGGCTTCCTCGCAATGGTATTGAAATAATATTATTTGCAAAATCTTACTGCATCCAAAGCAAAGGGCGGCGGATGCAGTTACTTAAAAATTAAAAATAAAAATTAAAAAGCAGGGTTCATTAGATTGGGTTTCTGACTTTTTGATTTTGACTTTTGACATATGCAATTACTTACTCCTGAACTTGGATTGTTAATATGGACGCTGCTGGCGTTCATCGTTGTGTTTTTCATTCTTGGCAAATTTGCATGGCCTGCTATTACCAAAGGCCTTCGTGAAAGAGAAAACTCTATCAGCGATTCTTTGGCTACTGCGGAAAGGGTAAAAGCAGAAATGGCGCAGATGAAAAGTGAGAACGAAGCTTTGCTTGCGAAAGCCCGTGAAGAAAGAGCTCAATTGCTGAAAGAGGCCAGAGAAATGAAAGATAAGATCATCAATGAAGCCAAAGACCAGGCTAAGACTGAAGCAAACAAAATAATTACAGAAGCACAGGCTGCCATCAATGCGCAAAAGATGGCAGCGTTGACAGATGTTAAGAACCAGGTAGGAAAACTGGTGATTGATGTGACAGAAAAAGTGTTGAGGAAAGAATTAACTAATAAAGAGGCGCAGGAGGCCCATATTTCAGGGCTGGTGAATGATGTGAAATTGAATTAAAAAGGGTAAAGGTGAAAATGATTACCCTTCTTAATCAGCAACTTTCTCCGTTCCACAATTTCAAATTTTCAAATTAAATATGCCTAATCCACGTTTAGCAGCCCGGTATGCAAAATCACTGATTGATCTTTCCATGGAGAAAGGACAATTGGAGAATGTATTTGCAGATATGCAATGGCTGCAGGCAATTACAAAGAGTAATCGCGATTTTGTAAGCTTCCTGCGTAGCCCGATTATAAAGGCAGATAAGAAAATAAAAATCATCGATGCGATTGTTGCTGGTAAAATAAGCGATCTGACATTGGGCTTTACAAGATTACTGATCAACAAAGGAAGGGAAGCGAATTTCCCTGAGATTATCAGTTCTTTTATCAGCCAGTATAAAAGCCATAAAAATATTCAAACAGTTAAATTAACAACAGCTACACCAATAAGTGATGTTGCAAAAGATGCTATTGTAGCCCAGGTAAAGAAGTCGGGTGGTTTTGAAAATATTGAATTAGAAACAGCAATAGATGATAAATTGATCGGTGGATTTGTACTGCAGGCAGGTGACAAATTGATAGACGCCAGTGTTGCCTATGATCTGAAGGCAATAGCACGTCAATTTGAGAACAATGATTTTATTTATAGGATCCGTTAATTGGCGAATAGAATTTTAGTAGGCACAAACCCGATAGTTACCGCGGGCGACGTAACAAAAGATGAATAGAAAGATATAGTTGGGAACAAAAAACTAAAAACTTACAACTTTACAATATGGCAGAAATAAAACCAGATGAAATAAGTGCGATTCTTCGCCAGCAATTAAGCAATTTCAATGCAGGCGCAGACCTTGAAGAGGTTGGTACTGTGTTGCAGGTAGGTGACGGTATTGCCCGTGTGTATGGTTTGGGCAATGTTCGTTACGGTGAACTTGTCGAATTTGAAAATGGAGTTCGTGCAATTGCATTGAATCTTGAAGAAGATAATGTGGGTGTGGTATTGATGGGTGAAACCGGCGATATACAGGAAGGTGCTAAAGTTCGCCGGACCGGCCAGATTGCATCTATTAAAGTGGGAGAAGGAATGGTTGGCCGTGTTGTAAATACACTGGGCGAACCTATTGACGGTAAAGGTCCGATTACTGGTGAGCGTTATGAAATGCCACTGGAGCGTAAAGCGCCGGGTGTTATCTTCCGTGAACCGGTAAAAGAACCGCTACAAACAGGTATCAAGGCGATTGATGCGATGATCCCGATTGGTCGCGGTCAGCGTGAGTTGATCATTGGTGACCGTCAGACAGGAAAAACCGCCATTGCAATTGATACAATCATCAATCAGAAAGAGTTTTACAAAGCAGGCAAACCTGTTTATTGTATATATGTAGCGATTGGTCAAAAAGCATCTACTATTGCGGGAGTGATGAAAACACTGCAGGATAATGGTGCAATGGACTACACTATCATTGTTGCAGCTTCTGCATCTGACCCTGCACCGTTGCAGTTCTATGCGCCTTTTGCCGGTGCTGCTATTGGTGAGTTTTTCCGTGACACCGGGCGTCCTGCATTAATCATTTATGATGACCTTTCAAAACAGGCTGTAGCTTACCGTGAGGTTTCATTGTTGTTACGCCGTCCACCGGGCCGTGAGGCTTATCCAGGAGACGTATTCTACCTGCATAGCCGTCTTTTGGAAAGAGCAGCAAAAGTAATTAACAACGATGCGATCGTAAAAAACATGAACGACCTTCCTGAATCTATCAGGCATCTGGTAAAAGGTGGCGGTTCTTTAACAGCCTTACCTATTATCGAAACACAGGCGGGCGACGTATCTGCCTATATCCCGACAAACGTGATTTCCATTACCGACGGACAGAT
>JAFDYH010000033.1:21486-54819 GCA_018267535.1 Bacteroidota bacterium
ATCTCTGTAAGCCGTGTGGGGGGGAATGCTCAGATTAAATCCATGAAGAAAGTTGCCGGTACTTTAAAACTCGACCAGGCTTTATACCGGGAGTTGGAAGCTTTTTCCAAGTTTGGTGGTGACCTCGATGCTGCGACAAAGAATGTGATAGACAAAGGTGCACGTAACGTGGAAATATTGAAACAGCCTCAATATTCTCCTTTCGCCGTAGAACGACAAGTAGCTATTATTTATCTTGGTACGAATGGCTTGATTAAAGATGTACCGGTAAGAAGGGTAAAAGAGTTTGAAGAGCATTTTCTGCTGGAAATGGAAAACAAACTGCCGGAAGTATTGGCTGAGTTCAAAAAAGGAAACCTTCCTGATGATGGAATCAAGAAAATGGTGGAACTGGCGAAAGGATTGATTCCCCAATACAAAGTATAATTTCTAATTGTTTCTTATATAAAAGCGGTTCTGCCGATAGCAGAATCGCTTTTTCGTTATGCACATATATGGATAGATTGACAGTTCAGTGAGAAGCCTGTTTCTGTATATTTAATTTATGAAAAGCAGGCAGCTTCTTGTCATACTTATCCTTTCCTTTGCTGCGCTTTCATTCTATCTCGTTTCTGCAAAAAAAAACCAAACCCGCTCTTACTCATCTTTACTAAAAGAACTTCCTTCTTTTTTTTCAGATAGCCTCTATCTCTATCCAGCTAATCCTTACAACGAAGCAAAAGCAGAGTTGGGCCGTTATTTATTTTATGATAGGAGGTTATCCTTTAATAAAACAAAATCCTGTGCCAGTTGTCACGATCAGAAATTCAGTTTTACGGATGGATATAGAAGGTCAATCGGGGCTGCAGGTGATCTGCTCCAGCGCAATTCATCTCCATTAATCAATATTGTTTATAAAAAATACCTGACTGCTGCGGATTCATCTTTACATTATCCGGAGCAGCAAATAAACAACCCGATGTTTCATAATACACCAATTGAACTCGGATGGAAAGGACATGAAGAAGAAATTTTAGACCGGATCAAAAACGATCAATTTTATAGAAGTCAGTTTAAAGAAGTGTTTGCTGATGCAGATAAAAGTGTGACAATAAAAAATATTCAATACTGTATCGCTTCATTTATAAAATCTATTTTCTCTTATAACTCGCGGTTCGATCAGTTTTTTTATCAGAAACAGGATGTATTATCTGCATCCGAAAAAAAGGGGATGCAATTATTTTTTTCAGCTAAGCTGAATTGCAGTTCCTGTCATGGCGGTAATAATTTTGATAAGTCAATACTACAAGATGATAATGGAAAGCCGCTTATTTATTTTAATACAGGTTTGTATAATATCGGAGGCAAAGGTGATTATCCTGAACCCGATAAAGGGTTATACCAACAAACGGGTAACAGGTCTGATATGGGCCGGTATAGGATTCCGACTTTAAGAAATCTTGCATTTACTGCTCCCTATTATCATGATGGCAGCGCTGTTACCCTGGAAGAAGTTATAAGCAATTATGAAAATGGAGGTCGCCTGACAGCAAGAGGCTTGTTGAATGGAAATGGGTCAGCGAATCCTTATAAAAGCAATTTAATAAAAGGGTTTTTATTGACTGGAGAAGAGGAAAAGGACCTGATCAGTTTTTTGTTAGCTCTTTCCGATTCATCAGTCCTGGTCAATAAAAAATATAGCAATCCATTCCGGTATGATGAAACTAAATAACAGGTTTATATTCCTGAATATTTTGCTGCTTGTATTGTCAGGCATCGATTTATCTTGTAACAACGGTAACGGAACAGTTACGGAGAAAAGATTGGAAGGTTATCCGGAGGATGTTCTTAAATCAGTTTTGTTGTCGGCAGATAGTCTCCGGACATTTCCTTTTACAGAACAAAGGGCGGAAGAAATTAAAAAATCACTGCAGCAACCTACACCTGTATTGTTGTGTAAAGACAGCCTGAGCAATAATCAGCAATTGGCCCAGATTATTGCATTGAATGAACCGGAATTTATTCACTATGTAAGGAATGAGGCGAATCTCCCTTTCCGCAATGAAATATTCGGAGTCTATCCCGCCAGGGAAAGTGATTTTGCAGGTGGAAATAAACCTGTTGATTTAAAAAATGTTTTCCGGGTTGAGATGTATAATTATGGATTAAATCTCAGCTCCATTGCTTTGATTGATATTAAGCAGGGAAAAGCACTCGCTGTAAACCATATTCCGCAAGCACAACCCGATATACCGGTTAATTTAAAAGACCTGGCCGTGCAGATTGCCATCAATTCACCGGAGGTGCAGCAGGCATTAGGCTATAAACCAAAAGACAGTACAGCTTTAATGCCAAACACGAAAACTTCACTTAATCGTACCCGATGTGAAAGAAGTCATCATCTTTGTGTGGCACCCACATTTGTAAAAGAGGATAAAGCTCTTTGGGCTATTGTTGATTTAACCGATTTCAGACTTGTCGGTATCCGCTGGACGAATACAGGAACAACTGGTCCTGCAGCACCAATAACGGAAAAGAAATTACAGGATGATAAAATTTCTTCCTGCTTTTGCGAACTGGAACAATCTTTAAGTAAAGATGGCTGGAATATGAAATACATGCTGACCAGCAGCGATGGGTTGAGAATATCGGATGTTACATTTAACAATCAGCCTGTATTAAGAAGTGCTAAACTGGTAGACTGGCATGTAAACTATAGTGGTACCGATGGCTTCGGTTACAGTGATGCGGTCGGTTGCCCTTATTTCAGCCAGGCGGCTGTAGTAGCATGGAGTGTACCGGAAGTAGCAGAATTGCAAAATGACAGAAATGAAACAATCGGTTTTGCACTCGAACAAACTTTTCGCAGTGAAGGATGGCCTACACCCTGTAATTACAATTACAGGCAGCGTTACGAATTTTATAATGATGGGCGATTCAGGGTCGCTGCAGCGAGTATAGGACGTGGTTGTGGTAATGATGGTACATATCGCCCGGTATTCAGAATAGCATTAGCAGGAAATACCAATAATTTTTATTCATGGAATAATAATAACTGGGATAACTGGACACAGGAAAAATGGAATGAGCAAACGGCGCAGACCGCCTATTCTCCTGAAGGATATTTATATAAAACAACAGGAAGGGAGAATGGATATTTTATAGAACCTGGTAATGGACAATTCGGGGATGGGGGAAAAGGAGATTTTTCATTTGTGTATGTTACAAAAAATGTTACCGGAAAAGATGAGGGTGAGTCCGACCTGGTTACAATAGGCCCCTGTTGTAATACAGATTACCACCAGGGGCCAGAGAAATTTATTGAGCCGCAACCAGAGAATATTCAAAACTCTTCCTTGGTGATATGGTATGTTGCTCAATTAAAAAATAATGACCAGAAAGGAAATGAATATTGCTGGGCAGAAAGTGTGTTGCAAAATGGAGTGTATGTTACGAAAACATACCCTTGTTTTTGCGGGCCTTTGTTTATTCCTGTTAAAAAATAATGATGAGATCCATCTATATAGCTTTGATTATTTTTTTTCTTTTCATTTCCTGCAATGAGAAGCGGGTTGAATTCAGGACAAATAATTGTAAGGGTAGTCCTGTGTTTGTAAAACGAGTAGCCGGCTTTGAAATAGCCAGATCTTATTTCAGCACTTCAGAAATAAGAAAAATGGGATTAGTATTGGTAGAAAATCAAGGTACGGGTGAAACACCATCACTCCGGTATTACCAGCATCCATCCTGGAAAATGGCTGGGTGGTTATCGCCGATTCAACTTGATCAGGCAGGGAACGTATATACAGCTCCGGCACCTTTTATTAATGTTTTGAACAACCCGCAACAAAAACAAAACACTATTTACAAAGTTGAGGCTGCCAGTGGTGAAATGAACGAGTTTTTCAATATCCCTCTTCCGGATTCTTTGAATGATAATAATCCATACGGTGTTTTAGGCCTGCTTTATTTCTGTGAAGGAAATGTTTTATATGCATCAACTGTAGCAGGTTCTGACCGCCATGTTATAAAAGGCGGTATTTATGCAATTGATCTGAAAGACAAAAAGATTATTGATCATTTGCCACAGGTGGATGCAATCGGAATGGGAATATCTTATGTTACAGGAGAACGAAAATTATATTTTGGAACCGGCCGGTCATCTGAAATATATTCTGTTTCAATTGACAAAAATGGAAAGTTTCTGAGTAAACCTGAACCTGTATTTTCTTTGGAAGGGTTAGGGCCAAGAGGAGATGACAAGGTACGCAGAATCAGGTCTGATCAGAATGGTAATTTACTGGTATACGGAATTGAGTTTAATTACAACCTAATAGCACCCAGGGAAAAGCCCGAGGCTCTGTATGAATTTTGGTATGATAACAATGAAAAAAAGTGGTGGTGCAAAACTATTAATAGTAAAACTACCAGTACTGAATAGAAGATTTTATACCTGCTAATGGACTAAATGTTTACCTTATATAGCATGCTAAAAAATTATATTACTTTTTTTTGCAATTTTTGCCAATGATTTTATTTGATTATCAGTCGCTTCAATAAAAAACTGTGGTTTCTCTTGAGTAGTTATAGCATGGCGATCGAATTTTTACTTAGTAGATGCTAAGTCTGCGTATTAGTTTTACTCCGTAATCCGTATTGTAGAATATACCTAATTGTAATTCGAAATCCCCATGAAGACTCAATTAAACCAAATCCAATTAATACTTTCTTCAGTATTAATTATCATTTCCCTAACAGCCGGTGCCCAGATTTCGGGTACAGTTTTCAGAGACATTAATAATGATGGTATTCAACAGTCCACAAATCCGACTGAACCCGGGGAATATGGTGTTACCGTTAAAGCATACAATTCCGTAAATGCCTTATTGGGTACAGTGACTACGGATGCAAATGGCTATTATTCCTTCAGTGCTGCACAGGCACCATCTGGTCTTGCCGTGCGTATTGAGTTTTCAATAAAATCAGGTGACCAACCTTCTAAGCGCATAGATGCAAACCATACCAATGTACAGTTTGTAGTAGCAGGATCTGCAATAAATACAAACTTTGCTGTTGCTGACAGAAAATGGTTTTCAGATAACAGTAATCCTTATGTAGCAACTACAGCTTATACTAATGGTAATGCTCTTTCCAGTGGTTCAGGTACTGCCGGCGATAATGATAACCTCTATGTTTTTCCTTATGATTTATCAAATGATGGAGGAAACACACGCAGGGCAAAAAACAAATACCTGGGCGCTATATTCGGCCTTGCCTGGCAGAGGGAATCAAGAACACTGTTAATGGCGGCTTACCTGAAAGTACATGCCAGTTTCGGACCCAATGGTATCGGTGCTATTTACCAGGCACAAATAGATAAAAACGGGATACCTGCAACACCAACTTTATTAGTGGATGTTGCTTCAATAGGAATTAATGTAGGTACAGATCCGCGTTCCTCTACTCTTCCTGACATATCGAGCACACCCAATGCGGATCCGGGCGTTTTTGCAGAAGTTGGTAAAAGAGGAATAGGAGGTATTGAATTGTCTGTTGACGGCAGGGAACTTTACATTGTGAATATGTATCAAAAGAAATTACAACGGATAAATGTCGGTAATCCTTTAAAATCATCTTTTAGTTCCTCTGATGTTACCGGAAGCTGGTCAATACCTGATCCTGGTTATTCAGGAACTCAATGGCACCCGATGGCCGTTGAAATTCATAACGGTAAAATTTATGTAGGTGGTATTTCAACAAAGGAAACAACAACTGCACATAATATTGCTGATACAACTAATTTAAGAGGTACGGTATACGAGTTTAATCCTTCCACTTCAACTTTCACGACAGTTCTTACTTTTTCTCTTACTCACAGAAGAGGTTTTACAAACAGCGATTATCGTTATGAATTCAGAAATAACTACTGGGCTGCATGGCAAAACAGTAGCGATATATCTTTAGGAGGGCCTTTGCGTACAGGTTTATTGGGAGCAACTACAGGAAGCAATGCTACCGGCATTTATTATTCACAACCTATGCTTTGCGATATAGAGTTTGATGTAGACGGTTCTATGATCATGGGAATACGCGATCGCTTCGGTGACCAGGGAGGATATGCCAATTACTTTGAAACAGGTAATGTAGTTGGTGAAACCTATCGTACGCTTTCTACAGGCGAAGTACTGAAAGCTGGTAAAGCAGGAAATGTATGGATATTAGAGAATAACGGTTCTGTAACAAATAATGGAGTTACTACAACTACTGCAGGATTAGCTGATAATACACCTGCATTAACAGGTTCTTTTACCGGACTTACAGGTACACCGTGGGGTGGCCCGATAGGCCCGGGTGGCGGCTATTTCTACTATAACCAGAATTTTACAAAAACTGGTGTACCTGCACCATTTGGTTCAGCAGCTACAATAACAGCACACTATACAAAATCAAATGGAGGGATAGCCGTATATCCGGGATATAATGAAGTAATGATGTCAGCAATTGACCCGCTGAATAAAAGCTATACAAATGGTATAATCAGGAATTTTAATGATGGTGCCAATGCAGGTAATATGTCCGGTAGGATGGAGTTATTCAGTTCAAATGGTAGCGACCCTACCAATTTCGGTAAAGCTGCTGCATTGGGTGATTTTGAATTATTATTGGATGCTGAAGCTATGGAAATTGGTAATAAAGTATGGGATGATGCGAATGCAAATGGTATACAGGATGCGACGGAAGCCGGGATACCAGGAGTAAAAGTTGTTTTAAGAAGCGCAGGGTCAGATGGAGTTTATGGCAATGGAGATGACCAGACCTGGATAGTGACTACGGATTCAAATGGTAACTATTATTTCGATGCAACCATTGTTAATGATAACCGCCGGCCTTCATCGTGGCTGGGTGTAAGTGCTACTAATTCTGGTATACTGCCCGGCTTTGAATACAGGGTTGAAATAGACCTTTCACAAGTAACATTAACCGGCTATTCAGCAACAGTCATTAATGGTTCAGCAAACAGCGCAATAGATAATAATGGAGTAAAAAGCGGAACTAAGGTGATGTATACATTAAATCCGGGAGGTTCAACAGCCGCGAACAGTGTGTTTTCGAATGATTATAATATCGATTTCGGATTTACAGGTATAGTATTACCCTTAAAGCAATTAAAAGTGGCTGCAGTATTAAACGAAAACAATGTAAATGTAAACTGGAATACAGTAGAAGAATTTGATGTAAAAAGATATTTTGCAGAGAGAAGTACAGATGGTAAAACTTTTACGGAAGCAGGTTCATTAAGTTCGAAAGGAAACGGAAGTTTCAGCTACCAGGTAACTGATGACATCAGCAATATCCAGGCAACAACAATCTATTACAGAATACGGGTGGAGGAACTGGATGGAAAAACCAGGTATTCCGAAGTAGTGAAAGTAAACCCAGGCAAAGCGATCAGCCTGCAGGTATCCCCCAACCCGTTTACAGACAATATAAACCTGCAGATAAAAAATGAAAAAAAGACAGAAGTGAAGATCCGGATCATGAACTCTGCAGGCCAGGTATTACAGAATACGACAATGATAATGCAGAGTGGTGTGAACAGTGTTACATTGAATAATTTTACTAATTATTCAAAGGGAATGTATGTCATTGAAATAACCGCAGGGGAGCAATATGCAGTCAAAAGACTGATTAAACGATAAGAATACAACATGGGGATGTATATTCGAGGCGGCTACGAGCCGCCTTTTCTTTTTTTAGACAATTGAATCGGTTATCTACTTATTAAATTAATCATACTTTAAAAGATATTTAATCATAAGAAAATAAAAGGACAGTGAGCGGTAATTTGTATTATTTCGTCAATGATGTTTATTGAATGCCTGTTACTATTAAAATTTACCTATAAGAGATACCGGGAGCCTATTTTCTTCCGGTTGGTTTTTTATTAAAATAAGGTTTGATTATTTCAACCGTTACATACGCCACTAAAAGGAAGAGGCTTAAAAACAAGCCCGGGGATTACTATATCTATGAGAAATCTTTTGTTTTTTAAAAATTTTTCTATTTCTAAATAGTTGATTTTAAGTAATTTAAATTTTTAAACTGCATAAATTACGAATTTTCATATGGGAAAACCCCAAAGTACTTGTACATGTAAAAACCACATTATATATTGTGTAAGATTTCGATGAAAGACATCGGAATAAATCGAACCCTTAGAAAACAAAACTTGATCCTCTATGAAACAATTGTACTCTGCAGTCTCAAAATTTGTCTCGCTTGAATACCTTCCGTTTTATAACTGGATTGAGAAGTGTTACTTCAAAGGTTACGATAACCAATCAAATCGCGTTTTAGTTCCAATTACAAATAAGCCACTATCCTCCTTTTCCCCTAAAGGGAAATAAGGAGAATAGTTTCCATCTTAATCGATTTCCTGCGAAAGCCGCGTGTTCACAATCCTATGGGCCAAATATTAATTCTGGACCCTAAATTTCATGTGATGAAAACATTTGTACCCTTTAGAAATTTCTTTACGCAGGTTTTATTTTTGGCCTTTTTTATGGCTCCGTTCTCTTATCTGAAAGCTCAGTTGGGCGGTTCTGCAGAAGGATTGAGTTTTAAAAATCCGTCGTTGCAGTTTGGAAACGATCTGAAAAAAGGAGCTGTTTATTTATTCAAAAGCGTTACAAAAGGCATCAATGCAAGTGTTACTATTACAGACCTGGTAGGCGGCGCTTCTGTAAAAAAAATAGATGATAATTCCGGGGGACTTGGATACACGGATGCATTTCAGCCAGAGGTTCAGATTGGCGGAGTAGGGGAATCATATGCTCTTTTTACCATCAGTTTTATTGACTCAGCAACGGGCTTTTCCAAACAATTACAAAGTGTACAGGCGACTGCGCTGGATATTGATGGAAATGCTACACTAAAAGAATTTGCAGATATCAATATGAATGGAGGTACAGCTTCTTATATGGGTACTACCCTGGAAATTTTACTGAAAAATATTCCTATCGTAAATACGCTTCTGAATGAATATCGTGCTGATAATATTATGGGAACAGAACATAGCGGGATTGATACCAGTGGAAAAGGGGTGATGTTTACCGCTAGTAATTCAAACATAAGCTCTTTCTCAGTAAAGTACGGGGCTAAGTCAACAACCCCTTCGAGTGCAAGCCGCCAGTATAGTATGTATATGAAAGGCTTCCAGTACCCCAGCCAGATTATTCTGCCGCTTGATTTGCTTTCTTTCAATGCATACGTGAATAAAGGCAAAGTAGATCTGAACTGGGTTACAGCAGCGGAAAAAAATGTTAGTCATTTCGTGATCGAAAAGAGCAGTGATGGTAAACATTTTTCAGATGCGGCTACCGTATTCGCCTTCGGAAATACAAGTGCAGACGATAAAAAGAACTATAGCTATTCAGATAATGTAGCTGCTAAAAACAATAGCCTTATTTATTATCGTCTTCGTTGCACTGATATAGATGGCAAATACACTTATTCACAGATAAGAGTAGTCAGATTAGGCGAATTATCAGGAGAAACGAAAGTGCTGGCTTATCCTAATCCATTTGTTAATGATTTAAGAATTACACTTCCACAGAATATGCAGGGCAAAGAATTTAAAATAGAATTATTTAATGTAGGAGGCCAGGTAGTGAAGTCGAAAAGTATAGCGGCGGCCAGCCAGACAGAAACGATCACAACGAATGACCTTGGACGGGGATTTTATGTGATCAGGATTACTTCCGCTACTGAAAAATTGCAGTACAAAGTAGTCAAAAACTAAGAAGTTCATTTTTAGGGTATCAATAAGAACGACCGGGTTTGTCTAAATCTGGTCTTTTTTTAATTAATTTGGTTTATATTATAAACTACTTTATATTTGTTTTTCAAATTGAAGAAAATGCGACAATTGATTACCTTATCTCTTTTTTTGATGGCCTTATCTCAATTGTATAGCCAGGTAACCATCAGTGGAAAAATAAAAGATAATAAAGGTAAGCCGGTGCCTGGTGCCAGTGTATCCCTGAAAGATACATATGATGGAGCGGTTAGTGACTCTGCGGGGAACTATATATTTACTACTTCGGAAAAAGGAGATTTTATTTTCCTTGTTACGAATATCGGATACAAAAGTTTCGAGCAAAGAATAACAATTGGCACTGTCGCTTTATCCATAGACGTAACAATGAAGGAAGAACTGAGTGAGCTAAAAGCAGTAACAGTAATATCTGGATCGTTTGCAGCGGGCGATACGAAAAGAGCAGCAACTGTTTTAAATTCTTTAGATGTAGTTACTGTTGGGGGTGGCAATGCCGATATCACATCCGCTGTCAGAACATTACCAGGCGCTCAACAGATTGGCGAGAAAGAGGGTTTATTTGTACGGGGCGGCACCGGTGCAGAAACTAAACAATTTATAGATGGCACATTGGTGAACAACCCTTATTTTTCCAGTGCACCCGACCTTGGCAGCCGGGGACGTTTTTCTCCATTCTTATTTAAAGGAACTGTATTTAGTACGGGCGGTTATTCTGCATTATACGGGCAGGCGTTATCATCTGCACTGATACTGGAATCGATTGATCTGCCTGAACGCTCTGCGGCCAATCTTTCCATTTCTCCAATTATACTGGGGGGTGGCTTCCAGGATTTATCTAAGAATAAAAAGGCTTCCTGGGGTGTTAATTACAATTATGTCAATCTTGTTGCTTACTTCAATGTTGTAAAACAAACGCCTGACTATTTTACAATGCCTATATTTCACAATGGCGATGCCAACTTTAGGATTAAAACAAAAAATGGCATCATTAAATATTATACAACATTTAGTAAAAGTGATATGGGACTGCGCAGGCAGGATGTTGACAGTTTGGTTATGAAAGATGCATTTGGCTTAAAAAATATCAACTGGTATAATAATATAAGCTGGCGGGAAAATCTGAGCAAAGGATGGAAAATGAATCTTGGTGCAGGGTACAGTACAAACACAGATAATATCAATCAGCAACTGCAGGACCAGTATAATAAGCAGCAGTTTTTCCCGGATAAACCCTGGTTGCAGGCAAAAAACTTTAGCTTAAAAAACCGCCAGGATTTATCACAGGTAAAAGCTGTATTTGAAAAAAGAATATTTGGGATCAGTACCGTTCGTTTTGGCGGGGAATATATGTATTCAGTAAATGATAATAATTATAATGATACTTTAAAATCAAAGCTGGTCGATAATTTCGAATCCTTATTTGCGGAAACAGATATTTATGTAACCAATGACCTTGCAGCTAAAATTGGCGGTCGTTTTGAAAACTCTTCACTACTCGGAAAAGTAAATTTTGCACCACGTATTTCATTGGCGTATAAAGTGGGTAACGGAGCACAGGTATCGGCAGCATACGGAATATTTTACCAGAAACCGGAGAACCAGCAACTCATTTATACAAGAAAACTCGGATATACAAAGGCAACACACTATATTCTCACTTACCAGAAAACGACAAAAGACAGGATTTTCCGTACCGAAGTTTTCTATAAAAAATATGCTGATCTTGTAAAGACAGATGCTCTCGCATTCAATTATTTCAACTACAACAATGGTGGTTCAGGTTATGCAAAAGGGATAGAATTTTTCTGGAGAGATAAGAAGAGTATAAAGAATTTTGATTACTGGATCAGTTATTCCTATCTCGACACAAAAAGAGAATACCTGCACTATCCACAACAACTTTTCCCTGACTTTGCAGCCACTCATACAGCATCGCTGGTAACCAAACGGTTTTTTATGGATATAAAGACAGGATTCAATTTTACCTATAGTTATGCAACCGGCAGACCTTACTATAACCTCATGTATAATGGTAGTGGTAATAAATATATAATTGCCGACCAGGGAAAAACAAAAGATTATCATAGCCTGGGCTTCAGTATGAATTATGTACCCAGCCTGGGTAAACAAAATGCGAGATTGTTCTGGGTCCTTGTTGCAAGCATCACGAATGTTTTGGGGAATGATATAGTGTATGGATATAATTATTCTTATAATGGGGTAAATAAAATGCCCATTAACCCGGCTGCAAAAAGATTTTATTTTATTGGTGTATTCTTTAGCTGGGGGGTTGACAGAACAGAAGATGCGATTAATAATAATCTTTGATCATAATTATAAAAACAAAAACCTACAAGAAATATGAAAAAGATCATAGCCGCCATTGCGGTACTGACAACGCTTTCTGTAAATGCGCAAAGCGAAAAGTATTTACAAGCCATGAAAACAAACCTTGCCAGGTTTGACAGTGTAAAAACAACGGCGGATTATCAATCTCTTGCTGCCACTTTTGAACGTATCGGAGATGCAGAAAAAACACAATGGCTTCCCTATTATTATGCAGGACTTGCCTTGAGCACAGCGGCATGGAGCGATCAGAATATGGACAAAGACGCCAATGCAGAAAAGATAAAATCTTTATGTACAAAGGCAGAAAATATCGAAAAGAATGCAGAGATTCTGACAATAAGAAATATGGCTGCTACACAGCAAATGATGGTTGACCCCCAGTCAAGATGGATGAGTTATGGCCAGGAAGCTTCGGGGTATCTTCAAAAAGGGATGCAGATAGATCCCAATAATCCAAGACTCTATTATTTACAGGCAATGAGTGTTTTCGGAACACCAGAGCAATTCGGAGGGGGGAAAGAAAAAGCAAAACCCATTTTTGAAAAGGCAGTGGCTTTATTCAAAGCAGAGAATCCAAAACCATTGTACCCGCATTGGGGACAAAAACAGGCAGAAGAAAAATTAGCTGAATGTCAATAACAAAGATTCTTAGCATATCTATAGTGAGCAACAAGTGACTGTTTGATAAAACGGTCCTTGTTGATCACTGGCATTAACGGGAAAGATAAAATCTTTTTTATGGAAGAAAAGCAAATTACTGAAAAAGAAAGCCTGCAGCTTATCAGTAAAATGATATATGAAGCGAAGGGTTATTATTACGAAAACGGAGTATCCGCATTGGTTTATGGATTTAGTATCCTGATCTGCTCATTATTATCTTTTTTTATGGTAGAAAAGAATATCCGTTTTCCTTTTAATCCCTTTTATATCCTTATCCCTGTCTTCTTTGTGCAGGGATGGATACAGAACAGGCAGGATAAGAAGAAAAAAGCAAAAACATTTACCGATGAAACAATCGACTATGTGTGGATAGGTTTTTTCCTTAGCTGCATTGCATCGCTTTCTGCTTTGTTTGCAGGGATAGGGTACATCGTCATCTCTATTATTCTTATTCTTACAGGATTTGCCTCCCTGCTAACCGGCCTTATTGCTAAATTCCATTATCATATTGTCAGTGCTGTCATCTGCCTGGTATTGGCGGCGATATCATTCTTTTTGCAAAATCAAAATAGTTATTTACTGTTAGCAATAACCGCCGTTATGATATGGATTATTCCGGGGTTTATTCTACGTTCGGCGTTCAAAAAAGTGTTGGAGGAAGAAAAAAATCAACGGGCATCGGATGTTTAAGGAATTAGATCCCATATTACATTCCCAACTGCGACTGGCAGTAATGTCGCTTTTAATAGGCGTAAAAGAAGCGGAATTTACTTTTCTGAAAGAAAAAACAAATGCCACAGCCGGCAACTTAAGCGTACAGATACAGAAATTAAAGGATGCCGGCTATATAGAAATCACCAAGCAATTTAAAGACAATTACCCGCAAACGCTTTGTAAAATAACCCAGCCGGGTATTAAAGCCTTTGAGCAGTATGTAAAAAACCTGCAATCCTATCTCGGCAAAAGTTAAAAGTCCGGCTGTTTACTTTTTCAGAGGCCGGCTTTATTATTTTTGTTTAAAAATTGCAATGCCTGCAATTATCCGTGTTCAGCATCTTTCCAAACAATTCGGTGAAATAAATGCAGTAGACGACCTTTCATTCTCTGTCGATAAGGGAGAAGTGTACGGCTTTCTCGGGCAAAATGGCGCAGGTAAATCGACTACCATTCGTATGTTACTTACGCTGATTCAACCCACCGGTGGTACAATAGAAATATTAGGATTAGATCTCCAAAAGCATAGAAATGAAATCCTCCGGCAAACCGGTGCAATTATTGAAAAGCCGGATTTGTATAAATATCTTACCGCAACAGAAAACCTTCGGTTATTCGCGTCGATGAGCGGAGTAAAAGTTTCAGGAAAAAGGATTTCTGAACAACTGGAGATGGTAGGACTTGCCGATAGGGCAAACAGTAAGGTGAAAACTTTTTCACAAGGCATGAAGCAAAGGCTGGGTATTGCCATTGCATTAATTCATGATCCGCAGTTGATCGTTCTTGATGAACCAACCAACGGTCTCGATCCGCAGGGGATCGCTGATGTCAGAAACCTGGTTCTTCATTTGAGTAAAAATTTAGGTAAGACGCTGTTTGTTTCCTCTCATCTGTTAAGCGAAATAGAACAGGTAGCTGATTCTATGCTTATTATTGATAAAGGAAAAAAGATGGCGGAGGGTAAAGTGTTCGAGTTATTCGGTTCTTCAGGTAGTATTGTAGAGTTAAAAACGAATGATAATAATGAAGCGATTCATAAAATCATGCAGTCTTCCTGGCAGAATCTTATTGACAAATATGATACTGACAAAATATTGTTGAAATTGAATAAAGAAGATATTGCGGTTTTTGCCAGGTACCTTGTGGATGCAGATATTGCTATTCAGTCGCTTTCTGCACGGCACTCGCTCGAAGATTATTTCCTTACCCTGACAACTTCTAACCAGCATGTGGACGCTTTTAAAAATTGAACTCTTCAAGATATTCAGGCGGCCCCGCACCTATATTGCATTTGCTGCTATAGCGGCAATTATAATATTGATTCAACTTGCTTTTTATTCTGATGGAGAAAATTTTCTGCAATTCGGGATGCAATCGCTCAAAGAAAGCTTTGATATAAAAGGGAAAATTTTGAGTGGTTATTTGGTTTGCTTTATTATCCTTCAAACTCTGTTAATTCATGTTCCATTGTTAATTGCTTTGGTAGCAGGAGATAGTATTGCGGGAGAAGCGAATATGGGTACATTAAGGCTATTACTGACAAAGCCGGTAAGTCGTACCCGGTTTATGTTTGCCAAATTTTTAGCCACGCTTATTTATACATTATTACTGCTTTTGTTTATGGCAATCTTGTCATTACCGGTTTCGCTTAGTGTGTTTGGCTCAAGTGACCTGATAATAATGAAAAGCGAAATGGTGGTAATACTGGATAGTCACGATGTGTTATGGCGTTATTTTGCAGCTTTTGGATTTGCCGCTATTGCGATGACTACTGTAGCTTCTTTAGCTTTTCTGTTATCAGTCTTTGCTGAAAATTCAATAGGACCGATTGTTGCAACGATGAGTGTAGTTATATTGTTTACTATCCTTACAACAATGGATATTCCTCTTTTTAATGCAGTAAAACCTTTTCTTTTTACTAACCATATGCTCAACTGGAAAGGCTTTTTTGAGGAGCCTGTAAACTACAAATCAATATTTAAATCGGGTTTGCTGTTAATGGGTCACATTATAATGTTTGTTTCAGCGGCTATTTTTGTTTTCAGAAAAAAAGATATTTTATCCTGATAATGGTTCGGACTATGAAATATATGCTTGTCACGCTGCTTTTAATAGTAGCTCCTTTTTTTCTTTTTGCACAAAAGGAAGAAGAGCTTGTTAAAAAAGTAAAATCGAAACTTAACCAGGTGAATTCTTATGAAGCAAACGGCATTATAAAGATTGATGTATCATTCATAAAAGCGCCTAATTCACCAGTAAGGGTATATTATAAGAAGCCTGATAAATTTACGGTGAAAAAAGAAGGCGGTATTTCAATATTGCCTAAAGGAGGGTTTAGTACAAACCTTAATTCCCTTTTTATGACCGATGGGTATACGATTGTACCGGCTGGTGAGACCAATTTGCAAGGTAGCAAAGTGAAAATAATTAAACTGCTTCCTCCTGATGAGAGCAGCAATATTGTGGTTGCAACGCTTTATATTGATGAAAAGGAATTACTGATTAAAAAATCGGTAATAACAACAAAAGAAAGTGGTACTTATGAAATGATTATGCTATATGGGAA
The DNA here is from genome assembly GCA_018267535.1 of Bacteroidota bacterium. GTDB lineage: Bacteria > Bacteroidota > Bacteroidia > Chitinophagales > Chitinophagaceae > JAFDYH01. The sequence goes on from JAFDYH010000033.1 coordinate 37,593, forward strand.
GTACAGTACTTTAGGACTTCCTGACAAAATTGATTTTATTTTTAGTGTTAAAGATTATAAGCTTCCAAAAGGAGTTACTATTGAATATGAAAGTGGTGAAAAGAAATCTTCAGCTGCAAGACCGGGTAATCAAAAAGGTAAAATTGAAATAACCTATTCTAACTATGTAATTAACAAGGAAATTGTTGATTCTGTTTTTGAAAATAATAAATAAGCTAATATGTATTTTTATAAAAGCAGGAATTTTTTATTCACAAAAAGTTAGACAGTCACCTTTTTTGTACTGTATTTTTTTATAATTGCAAAAATTTTGATAGGCTTTCCGTTTGTTAAATACCACATTTTTCTCCTCTGATTATTGCTTTACTAGTCTAATTGTGAAAAACCATTATTAGCCTAACCTCGTAACGGTATTCGTTTTTGGGATAACATCATTTTAACTATTTTATTATAACCTTAAATGTGATGGCATGAAACAATTTTGTTTTATCCTGTTTCTTAGTTTATTTACTGGTACTATTTATTCGCAAACGCTCCCGGCAGGTTTTTCCATGTCTAATATTGCATCAGGCTGGAACCTGCCTGTAGGCACAGCTGCAAACAGTAATGGTCAAAAACTTTTTGTGTGGGAAAAGGATGGCCGTGTATATGTATGTAATTGGAATGCCGGATCGCAGCAATATGTAAAGCAAACCACTCCTGTATTAGATATTTCCCCCGAAGTGGGTGGCTGGCGTGATTTTGGTTTAATCGGCTTTGCATTGGATCCAAACTTTGATTCAAATGGATTGATTTACCTGCTTTATGTTGTTGACCGGCATTACCTGATGAATTTCGGAACTGCATCCTATGATCCTGCAGCCAATGATTATTATAAAGCAACAATCGGAAGGGTTACAAGGTATAAAACAGTTGTTAATGGCAGCGGAACAATAACCGCGGATCTTAATACACGAACAATATTGCTAGGCGAAACAAAGGAAACAGGCATCCCTATTCTTTATGAGTCGCATGGGGTCGGTTCTTTAGCTTTTGCATCTGATGGGATGCTTTTAGTCTCAGCTGGTGATGGGGCATGTTATATCCATTCAGATGTAGGCAGTGATGCCGATACTTATTTTGCCCAGGCACTTACGGATGGAATAATAAGACAAGAAGAAAATGTAGGGGCTCTTCGTTCTCAAATGATCAATAGCCTAAGTGGAAAAATATTGAGAATAAACCCATCAAATGGGGATGGTGTCAGCAGTAATCCGTTTTACGACCCTAACTATCCAAGAGCTGCAAAATCAAGAGTGTGGGCTTTGGGTTTAAGAAATCCTTTCCGTATGTCTGTGAAGCCCAATACGGGATCAACCGATCCGGCAACCGGCGACATAGGAGAAATTTATCTAGGAGATGTTGGATGGGATAACTATGAAGAAATAGATATTGCTGACAGAGCAGCCAGTAATTTCGGATGGCCGATTTTTGAAGGTAATACTTCTACTGCAGCTCATTTGGCTCCTTTCAGTGCGAATGTGGAAAATAAAGATGAGGTCAATCCCTTATTTGGTGGAGGCGGATGTGCCCAAAACTATTTTTACTTTAATAACTTAATAAAACAAGCTACTGCTGATAATAATACTACAGTGTATAATCCCTGTAACAATGCTGTTGCAATTGTTAGCGGAAACAGTAACCGCTTCTTTCATCATCGGCCCTTGCTTGACTGGGACCACAATTCAGCTACAGCCCGGGTAGGTACTTTTTCTGGAAATACAGCAACTGTTGCTGTAATTGGAACTCCGCAATCGGGGGTGACGGGTACACCTTTTAGGGGTAACTGTGCAGTAGGGGGGTGTTGGTACACAGGTGATATGTTTCCTGCAGACTACAAGAACACCTATATTTTTGCTGATTATGGAGCACAATGGTTAAACCGTGCAACCATGCTCTCCAGTGTTTCGCTGAAACAAATTGATCCTTTTATTACAGGGTTTGGCGCTATCGTACATATGATTCAGGATCCCCTGGATGGAAGCATGATAGCAATTGACCTTTTAACCAATTCAGTTAAGAAAATAAACTATGGTGGAGGACAGCCGCCTGTTGTGAAAATGACTTCCGATAAAATATTCGGATCTTCCGCGTTGGCGGTAACCTTTACAGGAAGCAGCTCTTATGATCCTGAAGGCGGAGCGCTAACATACCTGTGGAATTTTGGTGATGGAAATACGAGTACCGCAGCAGACCCGCCTGTGCATAGCTTTACTTCTGCAGCAAACGTGGCTAAAAAATTCGTGGTAACCCTTACCGTTAAAGACAATATGAACTTGGCTTCAACAGACAGTATTATTATTTCAGTAAATAATACGCCACCTAAAGTTCAAATTATCAGCCCGAAGAAAAATTCAAGATATACAATTGGTTCGGATACAACTTATTCTTTACAGGCTAATGTAACAGATGACGAACAAACAGATGGACAGTTAACCTATGTATGGCAAACAATTCTCCGGCATAATAATCACCAGCATGCAGAAACACCAGATACTAACCGGATCACTTCATCTCTTATTTCAAGAATAGGGTGTAATGGCGATATTTATTATTATCTCTTTAAACTAAAAGTAACGGATGCTGCCGGTCTTTCAACAGAAGATTCATCGAAGATATTTCCACTTTGCCCCGGTGATGTAATTCTACCGGTAACCCTAACTTCTTTTAGTGTAAATACACAAAATGGTATTAACAATATAAAATGGACAACAGAATCTGAAATCAATAGCAAGAGCTTTATACTGGAACGAAGTATTAATGGAACAGACTTCCAGGTTATTAACCAGCAACCGGCAAAGAATATTCCGGGTTCACAGCAATACTTCTACCCGGATAATACACATTCAGGGGGTATAAATTACTACAGGTTGAAAATGGTAGATATCAACGGATCTTTTACCTATTCAAAAACGATAAAAGTATTTAATGGAAGTGATGCAGATTTTAGTCTCAGGATAACCCCCAACCCTGTATTTAAAGATTTTACTTTATCTACTGCATACCCTGAAAACGGACCGGTAACGATCCGTATTACAGACATAACCGGTAAAATAGTAAAACAGATAAGTGACAATGTAAGTAAGGGGTATGTTACTATGCAGATTTATCAACTGGATAAATTGAAACCTGCAACTTATTTTGTTGAGGTAATACAGAAAGATTATAAGCGGAATACGAAGTTTGTTAAAGTAGATTAGGGTCTGATTTTATTGATCATTGAAATAAGGAATCGGGAGGAGAATAATTATTCTCCCGATTCTTCTATCTTTTCATCCACAGCATTGGCCAGCACTTCGGCTGTCATTTTCTTCAGCGGATTTTTATGATTTTCTTCATATGCCTGCCTGCGACGGATAATATCAAGACATTCAAATATGGCTGTCAGGAATGAGGATTCATCTGCCTTATTTTTTCCGGCGATATCAAAAGCCACGCCATGGTCAGGCGAAGTACGGATAGCCGGTAAACCTGCTGTATAATTAACCCCTTCGCCAGAAGCCAGCGTTTTGAAAGGAATCAGGCCCTGGTCGTGATACATTGCGAGTACGGCGTCAAATCTTTTATATTGTCTTCTCGCAAAAAATGCATCAGAACTATAGGGTCCGAAGGCAAGAATATCCTTTTGCTTTGCCTCTTTAATTGCAGGTTTTATAATTGTTTCTTCTTCATTTCCTATTAACCCTTCATCACCTGCATGCGGATTTAAGCCAAGAACAGCGATCTGTGGTTTATCAATTCCAAAATCTTTTTTCAGAGTTAGGTTTAATATCTGTAGCTTACTGATGATATTTTCTCTGGTAATAAATTTTGTAATGCTGCCAACCGGAATATGTTCTGTAACAAGAGCAACCCGGAAATCGCCGGCAAATAATAACATCAACACATCGTTTACGCCAAATACTTCTTTTAAATATGGAGTATGCCCGGTGAAATTAAAGTCCTGGGATTGTGTATTCTTTTTATGAATAGGCGCCGTTACAAGTCCGTCAATTTGTTTTTGTTTTAATGCTTTTACAGCATTTTCGAGTGATTTAACAGCGTATTTTCCACTGGTATCGGTTAATTGCCCCGGTGTGATCACCACTTCTTCTTCCCAGCAATTAAAGACGTTAACCTGTTTTATATTCAGCCGATTCAATTCTTTAGTGCTTTGGTAATTAAAATTGCTATCCGGTACAGATTTCCTGTAGAAATTAATAACCTTATTGGAAGCAAAAATTACAGGCGTGCATAATTCTAGAACCCTACTATCGGAAAATGTTTTTATAATCAGTTCAATCCCAATGCCATTCAGGTCGCCGCAGGTTATTCCTATAACTGGTTTATTGTTCATACTTCCTTTTTATCAGGTGGTAAAAGTACAGAATTCAGTGTTATTTGAATGAGGTAGGAATTAGGGGCTGGTATAGCACAATTGCATATCAAATTATTGGCATTTTACATAATGACAGCATTCAGAAAAAGATAAAGGCTGACCTGCGGGTAAATGACAGGGACGGTAAAATTTTAATTAAGGTCTTAAAAAATATTTTACCAAATAATAACACGCTGGTACGCTCGTAAATCAGCAGATTTTCAAATGGATTATATTTTTATAAAATTCTATAATAAGCTCATTACCCACAAGTTTACAATATTAAAGTAAGCAGATAGCTGGTTATTATTTACAGGCTCACGGCCTGGAACATCCCTTACCGTTCCTGGTAGGGGAGTTTTTTTATGATATTGCCCATGAAGTTTGTTTTTTTGAAAAAATGGCGATTCTTCATGGGATTAATCTCTTTGAAAATAAGAGAATTTACTAAAGAAATGGGGTAGTCTCTCTATTTAACTGACAGGCTCAATAACGTATTTTGTGTATATAATCCCATCCTGATGAAAAAATCGCTACTGTTATTGATAACTGGATTTCTACTGTCAGTTACAGTTTTTTCGCAAACCAACATTATAGGCACCCGTATGAATGAAGTGTTCCAGGAAACAATTATTCATGGAACAGAGGTTGCTAATATTGGCGACCCCGTACCGGCAGGCAACCTCAATAATCCATGGGAGATTACTTACGGCCCCGATCATTTTTTGTGGATTACCGAAGCAAAAGCCTACAAAGTAAGAAGGATGGATCCTGCTACAGGTGCAGTTACAACTATTCTTGATCTCAGCCCCGGTGCATCTGGATATCTTACATCTTCCGAGCATACTATTTTTAATCGTGAAAACTGGACAAACAGCGGATCTGTGCCCTGGCCACAGGGAGGTATGATGGGCCTTGCTATCCACCCGGATTTTATGAATTCATCCAGCCCCAAAAAATATGTGTATATCGGATACGTGCATGATCAGAATACGGTGAACACAGACGGCTCTGGTCAGTTTTATACAAACTATCTTGTACGCTTTACTTATAACGCTGCTACAAATAAACTCGAATCGCCGGTTGCCCTTTGCGATACATTGCCCGGGAGTAAGGATCACAATTCAGGAAGAATAATTATTGCACCTGAAGGAGGAATTGATTACTTATACTATGCGGAAGGCGATATGGGTGCGGGACAATTTGAAAACCTGACCCGCCCGATTAAAGCACAGAACTCATCTTCATACGAAGGAAAAATATTACGCTTTAACCTGGAAGATGATGGAGATGCAGGCGCCTATGATAAATGGATACCCGATGGGACAGGTATTGCAGGTAATCCATTCAACGGGGCGAAGCAAAATGCAGTATGGGCAACGGGAATGAGAAACAACCAGGGGTTTGCCTATGATCCCGTTAATGATATACTCTATGGATGTTCGCATGGGCCTTTCAGTGATGATGAATTGAATATTTTACAGCGCGGAAAAAATTACGGACATCCCCTGGTCGTAGGGTACAGCGCTGATGGTAATTACAATGGGGCTAAAGTCGGCCCTTCCGGAGGATCACCACCTCTGATCCCTTCTGTAAATGGTGAGCAAAATAATGCTGCGGCTATTGGTGCCAGTTATAAAGACCCTTTATATGCATTTTATCCGGCGCCAAGAGGAAATACCAGTACACCATGGACAATACAATACATCTATACAAATCAAAACTATACGGGTTCTCCTGGCCCTACCGGGCTCGCCCAAAATGTAAACTCACATTGGTCTTCCGATGCCCCATCCGGAATGGCGTTTTATGGAGGCACTTATATTCCCGGATGGAAAAACTCATTGGTAATGGCCTCTCTTAAAAAAGGAAAACTATTTCGTTTGAAATTAGATGATGCGGGCACCAGTGTATTACCGACACCATTAGGATCTGCAAGCCCGGCCAACGACACTGTTGGTATATTCTTTTCTCAAAACCGTTTTCGCGATCTTGCTTTTTCGCCAGGCGGGGATACCATATTTGCGGCTATTGATAAAGATGGTACCACCTCGGGGCCAACGGCAGGAGCAGGGGCTATCAATAGCAAATGCCCTGGTTGCATTAAGCGTTTTGTTTTTCTGGGATATAATGATGCTGCCGGTAAGAGTTCAATACCTGATGAAATACCTGTGACATTAGGAGTTGCCAATACCTGTACCAATGGAACGACAGTAACTGTAGGTAATGATAATAATAACCTGTGGGTTCCTATCACAGGCCCTGATGGAAATATATTGGCAGAAATCTTTCCTAATGGTAATAATCTTGGAACAATCACTTCTTCTTTTTATACAAACTCGGGTTCAATAAGGCAGGATGGAACAGGCCTCAGATACCTTGACAGGAATATTACAATTACTCCAACGAACCAGCCAACACTGCCTGCCGGTAATCCATCAGTGAAAATCAGGCTTTATCTTACCAATGCTGAGTACATGGCCTTGGACGTAAATCCAAACAGTGGTGTGAGTAGTGTCAATGATTTGCGGATCCGGAAAAATAATGATCCTTGCGGCTCTTCACTTACAGGCAGTACGTTAAATATTACCCCTACTGCTGAAGTGCATGGATCATCAGGGTATGTGCTGCAGGCAAACATCGGTTCATTCTCTACTTTTTATATTGGCGGCACTACAGTGATATTGCCATTGAAACTATTGTTATTTAAAGGATCAATACAGGATAACACAGCTTTATTGCAATGGAAAACAAGCAGCGAGGTAAATACTTCGCATTTCGAAGTAGAAAGAAGCTTGAATGGCGAAGCCTATGAAAAAATCGGAACGGTAGCTGCCGGTGGTATTACTACTTCTGACGCTGATTATTATTTCAGGGATATGAATGCCTGTAATATGCCGGCAACTTTGTTGTATTACAGGTTGAAAATGGTAGATAAAGATGGTTCCTATACTTATTCGGATGTAGAGACTATTTCAATACCATACGTACCAGGTAGGGTTACTATATTTCCTAACCCCGCCAATAACGAAACGAGAATTACAATTTCGTCGAATACTAACGGTACAGTACAATTGAAAATAGTGGATAATGAAGGGCGAACTGTAATGCAAAATACTGCATCATTAAAGAAAGGGAATAATAGTATGCTGATTTATATGAACAAGTTGCCTGCCGGCATGTATTATATTACTGTCTCCGGAGCAGGTATTAATCACCATTCAAAATTGCAAAAATTGTAAGCTAACATTGATGGCCTGCACATTATCCCTTTATTGCTAAAGGGATAATGTGCTAATTACCTAGTAAAATGATTTGAATAAACAGTATCTGTAAGCGCTTTCATGAAACTGATAATATCCCCTATCTCTTTTTTAGACAGATTTAATTTATCAAAAGGCAATGATTGATTTGCGGGCGCAATCTTTAAACCTTTTCCTCCGCCATTATTGTAAAATTCCATCACTTCTTCCAGCGTTGTATATACGCCATTATGCATGTATGGAGCTGTTAGTTCAATGTTGCGTAATGTGGGGGTTTTAAAAGCGAATTTATGAATCACCGATGTTGTAAAGCCAGCTTTTCCAATATCCGTGTCAAGAATTGCGTGGGTTTTATCTTTTGTTTGTGGCACACCCAGTATTTCCGATTCGGTTTCAGTAAATACCGGTGGAACTAATCCATTGAATAAAGGAATGAAATGACAGGTGGCACATTTTGCTTTTCCTGCAAAGAGATTAAATCCGTTTTTCTCTGATGCGGTTAATGCTTTTACATTACCACGCATGTATTTATCAAACCTGGAATTTAAAGAAATGAGAGAACGGACATATGAAGAGATGGCGTTTGCAATATTGAACTCTATAACAGCATTTTTTTCTTCTGGATATGCTTCTTTGAACAACGTGGAATAAAAGGAGTTCGCTTTTAGGTGTGCAACGCTCTGCTTTAATGAGCCTTTCATTTCTTTTTCATTGTGTACTACTTCATCCAATTGATTTTCCAATAAGCTGGTACGGCTATCCCAGAATAATTTTGTTTGAAATACGGAGTTTAGTAGTGTTGGCGTATTGCGGGATAGATAAGTCGTATCATCAATAGATAGCGCGGTTTTCAATCCATCTGTAAATGCTTTTTCAGGTTTATGGCAGCTGGCGCAGCTTCTCTTTTTATTACTAGAAAGTATAGAGTCGTAAAATAATCGCCTTCCAAGGGCAACTCTTTTTTCAGTAATATCATAAGGTATTCCGGGGGAAAAAAAATTCGGGTTGAATGCATTTTCAGAAAAAATATTTTGAGAAGAGTTGTTAACAGGGGTGTTTCCCTGGGGGATTATCAGGTTTAATTTTTTTCCTGTATAGGTTAATGAGTTTGCGAGCGGATTTATAAATGAAGTAATAAACTCCAACCGGTTAAAACTATTAAAATCTTTATGATGCGTTAAATATTGGATACAGCTCACTATTTGGGCATTCAGTTTTGCATATAGCGAAGGCTCTACTTTGTCAATGTCTTCTTTAAAAGTAGTAAGCACTTGTTTTATTCCAGCGATACTTTCTGAAGCTTCCTGAATTGAATGAAATGCGACCGGTGAGTCAAACCCTGTAATACCCATGGTGGTTATAGTGATGAGAGAAGACCTTAATGAGGCGAAAACAAGCTCCTTTCTGAATTTGTAAACGCGGTCCGTTTCGGTTTCTATCCGGCCGATATACTTCAACATGATATCAGCCTGTGCCATTATTTTCTTATGATCTGGAGCTCTCCCGGCGTATAGTTCATCTTCTATTACCTGGAACCCCGATGGCTTAATAACAAGGTCCGGCACATCGGATTCAATACGGTTCAGGTTAGGGCCATTCAGGAATTTAATTTCATAAGGGTTAAAAAATTCAATTAATACCGACATTTTTTTATAGAAATTTCTACACGTTTCGAATTGCTTTTGCAACTGGACTAATGGTTTTTTCTGTGCGCAGAGTAGCCTTAGGGTTGTTATACTTTGTCTGAGTGCAGATAGCTTTTTAGCATAATAAGTATTCAGTTCTTCGTTAAAATTTTCCTTGGGTGGGATATAATAACTATATAACAGGAATGTGCATGCCAAAATGGCAAAAATCGAAGTCTTACGTGGTAGTTTTTCCATGTTTAAGCGATTATTATTACTTTTTTGCAACTTATTCGCATTTGAACTTTGTTGGCTTGAAATAAAATTAAATATTAGTAGTTAAATATTAAGTAAAAACCATCATCCTAACATGGAAAAACCAGCCATCTGCCTTTATAGGATAGCTCTATTGCTATTTTTCAGTTTTGTTTTTAATGAAACAGTTTTTTCTCAAGTTACTCTTGTTCCCTATGGTAGCTCATGGAAATATCTTGATAATGGTACTAACCAGGGAACCGCGTGGCAGGGTACAAGCTTTAACGATGCGTCATGGGCATCAGGTAATGCCGAGCTAGGGTATGGTGATGGGGATGAGGCTACTATTGTTTCCTATGGTGGCAATGCAAGTACTAAATATATTACCACCTATTTTCGTAAAACTATCACCATAGCTGATCCAACAGTATATTCCAGTTTTACTCTAAATGTGGAAAGAGATGACGGTTGTATAGTTTATATAAATGGTACAGAAATAACTCCAAGGGAAAGTAATATGCCAGCATCTGCTATTACTTATACTACTCCTGCTGTTGCTGCGATTGAAGATGCCGTCGTAAGTTACACTATACCGAATACCTCATTTGTTGCGGGGAACAATGTTATTGCAATAGAGGTGCATCAGGCAAATGTAACCAGTTCAGATATTTCGTTCAATGCGCAATTGATAGGAAACGACCTTTTTACAGCCTCACTTACGAGAGGCCCCTATCTGCAAATGGGTAGTCAAACTGCCATTACTATACGATGGAGAACTTCCACTAGTTCCAATTCAAGAGTTGAAATAGGAACATCATTCGGTACATATACTACTGTATTTTCGGATGCTTCAAGTGTTACCGAACATATTATCCGGGTAACTGGCCTGACAGCAGATACCAAATACTGGTATCGTATCGGTAATAGCTCCAATATGGGGGCATCAGATCCAGATAAATTTTTTACAACCGTGCCACCAGCCAATACAACAAGAAAAGTGAGAATAGTAGCCTTTGGTGATTGTGGCCGGGGAAACACTACCTACCAGGACCAGAACCTAGCCAATTACATCAGCTATCTTTCTACAAATAATATTGATGCACCAGATGCATGGTTACTTTTAGGGGATAATGCATATTCAACCGGTTCTGATGCTGAGTATACCAATAACTTTTTTGGAATATATGGAAACAATATTTTAAAAAATCATAAACTTTATTCTGCACCAGGAAACCATGATTATGCTAATAATACCGCGAACAAGGCATCAAGGACAATGCCTTACTACAGCAATTTTACTACTCCACAGAATGCTGAATGCGGTGGCATAGCTTCTAATAAACCTAATTATTATTCTTATGATATTGGAAATATCCATTTTCTTTCTTTAGACTCATGGGGTACTGAGTCAGATGCATCACATATGGGCCTTGCCATTAGTGCAATTAAAACGTGGGTTACATCAGACCTTGCCGCCAATACAAAAAAATGGGTGATTGCTTACTGGCACCATGGTGGTTATACAAAAGGAAGCCACGATTCGGATGGAGAATCAGAGCTGGTAAATATCCGCCAGAATTTCGCGACGTTTCTTGAGTCCAAAGGAGTGGATATGATCATCTGCGGTCATAGTCACGTATATGAAAGAAGTTATTTGTTGCACAATTTTACGGGGGCATGGAATACTTTTAATGCGGCTACCCATGCAGTAAGTACTTCCAGCGCTAATTATGCGAGCAGTTCCACATGTCCTTATGTTTACAATACAACAGCAACAAATCATGGTACAGTGTATTTAACTGCTGGTTCAACCGGGGCCAGCACAGGAAGTACATTTGCTAATTTCGGAGGGTATGCATTTCCATATTCTGTTAATGACGGAGGTGTATTTTATTTTGAAGTTGATGACAATAGGCTTGACGCAAAAATGCTTCGCAGGAACGGAACGGTGTTTGACAATTTCACTATTATTAAAGATGTTAATAAAACAAATTCTCAAACGGTGACCGTAGGAACACCTGTTACGATGAAAGCATCATGGCCAGGAAATTATAGCTGGAGTACTGCTGCAACAACGCGTTCTATAACTGTTACACCGTCTGCACCGGGTACAACAAACTATACCGTAACAGATAATTTCGGTTGTATTACTGACCAATTCTCCATTACGGCTTCAGCTATATTGCCGGTAAGTCTTGTTGATTACAATGCTATTTTAAAAGGTGGAAAAGTGGACCTTAACTGGACTACATCTTCTGAAAATAATAGTAAATATTTTACAGTAGAGCGTACACAAAATCAGGCAAGCTTTGAAACAGTTGGCCGGATAAAAGCAGCCGGGCAGTCAATATCAGATAAACATTATGCATTAACAGATTTTCATCCGCAAACCGGGGTTAGTTATTACCGGCTTTCACAAACTGATGTAGATGGGAAAACAGTGTTTTATGATTTAAAAAAGATCATAAACAATATGCCTGTATTTACGGCAAGACAGTTGACAGGTGAAAATGGAATCCTTGTATTGCAGATTAATTCACCGAAAACGGACAGGGTCAAGATTAGGGTATTTGATCTTTCAGGAAAAGAAATCTGGAAAGAAGATCTGATTATAAACGCTGGTGCAATTCAGAAAGCAATTATATTACGCAGAGGCGCTTATGTGTGGGAAGTGAGGAATAGTCAGGGCGAAATGGTTTCAAAAATCGGCATTTTGAAATAACTGCTCTTGTAATCAGCCTATGCAAACTTTAAAAACAAACCTTGTGAAATTCAAAATTTATTTTTTGATAGTTCTTGGGTTTTTGATAACGCAAAATTCTTTTTCTCAAATACTTCGGTCTTTTACAACACGGTATAATAATCCTTCTGTAAAAGGAAATATCGTATATGTTTCCAATAGTATTGTTTCAACAAATGGTGTTACAGGTACTGGCGAAGTTCCCCCTTCAGGAACATCTACCAATAATGGGAACCCGGGAATTAATATAAATGTTGATGGAACAACTATTATTCCAGCTGGTTCATCTTGGAAATACTGGTCAAATACACAAGCCAACTATCAGCCCAACTGGGAAACAGTAGGGTATAATGATGCAGCATGGCCCTCGGGAAATGGTGAACTAGGTTATGGAGATGGAGATGAAGCTACTTGTATTCCATCGGGTGGCGGTGGAACAATATGCACACCGACAGGAAATAAATGGGTAACCGCATATTTTCGTAAAACCATAAATATCCCTAACCCCTCTTTGTATTCCACATATACATTTAATGTAGAAAGAGATGATGGATTCGTGATATATGTAAATGGAGTAGAAGTAGGGAGAGATAATATGCCTGCCGGTGCAGTTTCATGGAGTACAGCGGCTATATCAGCAGTAAATGATGCGATAATTACTGTTACTGTACCAAGTAGTGCTTTTGTTGCAGGAAATAATGTAATTGCCGTAGAAGTTCACCAGGCTACTGTTGTCGCAGGCCCCCCAATCGCATCAACCAGTTCAGATCTATCATTTAACCTTGAATTATCGGCAAAATCTGTTTTTAATTCAAGTACATCCGATCTGAATCTTCCAGGTTGTTCGCAGGTATTATTTGCTGGCTTATATTGGGGAGCAGGCCAAGGGTCGGGTGGGACAAATACGTCATGGATAACAGGTGAAACAACCTGCAAACTCAAAGTCCCCGGTGCATCATCATATACCAATATCACATCAACTCAAACAGATTATTTTAATTCTACCTTAATAACGTCATATGCGCATTCCGGTTATTTGTGTTATGCAAACATTACATCGTTGATTAATACTGCCAATCCAAATGGAACCTATACTTTGGCCAATGTGGTGTCGCCGGTAGGTATTAATGATGCTTATGGGGGGTGGACGATAGTTATTGTCTATTCAAATCCAACTCTCCCTACCAGGAACCTTTCGGTTTTTGATGGCTGCGCAGGTGTAAAAGGAGGTTCTGGAAATGTGGACGTAAATATAACAGGCTTTTTAACTCCACCTGCACCTTCGGTAGTAAGTTGTGAACTTGGTGCTGTGGCCTATGATGGAGACCGGGGTTCTCCCGATGCTTATTCATTTAAGCAAAACGGAGCTGGCTCATTTTATGACCTTACCCTATCTGACCCTACCTGTAACCCGAATGATATGTGGAACAGCACTATTTCGTATAAAGGAAATGTGGTAACTACCCGTAATCCGGCATATCAGAATACATTAGGTTACGATGCGGATATCATTGATTTGCCGAATGCAGGAAATTTGAACCTTTCGAATAATCAGACATCAGCCACGGTGAGGTTCTCGTCGCCAAGCGAAAATTATCTTATACATGTTGTAACAACTTCTATATCTCAGTTCAGTCCTTCGTTTAGTATGGATAAAACAGCGACTGATGTGAATGGAGGCAGCCTAATGCCTGGCGATATATTAAGATATCAGATAGCTTATACAAACGTTGGAAATGATACCAGTATCAATTCTGTATTGTATGATAATATTCCTTCTGGTACTTCTTTTGTACCTGGAAGTATCAAAATTGGTGGTGTTGCAAAAACAGACGCATCAGGCGATGACCAGGCGGACTATAGCTTAGCTAACAACCAGGTTACTTTTCGTATTGGCACAGGCGCTACTGCTGTTGCTGGTGGTGCAATAAATAATTCGGTAAGCGGTACAGTTCAGTTTGATGTAGTTGTTGGATCTTCTGCGGCTTTCTTTTCCTGTGGTCATACTACCTCAAATTCGGCAAGGGTTGATTATACAGGGAAAACATCAGGGCTACCCTTGAATGATTCAAGCGGCACAAGCGTATCAGGGTGTTTTGTAAAAGGCCCAGTTACCAATACGGTTGCAGGTGTAGGTTATGTTCCTTCTGATACTTCTCTTGTTAACTTATGTCCTTCGTTAAGTATTACTTTGCCATGGGCGAAATACGCAGGCTATTCGTTTTATACTGCAATGCCATTTGTACCGGCCAACAGGTACAATCCATATACACCTGTTACAGCTACTCATACTTATTATGCTTATTACAATTCAGGAACAGGGTGCTCCGACACAATAAAAATAAATGTTTTCATTAACGGTTGTCCGGATATTGATGACGATAAAGATGGTATACCCGATTATGTAGAAATAAACCTGCCTGCGGCTACCCAGGATGCAGATGGTGATGGTATTCCTAATTGGAAGGATACCGATTACCCGGGATTTGTTGACAATAATATCGATGGCTCCAACGATAATTTTGATCCTGCTGCAGATTCAGATAATGATGGTATTCCAAATTTTCTTGATGTTAATTTCCCCGGCTATGTGGATACAAATGGTGATAGAGTTAATGATAATATGGACAAAGACTTGGATGGGATACCCAATAACTACGATGTTGATAGCGATAATGATGGTATACCTGATGTAGTGGAGGCAGGAGGTGTTGATGCTAATGGCGATGGAAGAATAGATAACTTTACAGATACGGATAATGACGGACTATCTCAAAATGTCGATGCTAGTAATACAGGTATCCTCGGTTCTGGCAATGGATTAGGATTTGTAGATAAAGATGGAGACGGCATACCCAATTATCTCGACCTTGATAGCGATAATGATGGTATACCCGATGTAATAGAAGCCTATGGTACAGATACAAATAATGATGGGAAAGTAGATAGTTATACTGATACAGATGGCGATGGTTTTTCTGATAATGTAGATGGTGATGTAGGCAATGACGGAGTTGCAGAAAACGCATCTTCCACCCTATTACGAACAGGTGCCGATACCAATAGTGATGGTCGTGCAGATTCTTATCCTTATAAAAATATGGATGCGGATTCAAAAGCAAATCCATACGATCTGGATAGTGATGGTGATGGCATAACGGACGTAAAAGAAGCATTCCCTACGATGGATACCAATAGTGATGGGCGTATAGACGGAGCGTTCAATGCCAACGGATGGAGCACTACAATAGCTGCATTAGGAAGTTTGAGCCTGCCAAATACAGATGCTTCCGGCAGGGCAAATGTTTATGATATCGACTCAGATGATGATGGTATACCGGATAATATTGAAGGCTTACCAACTGCTGCCTATGTATTACCGTCAGGATCCGATACAGATTTGGATGGTATCGATAACAGTTATGATAACTATTCCGGCTTTGGCGGTAATGGTATTCCACCAGTAGATACAGATGGTGACGGCACTCCTGATTATAAGGACTTGGATACTGACGGCGATGGCGTTGCTGATATTTATGAGGGGAATGATTATAATAATAATGGATTAATTGATGATGGAGTTGCGTTAACAGGAGTTGATACAGATGGCGATGGCCTTGATAACTTCTTTGATTTGTTAAGCACAACGAAAGGAACGTCTGCAAAGATGGGTAATGGAGGGTCGTTTACCGGCGACGCATCACCAGGGTCAAAAACGTCAGTGCAAAGAAATGCGACGCATGGTTGTGCGACTGAACGGGATTGGCGTTGTGTATCATATATTTTGAAGTGTAATATTATTACATTTAAAGGATCACTGGAAAACAAAACGGTAAGCCTGGAATGGGCAGCTCTGTGCGATCAGGATGCCGACTATTTTACTGTAGAAAGAAGTATTGATGGTAATGCATTTACTTATCTTGGTCTTGTAGAGGTAGGTGTCGTTGCAAATAAGCCAACAACATTTCGGTATGCAGACAATATATCTTTGGTTAAATCATCCTTTGTTTATTATCGCTTGAAAACGGTGACTAAACAAGCTAAGATTTCATATAGTAGCATAGTAGCGATTCCGCTCAACGATAATTCTAAGCAAGATATACATATAGTCCCTAACCCTGTTACGAACCAGCTAAGGCTTACTATTACTTCGTTTTCGAAGCTGAAAGCAGATGTACAAATATTTGATGAGAATGGAAGGATGATGATGAATAGATCGGCAAATGTAAAAGCAGGGACTAATTATCTTGAATTTAGTGAAACTGAAAATTATCCTATGGGTGTTTATTATTTAAGGGTTAAACTAGATAATAATGTTATTACCAGGAAATTCAATAAAGTGAAATAAAATTTTTCATATCGTCCAAAACCTCAATCCCTTCCTTCAAGAGGAGGGGATTCTTTTTATACGTATAATTCAAAGTACATTTGCAGGAATGTACACATTAAAAAAATCGCTTGGCCAGCATTTTTTAAAAGATGAAAACATCTGCAAAAAAATTGTAGGGGCATTACAGCAGCATTCTTTTCATCAATTACTCGAAGTGGGCCCTGGGGGCGGCGCTTTAACTAAATATCTCCTTCAAATAAACAATATAGATTTTAAGGCCGTTGAATTAGATGAAGAAAAGGTAAATTATCTTCTATCGGCTTATCCTAACCTACAGGGAAAAATAATTCATCAGAGTTTTCTGGATATAGATAAACCATTTAGCGATAAGTTTACCATTGTAGGTAATTTTCCCTACAATATTTCTTCACAAATTCTATTTAAAGTATTGGAATGGAAAGAAGGCGTGGAATGTGTTATTGGCATGTTTCAGAAAGAAGTAGCGCAACGGGTGGTAGCCAAGGAAGGAAGCAAGGTATATGGTGTGATTAGTGTGCTGGTACAGGCTTTTTTTCAAACAGAATATTTATTTGAAGTGCATGAAAACTCTTTTCAGCC
>JAFDYH010000340.1 GCA_018267535.1 Bacteroidota bacterium
AAGGAAGATAAAGTTCACAAAAAAATAAAGAGCATCTCCCCTTTCGCATTCTTCGCTGCAATGCATGAACACAAATTTTTGAGAGCTGATCTTATTCTTTTGGCTAATTAAAAAAATAGATTGTTATTTGTTCACCTAAAAAGTCCAGGTATGTCTTACTCTCCTTCTGCCAAACGTTATGATGCGATGAAGTATAACCGCTGTGGAAAAAGCGGCTTACTATTACCGGCCATCTCATTAGGCCTGTGGCATAATTTCGGTGGTGTGGATGTTTTCGAAAATGGCCGGAAGATTATACGTCATGCATTTGATAACGGTATCACCCATATAGATCTGGCAAACAATTATGGCCCACCTCCTGGTTCAGCGGAAGAAAATTTCGGTGTGATATTGAAAAAAGATTTCCCGGGCAGCCGGCGAGATGAATTAGTTATTTCCAGTAAAGCCGGCTATTTAATGTGGCCGGGCCCATATGGGGAATGGGGTTCCAGGAAATACCTGATTTCAAGTCTGGACCAGAGCCTGAAAAGAATGGGGTTGGAATATGTTGATATTTTTTATTCTCATCGCCCGGATCCAAACACACCATTGGAAGAAACAATGGGTGCATTGGACAGCATTGTAAGAAGTGGCAAAGCGTTATATGCCGGTATATCCAACTACCAGGCACCGGAAGCAAAAAGAGCTATTGAAATTTTAAAAAGCCTGGGTACTCCTTGCCTGATCCATCAACCGAAATATTCTATGTTTGAGCGTTGGGTGGAAGGTGGCTTGCTAAATGTGTTGGAAGAAAATGGTGTTGGTTGCATTCCATTTTCTCCTTTAGCGCAGGGATTATTAACCGATCGCTACCTGAAAGGCATACCCGAAGATTCAAGGGCAGCGAAAGCGCATGGTTTTCTTAAAACAAATGAAATAACTCCGGAACGGTTAAAGCAAGTGACTGCCCTGAACAATATTGCAAAAAGAAGAAATCAATCCCTATCACAGATGGCCCTTTCCTGGTTGTTGAAAGATAAACGTATAACAACTGTTTTAATCGGCGTAAGTTCAGTGGAGCAATTAGATAATAACCTCGCCGCCTTAAATAACCTGGATTATTCTGATACGGAATTAAAAGAAATTGAAGCTGTACTAAAAGGTTGATTATTTTTTTGAAACCAGTTCTTCCAAAAGGCCAAAAGAAAAAGTCATACCGGCTCCGCCTAATCCATTAACAATAGTAACCCCCTCCTCAGGTGAAACAACTATATCTGTTTCACCATTGGTAAGCTTTGGATAAATACCATTCCATGTTTCAATTACCTGGTTACTCTTAAACCGGGCAAATTTATTAAGGTAAGAAAGTACAAGATCGTTAATAATACGTTTGTCAAAAGGGTCATGTGTCATTCCATACTCATGTGAGTCCCCTATTGATAATTCCCCCACCTGGTTTTGGGATACCATAACATGAATGCCCCATTTCACATAATCGGGATATTCTTCCTCTATCCGTTGTTTTAATTTAGTTAAAGAATGCGCCACCTTGAAGCTATTGTAATGAAGTAAGGATAAAGCACCGCACAACATTGGGCCAACCCGCCAGTTTTCAGGCTGTGCAATCATTCTCATCATCTGCAGTTTGCAACGGGTTAAAGGGAATTGCGCAAATATCTCCGGGTACAAGGTTTCGAAGTCTGCGCCGCTGCAGATATAAATCTCATCAGCTTCAAAAGCTTCTTTACCGGCATATACTACAGGATAACGCACATCAGTAGCTGCTTTTCCCCATTCAAACAATACTCCATATTTTTCCGAAAGCCATCCGGGTATGGTGGAAATCGCTACCCTTGGATCAATGATAACTTCATCTTTGCTGTATAAGCCGCCTTTCAATCCTTCTGCAACAACAGCCGGCGATTTAAGAAGGGTCGCCTCTGCATTTAATGCCCGGTAAGAACGATGCTGGTAGATAGTACCGAGCTCCTGCAGCACATCCCATTCATCCTGTTCATATGCTAATTGCAGGGCCCCCACTTCATCATACCAGATACCGGCGCTATCGCATACCTGTTTCCAGATGCCACGCGATAGCATTGCCCTTTCATAATATTTTCCATCTGTTTGTCCAACGGGGATGACCATCCCAAAATTGCGGATAGAAGCACCCACTGCCTTGGTCGTTCTTTCCAATACAGTTACTTTGTATCCACGCACAGCCAAAGCCCTTGCTGCCGCTAACCCTGCTATACCGGCACCCACTACTATCGCGGTCTTTTGTAACATAATTATTTAGTTGAAGTACGATATTTATTGTTGAAATAAATAAACGAAAAGATGGTTCCGGCGATCCCAATAAAAGAAACAATAGCTACACCATATGAGTAGAACCCGGACCAGTTCAATTTTATTTCAAAAAATTCTTTTGAAAGCATTACGGCAACACTTCCAAGATAACCAAACGCATCTGCTACATAAATAAGAAAGCCTACATTCCCCTTTATCTTAAAGGTAGCGATCATACGCTCAAAGAAAATACAGTTGAATGGAATATACCCCATATAAAGCCCCAGGCTCACTAATTGCATCCATCTTTCACCGCTCATCTTACCCGCCACAAATAACCAGGAAGAAACACCCGCAAGTAAAAAACCAATAATGATAATGAAATGGATAATCCGGAAGGCCTGCAGGTTTCTTCTTATCAGTACAAGAAAACTTATAATAATCAGTACAATGATGGATGTATTCGTTTCTGTCTTTGTAAAAATTGAATAGTTATTACCGTATCCCAATTCATTCCAGATATTGGCCATATAATTATCGCGGATATCCCGCATAATGCTCAGGAAAAGATAAGTAACCGTTACAGCAACAATCCCCAGGCTGAATAATTTCAGGAATTGCTTTCTGTCGGACCTTGTCATTGGCAGGCGCTCTGTTCTTTCCATCACATCCGTTTCATTAGGTGGCGGTATTCTTTCCAGCAGGTAAATAAATAACGCCAATGGTAATGCGAAAATCAGCCCTGTCATAAAAGGCATCCAGGTTTCCGATACCCCCCATTCTACCATCAGCCATTTCGCGACCGAACGGGAAAAACCGCCGGAAAAAATAAAACTGATTGCCAGCACAGACCCGATAAAATCAGTTGCCCTTCTGCCCTCCACATAGCTGAAAACAATACCCCATAAAAAACCAAGGGAGAAGCCATTGATGAAAAGAAAAATCAGCCCATAAGGCGGGGGCACCAATGCAAAAAACAACAAACAGGCCCAGGCTGTTCCCATCAAAACAAGCACTGTTTTCCATCGGCCCAACCGTTTCAATTCTGCAATGAACTTAATACCATAAAATTTACTGAGCATATAGCCAACGACCTGGCTAATGATCAATAATGTCTGGTAAGAGATATTCCAGAACCTGATACCGTCGAATGTCGCCACGGTAAATGGCTTGCGGTATGCATATACAGATGCATAAGCCAGAAACGCAACGACAGCCGCGTAAACAGGTAAAAACAATTGCTTATTATAGGACACCTTTTGCGGGCTTATTGCTTTTGACATAAATACCGGTAAGCTATCTGTAAGATAAGACCAGTCTTCATTGACTGGTTTTAAAAGTATGAATTTGGTTATAAATAGCAGGGAAAACTGTAAAGATTTATTGCTATCATTTAAAAACGGGAAGAATAGGTTCACCTACAGGATGTGCAGGTTTAAATTTGAATCCCAGTAAGGCAGCCATTGTTGTCGCAAACTGTTTTTGATATACCTGCCCGGCTGTATTTTCCCCGAGGACTTTGGTATCAGGTCCTATTACACCCATCCATATTTGTGTCGCATCATCCACTTTCTGTCCATGGTCTCTCCACTGGCTTTTAATTTTATCTCCCCTGCCATGGTCACAGGTAACAATCAATGTCGTTTTGTTTTTATATTCCGGCATAGACTGAACCAGGTTCCAGATATCCGCCATCATTGCATCTTCCATATGCGAAGCGCCGAGGTATTCATCATATTTACCAGCATGGGCAAATTCGTCAGTCTCATCAAAGGAAATATAAAGCACTTTAGGCTTCTTTGTTTTGAAATACTCACGGGCAAACATATACGTAACCAAATCAGGCCTTGCCACGTCACCATGTTGCTTGGCGGCAAAAAACTGTAGGTCATTCAGCAATTTTGATTGCTCAGTGCCTAAGTCCAAAAGATCAGGATAAGTATTCGCTACTATCTTGCTCCTCCATTTATTTAAGATATACGGTATTACATCCCATGTACTGAATGCAGCCACTTTTCCTTCATAGCCCTTTTGCTTATTGATAAACTCCAGCACATTTTCGTTCTTATTTTTTATTTTATCATTCGAGTTTACGGTTGTATCAGGATAGCCGGTAAAAATTTCGTTATAGCCCGGGTAAGAAAAGCGGTAAGGGTTGGCTACATCGGCAAAACTTCCTATAGCCCTGTTCCCATACAATTGCCCTTTTGCTGCAATGTTATTCCAGATAAACGGGTATAATTTTTTTCTTCTTTCCCCGGCGCTATTATCCCAAAGATTTTTCTCTATCTCTTGTCTTTCCTGTGTGAATTGTGGATTATGCAATATTACAGAGTCCACACCCCCGAAAATTTCTTCCCACCGCATACCATCCAATGTAAAGATGATCAGGTTTTCTGTTTTTGTTTTTTGAGAGAATGCGTTTAATGTTATAACGCAGCCGATAATAAAAACCAACTTCTTCATGATG
>JAFDYH010000341.1 GCA_018267535.1 Bacteroidota bacterium
GTCTGATTGGACCCCGCATTGGCTACCGGTGCTTGGTTCGGTGCTGCATTTACCGTAATAACAACGGAATCCGTTCCGGTCGTATTACTGTTATCCTTCACCGTTAGTTTAAATACATAGGCTCCCTGTACAAGATTAGTCGCCGTTGCTGTCGCTGCTGACGCATTACTGATACTTCCCTGCGAAGAGCCTGACACCTTGCTCCATGCATACGAAACTATCGACCCGTCCGCATCCGTTGATCCGCTGCCATCCAAAGTCACTGTGTTTGTAGGCAATATAATTGTCTGATTGGCTCCTGCATTCGCTACTGGTAATTGATTGGCGGCTGCATTTACTGTAATAATTACAGAATCCGATCCTGTCGCATTACCGTTATCCGTAATTGTTAACTTAAATATATAAGTTCCCTGCACAAGATTCGTCGCCGTTGCTGTCGCTGCTGACGCAATACTGATACTTCCCTGCGAAGGGCCTGACACCTTGCTCCATGCATACGAAACTATCGACCCGTCCGCATCCGTTGATCCGCTGCCATCCAAAGTCACACTATTCGTAGGTAAAGTAATTGTCTGATTGGACCCCGCATTGGCTGCTGGCGCCTGATTCGGTGCCCCATTTACTGTAATAACTACCGAGCCCGATCCTGTCGCACTACTATTATCCGTAACAGTCAATTTAAAAACATAGGTCCCCTGCACAAGATTAATCGCCGTTGTTGTCGCTGACGATGCATTACTTATAGTTCCTTGCGAAGGGCCAGATACCTTAGTCCACGCATAAGAAGCTATCAACCCATCCGCATCCGTTGATCCGCTGCCATCCAGCGTCACACTATTCGTGGGCAATGTAATCGTTTGATTGCCCCCAGCATTGGCTACTGGTGCCTGGTTAGGAACTCCATTTACCGTAATAACTATTGAGTCCGATCCTGTCGCATTACTATTATCCGTAACAGTCAATTTAAAAACATAGGTCCCCTGCACAAGATTGGTCGCCGTTGTTGTCGCTGACGATGCATTACTTATACTTCCCTGCGAAGGGCCTGAAGTTTTAGTCCATGCATACGAGGTAATTGATCCATCCGCGTCCATGGAACCACTACCATCAAGGCTCACTGAATTCGTCGGTAACGTAATCGTCTTATTCGCTCCTGCATTCGCTACTGGAGATTGATTGGCAGCAGCATTTACAGTAATAACCACTGAATCTGATCCTGTCGCACTACTATTATCTGTAACAGTCAACGTAAACACATAGGTACCCTGTACAAGATTGGTAGCTGTTGTTGATACAGATGAACCATTACTGATGCTGCCTTGGGAAGGACCAGAAGTCTTTATCCAGCTATACGAGGTAATTGATCCATCCGGGTCCTTGGAACTACTTCCATCAAGGTTTACTGTGTTGGTTGGTAAAGTAATGGTTTGATTGGATCCCGCATTCGCTATTGGGGCCTGGTTGGGTGTGGAAGTACCGCCGTATTCAAATGCCCCTAAATCAGGCGCCGAACCATTAAATAACAAACTAAGTACTGGAACTCCTTTATCGATCAGGTTGGATCCAGACGAAAGATGCAAAAATTGAAGATTCGGTAAACTTCCATCCGATTGACGGGCTCCATCCACACCATTATTTGATAAGGATGCAAATGAACTTGTTGTCGCAGATATACCATTCCAGGTATTATTACTTTGTACTACAGATGACGCCAGGAAAACCTGGCTGTTATCCTGAAAAGAAATATTATTCTTTAAAACATGCGCAATGTTTAATGATGTTTGATAACCGAAATGATAGCCCATATTGCCATTACCGAAAGCCGTACAATTATATAACTGATTGATGCACCTTGCATCGTTCTGATCAAAGCCTATAGAACCGTTCTGAAACGCTACGCAGTTATTTAAAAAATGTCTTGTAGATGTTGACAAATCACTGACTGTTGGGCCCAGTTTGAATCCATCTCCGTCACCAGCTGATGTAAATGTACCGGGTATATATCCATTCCAGAATGACCAGCAGTTATCAAATGTTATATTTCCGTCATTATTGAAAACATCATAGCCATCATCGCAGCACCACCAGGCACGGCAACCTCTGAAAGTAATACTTACACTGGACGGCTGTCCACCTGTAGAGGAGAATCCATTGGAGCCATTGTAAGGATTTGGGGAATAAGGATCTTGTAAATGATGTGCATCACAGTTTAAATACAACAGGTTAGAAATGTTACTGGCAGCAAAACCTTCACAGTTATGGTCACTTTCGCAGCTTTCAACAGTAATATTGCTGCCACCTTCAAAACTCCATCCATAAGTGTAATTCGATCCATTGGGATTTTGAGCTAAGCCTGTTACACGCAATCCCTTAAAATAAAGCCAGTTACAATTTTGAAAAAAAAGGGCGTACACAACAGGGGCTGCAGTTAAAAGAACGTTATCAAGATTGAGGACAGGCTGCTCTCCCGGATAAGCCCATATAAAAATAGGATTCGAAGATGTACCGCTTTTTCCTATGATCCGGCAAACATTATCTGAAGCTGCTCCTTTGGTTGTTCTATAGGTACCTCCTCGTATATAACCAGTATCTCCTGCAGAAAGAGTTGAAATTAATTTTTCCCAGGTTGCGAAAGGGCTATTGATTGTTCCCGAATTGGAATCACTACCAGAAGTACTGCAGTAGTAAACTTTGGCATTAGCAGAATAAGCAAATAAAATACTCACAAGAGCATAAAGCGCCATCCGGTTTTTCATAAAATATCAGTAGTTTCAGTTACCGTCCTCTTGATATTGATGCGATGAAAGTATTCCGTAGAGGCAAATACTGTGCTAATTAAGAGTTTTTCTCTCCACTGATATACAACTCTTCTCCACAGACAGTGTGGATAAACAATCTTTATATA
>JAFDYH010000342.1 GCA_018267535.1 Bacteroidota bacterium
CAAATACTGGCTTCATTATAAAAGCTTTTAATAGTTATAGAAGACTAAAAGCAACAATTTATGTAATATCATTTCAACTTTCATTTAATTGTCAATATAACAAATTTAACTCGTTTTAGAGTTAAGTGCCATTAAGAAGGCTAATATTGAGGAAACATCTGCTAATGGGCAACTTGGGGACCCTATACCCATCTTATAAATTTGATAACGGTCATTTTTGACAACCATAACTTCTATTGCTTGAAAAAACAAGTATTAAAACAGGCGATAAATAAAAATTTGCTGTTCACACTGCTCATTTTTAGTCCTTTCTGCATTTTTAAATTAAAGGCTCAAAGCCTGAAAGAGCAGGTAATTAATGTATCGGAAACAGTATTGCCCGGTGCTCCTATAGCCAATGTGCCTATAAAAGTGTCAATAGTATTTATCGATAATGGAAAGTTTTTCATAAATAGTAAAGATGTTGATTTGATTGAATGCACAATAGCTGGATACAAGTCGCAACAGTAATAATTAGTTCAATGAACCTATCGCAAAAAATAATCATAATTTTTAAACCATGAGTAGAATAATCTTTTCGATCATCCTTTTGTTGTCATTTTCCTTTGCTTCTGGGCAATGGAGTGTACTGGATACCGATCCCCGGTATCTAAAAAACAAAGCTAATAATCATTCCTATCAGCCATTTACCCCCGCCGAATGGAATGCCAGCAACTTTGCCTCGGCAAAAGATATGCAGTGGTTCAACGATGCCCGTTATGGCATGTTTATTTCGTATGGACTGAGCTCCTACGTAAACAAAGATCTTAGCTGGCCAATTGTGATCAATCATAAAATGCCTGATCCCGGTCATGGGACTTATCCCGACAGCGCCTGGCAAAAAACCTGGCCGTCACTTTGGAAAATGGAAAAATTTAATGCCGCCGAATGGGTGCAGATTGCAAAAGATGCAGGCATGAAATATATAGTGATTATTGTAAAGCACCACGATGGTTTTCATTTATGGGATACCAAGTTTTCTGATTTTAAAATCACCAATACGCCTTTCAAAAGAGATTATTTAAGAGAGTTGGTAGATGCCTGCCATAAAGCAAAAATGCCCATCGGAATTTATTATTCGCAACGCGACTGGTACCATCCTGATTATGCGCCTTATGATACTACAAAGGTTGACCGTACGCCGGCACCTCCATTTGTAAAAGCAAAGCCGGGACAGGAGCTGGTGCAAGGCCCCACGCATAAGAAATACATCGAGTACCAATACAATGTTATTCGTGAGTTGCTGACCAATTATGGAAAGATTGATCTTTTTTGGTTCGATGCACTTTGGTTTGGCGGTATGTTCACTGCGGATATGTGGGATGCCGAAAACCTCACCCGCATGATGCGCAAATTGCAGCCGCATATTATAATTAACAACAGGGCAAGTATTCCCGGCGATTATGATACACCCGAACAAAGAATTGGCATGTATCAAAGCCGCCCATGGGAAAGTTGTATGACGCTGAATGGCAGCTGGGCTTTTGATCCCGTTCCGCCAATGAAAACAACCAAAACACTTATAAGAGAAATGCTTGCCGCAGCAGCGGGTAACGGGAATGTGTTGCTGAGCTGGGGCGCTAAATTTGATGGTGCATTTGACTCCGCCCAAAAGGATACGTTACTGAACGTAGGTAAATGGTTGAAAAAAAACGGACAAGCCTATTATGGAACAAGAGGTGGACCATGGATGCCTGACCAGAACTTCGGATCAGTTTACAAACAAAACCAGGTATATTTATATGTATATGATTGGAAACCGGAAGGGCTTTTATTGCCCTTTTTAAAAAACAATGCCATAACAAAAATGGCATTTTTAAACATACCGGGAAAAGTGAGTTGGAAAATGTCGGGGCAAAACCTGCAAATAACAAAACCCCAAAAGCCAGACAACATTGTAACAATTATAGCTATTACACTTAGCAAACCTGTTACTCAGATTATAGAAAGTAATGTGGCTACTATTTTTGATGACCCCGCATTTGGCAATAAATATTTTACAAAAGAAATCAAGAACAGTGAATGGGACCATAAAGAATACAATATTGATCTGGGCAAAACGATGAATGTTACCGGTATCAGGATTTATGAAAATGGCCGGGCTATTACAGTATCCACATCAACGAATGCAACAGATTGGCAGGAAGCGGGTCAGGCTGTAGGTGAATCAACAGATATCCCCATTACAACTTTTAGTACCGGAGCTTATTTGCCAGGAAAACATCTTCGCTATATCCGCTTAAAAGCAGATAACCCATCATCATTAAAACTGGATTTATATGTCAAATAATAAAAAAAGCGGGGCGTGAAGATAATGTCCGAACTTATCTGTTTTTATAAACGACACATATCATGCTTCGAAATAAAGTGATACTGCTAACCGGTGGCGCCGATGGCATCGGTTGGGAATGCGCAAAAGCATATGCCCGCAATGGGGCGACATTATGCGTGGTAGACTTAAAAAATATTGATAACCCACAGGCAAAAGAATTACCAGGAACAGGCCATTTATTCTTAACAGGTAATGTTTCAAATGAAGCAGACATAAAAAAAGCATTTGCTTATACAATTGAAAAACTGGGTCGTATTGATGCCATCCATAACAATGCAGCCATAGCTCATATTGCCTTACCGCTACATGAAACATCGGACGATAATTGGCAATTGATGATGGATGTCAACCTAAAAAGCATTCTTTATACTACACGTTATGGCCTGGAATATTTAAAAAAAACAAAAGGCAATATTCTTAACACAAGCTCAATGGTAGGCAGCATAGGCCAGGACAATCATGCCGCTTATGTTGCTACCAAAGGGGCGGTAAATGCACTAACAAAAGCGATGGCGTTGGATTATGCTTCAATGGGGATACGTGTCAATGCTATTTGCCCCGCTGCTGTACAAACACCTACCATTGAAAAATGGAGCAAACAACAATCCAATCATGATCAAATTAAAAAATATTTAAGCAACCTTCATCCACTAGGCTATTTACCTAACGGAGATGTAATTGCGGACGTCGCCGTTTTTTTGTTAAGCGATGCTGCACGATTTATTACCGG
>JAFDYH010000343.1 GCA_018267535.1 Bacteroidota bacterium
ACAGCTTCATCTGCTTTTTCTTTAATTCCAGTTCTGTAAAACTGTTAGCTGCCATACCGGTAGCCTCATTAATGATCATCTGCTGCTGATTTTGCAATGCCTCATTCTGCCAAACCAGGCTTTCTGCTTTTGCCTTATTCATTTTTGAAGACCATTTTGCCAATGGAATTTTTACCATAGCCATTGCCGTAAACATAACAGGTTGCCTTGCCCAGCCTGTCATGTGGTTGTACTGAATACCAAACTCCGGTTTCAATTTTGCCAGCTCTGCGGTACGTTCCAGTTTATTTACTTCCATCATCCTGTCTATTACTTTAATGTCACTTCTTTGTTTCATTAAGGATGCTGAATCGAACATGGCCTGGTCAAAATCATACCATACATAATTGGTATCAACAGAAAAAGATTCCTCCGTATTTCTGTTCATAACTGTATTAATGGCTATCCTTTTCAGAACTATTTCATTCTGTAACATCAATTGCATATTCTCCACATTGGCCAATGCTGCTTTTGCTTTGTAATAGGCGCTTATTTTACCCAAACCGTTTTTATACCGAATCTCCGCACTTTGCATCATGAATTTTAACAGCCTGTTATTTTCATCAAGCACTTTCAGTTTCTTTTCCAGTACAATCCAGTCATAGTAGTTTTTTCTTGCCGTAAACAGCAGTTCATTTACTATCACATCTTTTTTCTGAATTGATACTGATGACTGTGCATTCATGTAGGCAAACTCAGCATTCTGTCTTTTTTTATTGGGAAACATCTGCTGCGCCGAGATCATGAAGGCTCCCATACCGGGTTGTCCGTTCATGGATTTCCACCTGCCGGGGTCATACGGCGTTTGAAAAAAACCTGCACCCAATTCAGGCGGCATCCAGCTATAAGCCCCTTTAGCCTCCTCGTTCATGGAACGGGCTTCTGCATCCAGCATCTTCAAAGCAGGATGGTTGGCTTTTATTGCAGATTCTATCTGCTGCATCGTCAACACCTGCTGCGACATGGCAAAAGAAGTTGCCAGTAATAAGCCGATGAGTATTTTTAAATGTTTCATAGTGATTTTATTAGCTTCTTAATGTTTTGTTTCAAGCACTTCAATTTTTCCATGCTTTCTTAATTCATATTCCTTTGCCATTAAAAATATCAATGGCGTTACCAGCAGTATATGCGTTGCTGATGTTAACACTCCGCCAACCATTGGCAATACAATCGGCTTCATTACATCACTGCCCACACCGTGACTCCATAAAATGGGTATCAATGCAAACAGTGATACGCTTACCGTCATTAATTTGGGCCGCAATCTTTTAGCTGCACCGGCAATCACATATTCCCTTAAATCAGCCCGGGTAATTGTTTCTTTAGAATTACCTTTTAATGTTACGAGTTGCTCCATAGCATCATTCAGGTATATTACCATAACGATACCTGTTTCCACAGCCAGGCCGAACAAGGCAATAAAGCCCACCGCTACCGCCACGGATAAATTCACTCCCCAGAAATAAATCATAAAGGCTCCACCTATCAGGGCAAAAGGAATAGAGATCAAACTCAGAAAAGCTTCTCTTGCATTGCGGAATGCGAAATACATAGACAGAAAAATGATGACGAGTACCACTGGCAAAATCAACTTTAGCGTTCTTTCGCTGCGAATAAGGTTCTCATACTGACCGCTCCACTCCATAAAGTATCCTTTGGGCATTTGGGTAATCATTTTGTCCAGCTTTTCCCTTGCCTCGTTCACAGTACTTCCCAAATCTCTTTCTCTTACATTGAACAACACTGTACCCCTGAGCATTGCATTTTCTGAATTGATCATCGGCGGGCCTTCGGTGATTTTTACATCCGCAACCGCTTCCAGCGGAACGGGGCCATACTTCATGGTTTGAACCTGCAATCTTTTTAGTGACTCAATATTATTTCTGAAATCCTGGCCAAACCTTGCATTGACCGAAAAACGCTGCCGCCCTTCAACGGTTGTTGTAAGCCGCATTCCGCCCAATGCTATTTCCACCACACTGTTTACATCATCC
>JAFDYH010000344.1:0-2706 GCA_018267535.1 Bacteroidota bacterium
CGACAACGGGGAAAGTGGCGCAGATGCCATCAGGAGATTGAAACCCGGGCTTGTTTTTCTGGATATTGAAATGCCCCATGTCAACGGTTTTGAAATGCTGGAACAGTTTTCTGAAATACACTTCGCCGTTATTTTTACTACCGGGTATGACCAGTATGCAATAAAGGCTTTTCGTTTCAGTGCCCTCGACTACCTGCTGAAGCCCATTAACCACGAAGAATTAAAAAAAGCTGTTCAGAAAATCAGCCAGCAACCAACTTATCCTTTACCACAACAACTGGAAATCTTATTACAAAAACTGCGCTATCAATCCCCTGCCATCCATAAAGTCGCATTACCAACTATGGAAGGTTTACAACTTATACCTGTTGACTCTATTATCAGTTGCATTTCCGATAGTAACTATTCCATCCTTTTATTAAAAGACAAACAAAAGATCACAATATCCCGCACACTGAAAGAAACAGAAGAAATATTGGAAGAACATTCTTTCCTTCGTGTTCACAATTCAAGCATTGTCAATCTAAATGAAATTAATAAATACATTAAAGGAGAAGGCGGTTATCTTATAATGAGTGATGGCTCTACCGTTGATGTATCCCGCAGTAAAAAAGAGCTTCTTCTTAAAAAGTTAAGGCCCGACCGCTGATATTCCTTTAAATTCTTCTTTTTTACTGTTAATTATCCTACATCTTTCGCTGGTTGCTCATTCTGGCTGGCATTTGGTTTTAAACGAATATACTTTCGGTCTGTAATCGTTCTTTTTATTAAACAATATATTTTTTGTATGAAAAAGATATTATCATCCCTGTTAAGCACCATTATTCTGTTAAGCGTTTTGCAAGGTACAATTCACGCACAGGATATCATTGCCGGCATCAGTAATGCTGAATTTACAGGCATGACTGATGAAGCCAGAAACGGAGACCGTCTAAAGTCTGCAGAAATAAACACGAATGCCATTAAAAATTTTGAAAAATCATTCAAGCAGGCAAAGAATGTGAATTGGTACAAAGTAAAAGACGGATTTATGGTTTACTTCTATCAAAATGAAACTAAAGAAATCTGCGGTTATGATTTAAAAGGCAGATGGCAGTATACTCTTGTTTCTTACCCGGAAAAAAAGTTACCGCTTCCAATATGGCACCGCGTAAAAACCGTGTATTATGAATATGCAATAACATGGGTAAACCAGATACAAATTCAAAACAAGATTATATATGTGGTTCATTTAGAAAATGAAAATACATACAAAAACGTCAGAGTTACAGACGAAGACATGGATATTATAGAAGAGGTTGAGAAAAAATAAATTCAAAATATGACATAAGCAAACATTTGATGTTTGCTACGGCCTCTCATTCATGGGGGGCCTTTGTTATGAAACAACCATCAGTTGGCCATTAAGTATTCAGAGGAGTAAACTATATTTAATTTAACTGACATAATTTAATCACAGTACCCTCATCCCACAAGTATCGATCTATGGTTAGTTCTAAATTTTGAATCATGATGAAGCTGTAATACCATCATAAATCTAATTATTGCTTTGCCAGCAATAATTGTTTTATTTCCTTCAACATTTCTCTCGCTTTTGCCTGGGCTTCAGCCAAAGGCAACCCGGCCGGTAACCCAGGGCGGATATACCCGGTTGCTGTCAACCATGCATCACGCAATAATGTTTGCCGTTCTGTTATCAGTTTTATCAATTTTAACGGATCAGCATTTTGTTGTATCCCCTGCTGAATGCCTGCTGTTTTTTCCAGCCCCTTGAAGCCAAGATATATTAATACTTCCCTCGCCATAATCCAATGACCAGTTTCACCCGGGTGAATTCCATCCTCCGCCAGTGCGAAGGCATCCATACCGAATTTCGCATCAGCTTGTCGGTGGGCAAGTAAGTATTTCTTCATGGCGTAATGGATATCGATAACCTGCCATTGCATCGATTGCCGGAGGCTTAATAACCAATCACTATAAAGATCCAATACCACAGAATATCCTTTACATTTACCTCTTAATTCATCATAGTCTGGTGGCGTAAGATGAATAATCTCTGCACCAGTTTTTGTTACTTCGTCATGCAGCCATAGGGTGCCTTCTTTAAATTTTTTAAACCGCGTACTATCAAAGGGCATATAAATACCATCGTTCATTCCGTAACAGGCAAAGACCAAATCGGGTTTTGTTTGTTGTAAAACCCTTGCTAATCGTTCATGTAAATCAGGACGTGGAAATTCCCCATTTGCATGTCCGGGTTCAGAAAGACCGGAAACCGTTTCACTGGGCAACCCAACATTTATAAACTCAATCTCCCGTCCAGGATATTGAACCCGGTAATAGGTTTCAATATCATTCACATAAGTGCCGGCCCATGTGATACTATTACCCAGGAATAAAACAGTCTTTACATTTTTTGCAATGCTGGTTTGCGCCAAAGAAGGCTGATAAAATAAAGCAGCAATAAAAAGATAAAAAAGAAAACAGGATCTCTTCATTATTCAAAATGTTCCGGTTAATTATCCTTTGCCAGCGAAATGCCCGCCAGCTATCAAAAGTATTTCATTTTAATCGCCTGGCAGTCCCTTTATCTGTTTTCATTTCTGCTTTTTGAAACATGACCGATTAATTTTATTATGCCGGATTAAACACAAACAACCTGCAGAGGACTCCCCTATCACTAGCTGGTTTCTTTGTAATGATATG
>JAFDYH010000344.1:2723-3014 GCA_018267535.1 Bacteroidota bacterium
AAGGGCAATGAAGTTGCCTGCTGCTGAAATAAAAGTGTCTATAAAACCGCCAGGGTAAACCTAAAAACGTTAACACAGGCAGAATCCATCGATTTTTAATAATCAGAACAGATTTTCTTCGTCGACTGCATGGGGATATCCAACAACAATCAAAAACCTACCTTTGTATTCAATACAGGAAATGATTTCTTTTATATGCTGAATTTTTAAAATGGACATAAAAAATAACATACTCGAAACAATAGGTAATACCCCGCTTATTCGTTTAAATAAAATCACTAAAGATTTTCC
>JAFDYH010000345.1 GCA_018267535.1 Bacteroidota bacterium
GAACATGCAGATGATGTACTGGCGGATATTAAACAGGCTTTGGATAAAGCCTGAGTTTCGTTCCTTTAATAAAATAAGAAAGAGTTGACTATAAATCAACTCTCTAAGTTACCCGACCTGGATTCGAACCAAGACTATCAGAGCCAGAATCTGAAGTACTACCATTATACGATCGGGCAGTAAAAATTTTTGCAAATATATACAAATCAAAAGCAATTTTACCACCTTAACAAAAGGGAGCTTATACTTCTTGTTTATCTTAAGTTTTAGATGTTTTAGCTCCGATTAAAGAAGGATACTATCAGATCAATGCGGGTTTATTTTTTAGAAAACTTTAAATAAAGCCCACTTTCCGTAATATAGCTGGCTACTGCCCAGAGCCTGGTAGGGTTATTACTTTATCTTACCTGTTTATTTTAAACCTGGGAAAGGAGTTAATTTTTTCTTTTATCCCTTAAGAATTCAGTTGGCTTTTTAAAGCAAAATTTTCATGAGGGATAATATCGAAATTGGTAATAAAATAAAGGATCCCGGCAGATACAGTTTGTACGACCGGGACCAGACAATGAGGTACGGAAAGACTGACAAGTGAGAATATTTCTTTTGAACTTAAAGCTATCTGGTTATAATAGATTATTCCTATTAATGACCAGATAGCATGGTTAACATTTGCTCAAAGTATATACTTTTCCTTAATAAAAAGTTT
Organism: Bacteroidota bacterium; assembly: GCA_018267535.1. Classification (GTDB taxonomy): domain Bacteria; phylum Bacteroidota; class Bacteroidia; order Chitinophagales; family Chitinophagaceae; genus JAFDYH01. The sequence goes on from JAFDYH010000345.1 coordinate 707, forward strand.
TTATATATACAATCGACTTCTCCATGTTTTATCTAAGCCTTGTAATCAATACTATAGACCTCCAAAGAAGTATAAGTGTTTCGCCTGAAATGAATTTTTTTATAAAAAAGCAATTAGGGCATTGTTTTCTTGACGGAATGCAATTGGCGGCCTAATTCGTTAAAACCCAATGAAATCAATATTCCTGTGATAAAAAATGATAAAAAAAAAGATATTTGCGTATGGAACTATCCCGTAACGCCACCTCTTTTTTTGATGTCTTAATCGAGAGAGCTGCAGAAGGTGACAACCAGGCCTTCAAAGAGATTTATGACGCTATTTCGGGCAAAATGTACAGTTTGTGTTTGCGCTATGCCGGAAATGAAAATGACGCCAACGACTTTTTCCAGGAAGGGTTTATAAAATTATACAGGAACCTTAAAAGTTTTCGCGGTGAAGGTTCTTTTGAAGGTTGGGCCCGAAAAATTTTCGCCAGAGTTTGTATTGATTTTATAAAGAAGAATAAAGCTTTTTTCTCGGTCATTAATGAAGAAATGCCTGTTTCGTCAGATGGCCTGAGTGGTTATGATAAATTGTCCGGAGACGACCTTATGAAAGTCATTCGTCAGATGCCTGATGGTTACAGAACTGTAATAAATCTTTACCTCGTTGAAGGGTATAACCATAAGGAAATCGGTGAAATGCTTAATATTTCAGAAGAAGGGAGCCGGTCGCAATTATACAGGGCGCGGGTTAGTTTGCAAAAAATGTTAAGCGAGATTCAATGATTGATCAGTTTGAAATATTTAAAAAACTAAGAGAATATGCGGTTGAGCCGCCTGCAGAGGTGAGGTTGCGCATATTTAATAGTATAGAGGATGATTTCAACAAATCGGAGGATATGATTCCTATTGCTCAATTGGAGCAATTACAGGAATTAGAAATAGCCCCACCTTTATCCATGTATTCTGTAATTGAGCAAAGAGCAATTCCTGCATTTCAGCTTTCTTTTTTAAAAGACTACCAGGTAACACCCCCCGTAAATGCCTATTATTCCATTATAGAAAGAATAGAAGCGGAAAAACGGCTGAAAAGAATTGATGAGGGAGCGGTTGTAAAATCAATTTATCGTTTTCGTGCTGCCATTGCTATTCTATTAATTGCAGGTATCGGATGGTTTGCCTACCAGTTGGTTTCTTCTCCTTTTAAACCTGTTATTGAAACGGTTTCTAACAATACAAAAGCATCAAAAAAAGCTAATGATGTTTTACTAAATTCTGACACGAATAACGGTAATGAAAATATAGCTGCAGCCCCTGTTAAGAAGCTAATTCACAAGAAACAAAATGTTGAAACAAAAAGCGAGAAGGTTTCTATGAGCGTGGGTGATTATAAGTTTTCGGTGGAGAACAATGACCTGCTGGCTACATTTGCGTCATTTGATTACCGGCGTTTACCCCTGTTTATCAGTAATGATGAAGAAAAAGGCTTTTCTATCCAGGTTGACCAATATACTGCTATATCAGTTTCCCAGCCTATGAGCAAAATGATTCACAAGATGAACTTGTACCGTCGTAATGGTAAATTAAAAGCAAAAGCGAGAAATACAAGAGCAAAACTGGCGAAATGGCAAAAAGCCGATGCGGAACAATTCGACAAATCCTTAATTAAAAACCCGCTTGATCCGCTTGACCTTGCTGAATTTATTTTTAAATGAGAAAGAGTTTAACGCCGTCTTATCTTTACTTTACGGATTTAATTTTTCTATCAGAATTTATGCAGCCGCGATTTATAATTTTATTGGGAACTTTTTTTCTTTATCATTTCTCTATGGCACAGGATAGCCTGCAGGTGAAGCAAGATAGTGCGCATAGCAAAAGCCCGGTCAATAACGGACCTCAGAAAGATATTACAGTCTCTTATTCGGTAGAATTGAAATCAAACAGAAACAATACGGGTATCGGTGAAACTTATAATGGAGGGATTAAAACTGTTTTTGTCAGTGGCGATAAAGTAAGGATCAGGCTGGTAAGCCTGATGCGTACACAGAGTATTTTTTTGCTCCCTAAAGATAAGGCACGTAAAGTGGCAGCAATTACCAAGGAATCCGGAAAAAATAAATATAAGTATTATTTAAGTGAACAAGAATGGAAGCTATACAATAGTAAATACGATAGTATTTCCTGTCAGTTCACCTATGATAGTACAGTTATTTTAAATTATCCATGCCGCAAAGCGATTATCAGTTTGAAAGATGGCCGCAGTATTGGTGTTTATTATACTGACAGTATTAGGCGAAAAGGCTTTGCTTATGGTGAACCTCTGTTCTCTTGCATACCAGGACTTGTACTGCAATACGAATACCGCTATAAAAAGGGGAAAATAATATATACGGCAACTTCAATCAGCCAAGAAAAGATCGATCCTTTAGTCTTTCGTGTGCCAACAAAAGGGGTGTCAACCCGCAAATTTTCAATGAAACCAGTTTCCGAAAAAGATACGGAACTGCCGGCTGAAGAAGAGGAAGAGCAGCCTGATGAAAAAGACGATAATTGAAGATTACCAGATTGCTATCGCTTACTCTCGTTGTTCATTTTATTTCACCTCAATGAATATCTGAAAGGGATAAAATTATATCTTCATTTTCTTATAATCTTACGCCTGGGCATAAACATAAATATGAAAAGAATCGTTTTCAGCTTGATACTTACTGCCGGTTTGATAACGGCATTTACGCAGCCTAAAGAATTGACATTATGGTATAAACGTCCGGCAGACGTATGGACAGAAGCTTTGCCAATAGGAAATGGAAGGGTCGGAGCAATGATATTTGGTAAAGTGAATAAAGAAATACTGCAATTAAATGAAGCAACATTATGGAGCGGCGGTCCGGTAAAAGATAATGTCAATCCTGAAGCGAAAAACTATTTACCCTTAGTAAGAGAGGCTTTATTTAAAGAAGATTATGATAAAGCTAATGAGTTGGTAAAAAAGATGCAGGGAGTTTATTCACAGAACTACCTGCCTATGGCCGATCTTTTAATAAAGCAGGATTTTGCTGATACAATTGCAAGTTCTTATAAAAGGGAATTGAATATACAGGATGCTGTTTCGGTAACGGACTTTACAATTAATGGAGTTGCCTATAAAAGAGAAATGTTTGTATCAGCACCGGCACAGGTGATTGTAATCCGTTTAAGTTCTTCAAAAGAAAAGCAGATAAATGCTTTTATTAGTACCTCAAGCCTATTGCACTTTCAAACTTCTGCAGCAGGAGAAAATATTTTATCACTAAAAGGAAAAGCACCGGCCCATTCAGACCCGAATTATCTCAGCAAAGCGGAGCCAATCATTTATACAGATCCATCCGAATGTAATGGGATGCGTTTTGAAATGTTGATTAAAGCAATCAATAAGGATGGAACTGTAACGACTAATGAAAACGGTATACATATCGGTAATGCAAGCGAAGTGCTTCTTCTCGTTTCTGCTGCTACCAGCTTTAATGGTTTTAATAAATGTCCTGATAAAGATGGCAAAGATGAACATGCAATAGCAATGAATTATTTGCAGAAAGCATCAGTGAAGCCATATTCTGTTTTATTGAATGAACATCTGGCAGACTATCACCGGTTCTTCAACAGGGTTTCCCTTACTTTAAATAATAATCAAAATAGTAAACCATATTTGCCTACGGATGAAAGACTGGAGGCGTATACAAATGGTGGTGATGATGACGGCCTGGAGTCATTATATTTTCAGTATGGTCGTTATTTATTGATTTCATCTTCCCGTACATCAGAAGCACCGGCTAACCTGCAGGGAATATGGAATAAAGAAATACAGCCACCCTGGAGCTCCAATTATACAACTAACATCAATGCACAAATGAATTATTGGCCTGCAGAGCCGACTAATCTTTCAGAATTGACTTTACCTTTAATCAATCTTATCAAACATCTTTCTGTCACGGGTACTAAGACGGCACAGGATTTTTATGGATTGAATGGATGGGTTGTTCATCATAATTCAGATATATGGGCATTGAGCAACCCGGTTGGTGATTTGGGAAAAGGCGATCCTAAATGGGCCAACTGGGCAATGGGCGCGAACTGGTTATGCCGTCATTTGTGGGAGCATTACCTATTTACAGGCGACAAACAATTTTTACAAAGCACAGCTTATCCCTTAATGAAAGGCGCCGCCCGTTTTTGTTTCGGCTGGCTGGTGCAGGATAGCAGCGGTCATTTGGTGACTGCCCCATCCGGTTCCCCGGAGAATGAATATCAATACGGTGATAATAAGACATCAGGCATGTCTATTGCGTCTACAATGGACATAAGTATCATACGAGATTTGTTTTTGAATGTAATTGCTGCAAGCGAAGTATTAAACACAGATAAATCTTTTCGTGACACAGTGATTGAAAAGAAAAATAAACTCTATCCTTTCAATATTGGTCACAAAGGCAACCTGCAGGAATGGTATAAAGACTATGAAGATGTAGAGCCACACCACAGGCATGTATCACATTTGTTTGCATTGTACCCGGCTTACCAGATATCCCCGGTTACAACTCCTGAACTGGCCAATGCAGCAAAGAAAACCTTGGAACTTCGTGGCGATGATGGAACGGGTTGGAGCCTCGCCTGGAAGATTAATTTCTGGGCAAGATTACTGGATGGAGATCACGCTTATTTAATGTATCGCAAACTTTTCCGCCTAACAAAAGAAAATAGCTATAATTATAATAATGGTG
>JAFDYH010000346.1 GCA_018267535.1 Bacteroidota bacterium
AGGATGAATGTCATCATCGCGGCCATTATTGCCGTTTCTGTTTTTTCCATAATGAGAATAAACAAGAGGCGGTTAAAACATAAACAGGAATCAGAAAGAGTGGAGCGGGAAAAGCTGACCATGGAAAAAGAAATGGCATTGGCCAGGGACCAGTTGAAAATGTTTACAGAAAACATTGTTGAAAAAACCAACCTGATTGAAAGATTGGAACAACGGGTAAACGACAAAGAAATATCAGCAGAACAACAACAGATCATTTCTGACCTTAGTCAGCAAACCATTCTTACCGAAGCAGATTGGATGAAGTTCAAATCTTTATTTGAAAAAATACATCCTGCTTTTTTTATAAAGCTTAAACAAAAATCCCCCGACATCACCCTTGCCGAACAAAGAATGGCAGCCCTGATACGGTTGAACCTTACGACCAAACAAATGGCCGCCATCCTGGGCATTTCTATGGATAGCGTCCATAAAACAAAACAACGCCTTCGCCAAAGGATGCAGATAAATACTGATATCAACCTTGAAGAAATAATGAGGGCCATTTAAAGGCAGGTTCCCCTTATTTATTGTGAACGAATAAGAGCCATCCCAGTTCCAGCTAATATCCGACTACTGCTTTCCTCCTATTATTTGTAAATCATGTATAACCTGCTCTTCGGGGCGCTGATTAAAGCATGTCAGGTTTTTGTCCTACCTGTTGTCAGCTTTTTGTCTGGCCTAAAAACGGAAAATCGTCATATAGATGGTGTAATTTTCAAAATCTATGAAGCATCCCCTCATGATCAAAAAAAATATCTACTTTCTTCTGATTATCGTGCTGGCCTTGCTACTGATCGTACTGGTGATCATCATCACCAATCAACGTATTAAAAAATTGGAAGAGCAGCCAGTAATAACGGCAAAGGGGAACACCATTAAGCAAACACATCTATCTACTTTAAGCTAAAAGCTGTAACATGAAAGAAATTTTATCACTTCTCACTTTTTGGAGTATTATCATCTCCTCACAGGCCCAGTCATATGAAATAGATAGATTGCGAAAAGAAATCGAGAAACACCCCCAACAGGATACGTTCAGGGTAAACCGGTTAAACGAAATAATTAATACTATCAGGGGAAATCTGTCAACTGATGAAATAGCAAAATTCAGTAAAGAGGCTTTGCAAATCTCCAGGAACTTGCACTATACCATAGGAGAAGGATATACCCTGCTGGGGATGGCAAAGGGTCTTTCAATAATTGGAAGAAATGATACCGCACTAATCCTTTTTTTACAGGCCGACTCCATCGCAAAAAAAACCAATGACCCTGGTTTACAAACCTGGATATTATACAGGCTTTCTGCTTTGTATACTAATATAGACTTAGCACGTTCGCTCGATTATGCATTAAAAGCCAATGCGGTGGCTGAAAAAACCGGGGACAAGATTTTGCTGTCCATGGCAGAGGTAGCTATTGCAAATGCCTATTATGGTATGGGCAATTATACTGCCTCCATGGAATTTTCAATGAAAGCATTAAAATCAGCAGAGGAAGCCCATTCCCTTGTATTACAGACTTCCTCATGGGCCAACATGGCCAACATCTATACATCGATTGGTGATTATGATAAATCAAGCCTTTATTGTCAGAAAATACTGGAAGCTTATAAACAGTTGGGATATGGGAATAAATCCATTGCATCTGTGGTGGGCAATATTGGAGAGAACTTCCGCCTGACAGGGAAATACGCAGAGGCCATTCAACAATACAAATTAGCACTTAGCCTGAACACCTCTCTTTATTCCACAGAAATTAACGAAAGCAACCTGGCCGATGTATATGTAAGGTTGGATAGCCTGGGGCCTGCCTTCCACTATACTTTCAGCTCACTGGCCATAGCAAAAAAAATAGATGATGCAGGTACCCAGACCTGGGTCTATGGCATCCTGTCCAGGGCTTACCTTAAGAAAAAAATGGCGGATAGCGCATTATACTATGCAGGCCTTGGGCTGGAAACAGCCAAACAGGTAAACGCACTGGAGTTTAAGCGTGATAATTCATTGGCATTGGCCAATGCCTATAGTTTTAAAAATGATTTCAGAAACGCCTATGGATATTACCAGCAGTACATTACCTATAGGGACAGTATGGTAAATGCACAGGTAAGCAACCAGGCCAACCTGATGCAATACGAATATAACATGTCAAAAACACAGGCCCGGATCGATGCTTTGACCATTGAGAAAAAAAACCAGCGCAACCTGTTGATTGCAGCTGCCGGTATCCTGTTATTAATCCTGGTGGC
>JAFDYH010000347.1 GCA_018267535.1 Bacteroidota bacterium
CCGGTTATCCTGTGCTTGTATAGCAAGAGAGAACAATATAAAAACAGGAAAAAATAAATGTTTCATAATTGAAAAGTATTTTTATTCAAAACGATAGCCCTTTAGAAAGTCTTTAATTCCTATTTTCTTTTTTCCTTCAAGTTGCACTTCCAGTACCTTGATATACCCGTCGCTACAGGCAAATTTCAGGTATGTTTTACCATCAGTCTGATAGTCGCCTGGTTTGCTGGTGCCTGCATGGCCCCCGCCTGAAAAATCTTTTTCAGATTTATAAATCTTAAATAATTTATCAGTAAGGTAAGTAAATGCTCCCGGAAAAGGAGAGAGGCCACGTATTAAATTATGTACCTGTTCTGTTGTTTTTGAAAAATCAATTTTACAGGTTTCAGTGAATATTTTTGGAGCGTGTTTTAGAAGTCGCAAGTTGTTATCGGATGTTTCACTTTCTTTGGTTAAAGATTGGGGTGTTTCTGTTAAATCGCCATTAGCTAAACCATTAACTGTTTTTACCAGTAATCTGGCGCCGATCTCTTTCATTCTATCATGAACTTCACCAGCTGTTTCGTTTTCACTAATAGGAAAGCTTTCCTGCAATAAGATATTGCCTGTATCAATTTCGTGCCGCAACCTGAAAGTTGTTACACCCGTTTCCTTCTCTCCGTTGATGACGGCCCAATTAATAGGGGCAGCACCACGGTATTGTGGTAGTAGCGACCCATGAAGATTGATCGTTCCCAATCGGGGCATGTTCCAGACTAGTTCAGGCAACATGCGGAAAGCGACTACTACCTGCAGGTCGGCATTTAATGCTTTGAGTTGTGCCAGGAATTCAGGATTCTTTAATTTTTCGGGCTGCAGGATGTTAAGGCTATGCTTTTCCGCGTATTGTTTTACGGCGCTTTCATGCATCTTCATACCACGGCCGGCCGGTTTATCCGGAGCCGTGATCACGCCAACAATGTTATAGCCGGCCTTTACCAATGCATCTAGCGAGGCAACCGCAAATTCAGGGGTACCCATAAAAACAATGCGCAGGGAAAGTAAAGCCATATTAAATGTGTTCGGGGTTTCTATTCCTTTTATCTTGTATTCAATCATGTTGTGGTTCTCGGTGGTTGACTTGCTAAAGTTGCTGTGAAATAATGGCTAGTTGAAATCATCGTACAATAAATATTTTTTTCGTATCGCCTTAAATTGAGTTAATGCCGGTTCCCAGCTCTTTTTTATTTCTTCTTCTGACTTTCCATCGATTACCTGCTGTTTGAATATATCGTTGCCTGTTAGTTTATAGATGAAATTGTTTTTCAGGAAGAAGCTATCCTTATTTGGAAAAAGTTTGTAGGCTTCTAAAAACCATTTCAATTGAATTTTTCCATCTGTTTCTTTTAGTACCTCATCAACAGGCCCGGACAGGTTCCAACCATAACAAACCTCTCCATAATGTTTGGAACTTTTAGCGCCTTCATTGGGTTGAGGGGTAAATGAAAATAAATTCCTGGGCAAGGATGGATCACCAAAAACCTGGAATGGCTTTGGCGTCCCACGTCCTTCACTTAATACAGTTCCTTCAAATAAACAGGTAGAAGGATACAGGTAAACCGATTGCATATCCGGGATGTTGGGAGAAGTTTTTACGGGTAAAATATACTTACTGTTATGAGTATAGTTTTTGCATTTGATTACCTGGAAGTGGAAAGCGGTGTCTTTTGAATTCTCGGCATGCAGGTAGTAACTGTATTTTTCATTCGCTTTTTCCGATAACCACTTTTCCCCGGCAATCATAAACGCATATTCCGCGATAGTCATTCCGTAAACAATCGGTACCGGCTGCATGCCGACAAATGATTTAAACTTCGGATCGAGCACCGGGCCATCTACATAAAATCCGTTTGGATTAGGCCGATCGAGTATCATCAATGGTTTACTGTTTTCAAAAGCAGCTTCCATAAAATCCTGCAGTGATGAAATATACGTATAGAACCGGACACCGACATCCTGTATATCAAAAATCAATACGTCTACTTTGCTTAAGTCTTCTGCTGAAGGCTTGCGTTTGCTACCGTATAAAGAAATAACAGGAATACCCGTTTTCGCATCCTTCTCATTGTTTACATGTTCACCGGCTGAGGCATTGCCACGAAAACCATGTTCCGGACCGAAAATTATTTGTATATCCACTCCTTGCTTTACCAGCGTATCAACAAGATGCGTATTGCCTACCATCGAGGTCTGATTTGCAAAAATGCCGACTCGTTTTCCTTTAATCAGGGGAAGGTATACGTCCATCCTCTCCGCGGCTGGTATAATGCGGGGTTGGGCAGGGCTATCAATAGCCTGTGTTTTTTTTTGCCCGGAGCAACTGAAAATACCGAAAGACAATACAGTGATGATAAATAAAGATTTCATTCTTTTGGTAGATTAAGCAGGGTTCAAATTTCCGTAAATATATCCTTAGACATTCATAAATATTTAACGGGTTGCATGGAGGAATTAGGTATCTTGCCGGTCATTTATTCCTTTTCTTTTCTTCATAATGCATCTCAATCTGCTCAGAATTGTTCTGAACGTACAAGCCCCGGTAGCGATCGGGAGGGAAGCAACAGGTGTTGAACAGAATTTCGGAAGCTGACTCTAAAAAATAAAACATGCAACAGGTAAAAAAAGGCGACAAAGTAAAAGTGCATTATCATGGTAAATTAACCAATGGAGAAACTTTCGATAGCTCTGAAGGGAGAGAACCTCTTGAATTTGAAGTAGGGGCAGGAATGGTGATCAAAGGATTTGATGACGGTGTAACGGGCATGAGTATTGGCGAAAAGAAAACGGTGAACATCCCTGTAAATGATGCATACGGACCCCGCAACGAAGAAATGGTGATTGAATTCCCTAAGGACCGGTTACCCCAGGATATGGCACTTGAAGAAGGGATGCCCCTGATGATGAACAATGGCGAAGGACAGCAATTTCAGGTAGTAGTAGCAGAAATAAAAGAAGATGCTGTCATGCTGGACGCTAACCATCCGCTTGCTGGTGAAGACCTGGTTTTTGATATAGAGCTTGTTGATATAGTAGGAAAGAAGCCGTTGATTATAATGCCTTAACTGGTTTATAGTTTATTGTTTTTAATTTATGGTTTGTGATTGGTTACAGTTGCAAACTTTTTTATTTAATAGGATTAAAGTATGATAAAAACATATGCTTTCACTGTTGCTGAAAGGTTTACCCGGTATGTACAGATAGATACACAAAGTGATCCTCAATCAAACACGATTCCTTCAACCACGAAGCAAAAAGATTTAAGTAATCTTCTGGTAAAGGAATTACTTGAAATGGGTGTATCGGACGCCCATTTGGATGAATGGGGTTATGTATATGGTACAATTTCATCGAATACAGATAAGAAAGTGCCGGTTATTTGCTTTTGCTCACATGTAGATACTGCGCCGGATTGTACCGGTGCAAATGTTAAACCAATAATTCATAAAAACTATGATGGGAAAGATATCGTTTTACCGGATGACAATACGCAGATAATACGAACAGCCGATCATCCATATCTTTTGGAGAAAACCGGAGAAGATATCATTACGGCTTCAGGCACATCATTGTTGGGTGCCGATGACAAGGCCGGTGTTGCTATTATAATGGATATGGCTAATTATTTAATAGCACATCCTGAAATAAAACATGGAACAATAAAAATCTTGTTTACACCTGATGAAGAAATAGGGCGGGGCGTAAACAAAGTGGATGTAAAAAAACTCGGAGCAGATTTCGGATATACTTTGGATGGAGGAAAACGCGGATCGTATACAGATGAAACATTCAGTGCAGATGGAGCTGTTGTAACTTTTCATGGAGTGAGTGCGCATCCGGGGTACGCAAAAAATAAATTAGTAAATGCATTGAAAGTGGCCGGAACATTTCTTGACTTGTTACCGAAAAAGGAGTTTTCTCCGGAAACAACCGAGTCTCGGGACGGATTTGTACATCCTGTACATATTGATGGTATAGCCGAAATGGTAAAAATTGAATTGATTATCCGTGATTTTAATACTGCGAAATTGAAGCAGCATAGAGACCGCCTTGAGGAATTTGTAAAAAAAGCAGTTGCAGAATATCCGGGCTCTTCCTATACGCTGGAGGTGAAAGAACAATACCGGAACATGAAAGAAGTGTTGGTTAACTATCCGCAGATCGGCGAATATGTGGAGGAGGCGATGAAAAGAAGCGACATTCATTTTCATAAGGAAAGTGCAAGAGGTGGTACAGATGGATCAAGGCTATCTTTCATGGGCTTGCCATGTCCCGATATTTTTACAGGTGAAATGGCTTTTCATGGTAAGCATGAATATGTGAGTGTACAGGATATGCAGAAGTCCGTAGAGACGTTGGTGAACTTGGTGCAGGTGTGGGAAGAAAGAAGTTGAATGGGAAAATTATAATTGATGAATTGATAATTTCTTGCTCATTGAAACCCCTTTGTCAAGTTTTTGCTTTTTCAATTCATATTTACAATGCAGGCTTTTCTATGAGTAAATCGTAAAGTTTTGTCCACCACTTTTAATGAATCTATGCTAATAAAAACAAAAAGAATGGGAAAAGGTTTGAGATGGCCGCAGGCATACCTATTTTGTGACTGAATTCGTTGAATTGCTGATGAAATTACACGTTCTCTTATATTCTTTACTATTATCGCTGGTATCCCCGGCGCAAAACCTGCTGGTAAACGGCAGTTTCGAAGATGAGAATATCTGTACAGAATATCATGAGCCTTGCGCGCCGGAAGGTTGGTTTGGCAATACAGGAGGCTTTAAAAATTATTTTGTGGATTCCGGAGCGGCAGAAGAGGGTAGTCATTACCTGGCAATTGAAGCCGGCAGAACGCGCAATAAATTTCAACGCTCCTATACAAGGACTCAATTGCTTTGTGCCCTCAGGAAGGGGAATCAATACCGTGTACAGTTTTTTCTGAAAGCACCGACGAGCATCCTTGATAGTATTGGTATATATTTTACACCTACTGATTTCTTAATGGACAGAAATTTTCTGTACCAGATAACTCCTACAGCTTATGTTATTGATCAAAATACACCGGAAAAGGATAATCATAACTGGCAGAAAATAAGTTTTACCTATACCGCCAAGGGTGATGAAAAGTTCTTGACGATTGCGAATTTTTCCAAACGCGACATAAATGGTGAAACAGGTATACCGGCACAATCTCATTTCTTTGTGTATATCGATGCGGTAACCTTAATACCGCTGAATCCTGATGAAAAACTATGTGGTGATTGGGAAGCAGCAAAAACGCTTATTTATGAAATGAATGACAGGCATGAATACTTTGAACGTTATGTACGGTTTTACCGCTCACAAAATAAAGTGGCGCCACCACCAAAGCTTTCTTTAACGAGGATTTACAAATCGCAGAAACTGGTTATAAAAGATGATCAGTTTATACCGGGAAGAAGTAACCTCACCAATGAGGGATATAC
>JAFDYH010000348.1 GCA_018267535.1 Bacteroidota bacterium
ACTGGGATCGGGTATCATAAAAGGACCGAATTCATTTCCTAAAAAACCGGAAGTATGAAAGGCTTTCAACTCTTCTGCTTCCCCAACAGTAAACCGCTGGCCAATATCAATGAAGGCAGGTATTACCGGGTTCTTTGGCCCCAATTGTTTTGCAATCCATGAACCAATATGCGGCGCCGCTACTGTCTGCGGCGGCTGATAGCAGGTATGCCAATGATACTGGTGCCTTGAGTGTAAAATAAAACCCATATCGGCAGCTACATAAGAACGGATCAATGTCCCTTTGTCCATAACGCTGCCTATTGATTGCAGCCTTTCTGAAAACCGGATACCATCTATTGCAGTAGGATAAGAAGGGAAAGTGCTCAATACCCTTTTTCCTTCCATTCCTTTTTCAAACGCCGTATATTTTTTAGGATCAAATGTTTCTGTATGCGCCATGCCGCCCGCCATCCATAAAAGGATAACTGTATCGGCAGATGTTTTAAGGTTATTGAAGCCATAACCATTTAATGTTGCTGCGAATGGCGAATTCGCTGCCATTGCCGCCAAAGTTGCAGCGCTTGTTTTCTTTAAAAACTCTCTCCGGTTCCAGTTTGCACTCATAACTTAGTTATTTAAGTTAGTATAAAATTAAAAATATTGGCCTCATCCTCCAACTCCTTATCCTATAGAGAAGGAGCGGTTCATCAATACTACTCCAAACTTTAATTCTTCCATATAAACATTAGCTCTCTATTCAGCATTCTTGAAATACAATTACTCACAAAATCTTTGAAAAGCGATGGCAGTAAGTTGTTCCTCTCCTTTGGAGAGATCTGGTGAGGCCAGGGTTTAAAATATCAACTGAAACTCCGGGTGCAATGCCATAGCCCATAAAAAATCCTGCACATCATCCACATTCGGTTCTTTTCCAAGCATCTTCTTTGCAATCCTTTCCTCGCTCTTCACCGGCAATCGCCCTAATGTTTTTCGGTATATTTCTTTTATCATTAAATCCGTATCCGGGTATTTTTCTTTCCACTTAATGGCGCCACGTTTCATCGCATCATTAAACGTTGTTCCGTTTGTCAGTTCCAGCGCCTGCAATAAATTGGCCTGTGAAATACGGCTGGTCGAAACTGTTTCCCTGTTTGGCCTTCCTAATGCGGTTAAGAACGGATCATTTAAAACCAGTGAAGCCCTTGCAAAAGGGATTTTTGTTTTATTGCTATCCGGTAATAATTGAAATACAACTGCCGAATCCGGATATACCGGTTCTATTGTTTCACTCACCGCATCAGAAAATTCTTCCGCGACCAGGCGTCTCCGTAACATACCGTTAAATACAAACTTTGAGGATGTAATCAATGCCGGATCCTGTATCGCCACCGAAGGCAACTGGTATGTTTTGGAAGTAAGAATAGTGTAAAGTAGGCGCTTAATGTCATACCCATTGGCTGTAAAATCAGAAGCCATCCAATCCAGTAAATCCTGGCTCCAGGGTGCATTATCCATTACATCTACCGGTTCAATCATACCACGGCCCATTACCTGCGCCCATATCCTGTTAACAAGCGTCCGGTATAAACGGCCATCTTTGGGTTGTACAATAAGATCAGCCAATTGTTTTAACCGTTCTGTTTTATTCGCTGTTGTATCCAACTGTCCCAATTCCTTAAACAACATCCTTCTTCCTGCCATTCTCCCGGTTGGCTTATCACAGCGGTTTACCTCGAGTGTGGAATCAGAAAAAATATTGGCGAAAGCGTAAGCATCATCCAGCTTCCAATCGCTGATAAAACTATCGTGGCAGGAAGCGCATTTAAGGTTTAATCCCAAAAACACCTGCGATATATTCTGCGCTGCCTGCATTTCCACACGCTGGCTTGCATTAATAGTACCCCGCCAGGTAATGCCCTTAATAAAACCATCCGATGTGGAATCAGGGCTGATTAATTGTTTTACAAAAAGATTAAAAGGTTTATTGCTTCGCAATGAACTATACAGCCATTTGGTAATGTCAAAACGACCGCCGGTGATATAGCCTGTACCGCTATAATCATTCCGTAAAGCATCATTCCAGAATGTGAGCCAATGCTGCGCATATTCATCATCCCGGCCTAAAAGATTTTTGACCAGCATTTCTCTTTTATCAACCTGGGAATTTTTTACAAAAGCATCTATTGAATCCGGCGGTGGCAGCATTCCTGTAATATCCAGGTAAACCCTTCTTATATAAATACGGTCGTTAACCGATTTCTGCCATGTAATATTATTGTTGTTGAAGTAAACATTTACAAAACGGTCCACCGGATTAACCAGGCCATTAGTAATAGGCGGCAATTCTGGC
>JAFDYH010000034.1 GCA_018267535.1 Bacteroidota bacterium
TACCATTGGAAGAAATATCGCCGGAGAAGGCTAAAGAACTTTTTCCTTTAATGTCTACCGAAAATGTCAGGGCCGCTACCTACCTGGCTACAGACGGTTATCTCGACCCGAGCCTTCTTTGCACTTCCCTGGCAAAAGAGGCAAAAAGGATGGGGGTAAGAATATTGCAACAAACAAGAGTAACCGAAATTAATACCAGCAACAACCAGGTTATATCGGTAACAACAGAGAAAGGAACCATTAAAACAGAGAAAGTAGTTGCTGCCTGTGGTTTATATACAGCTGAAGTAGCAAGAATGGTAAACGTGCGGGTACCTATCATACCAATGAGCCACCAGTACCTTGTTACAGCAGCTTTTCGCACTGTTTCAAAAAATGATCCGCATTTACCAACATTACGTGACCCTGATAATCTTGTGTATTATCGTGAAGATGGAGCTGGACTGGTGATGGGTGGCTATGAAAGAAAATCAGCAGCTGCATTCCTGAATGCTGATTTAAGAGATGAAGTGCCTAAAGATTTCAATGGAAAATTATTGGCAGAAGACTGGGAACGTTTTGAAGATATTATGATCAACTCAACAATGCGTGTGCCTGCGATGGCAACAGCGCCTATCCGCAAAGTCATCAACGGGCCTGAAGCATTTACTCCTGATAATGAATTCTGTTTAGGTCCTACCTCTGTAAAAGGGTTTTTTGTCGCAGCCGGTTTTTGTGCACATGGTATTGCAGGCGCAGGAGGTATAGGAAGAGAAATGGCCTCTTGGCTAACTAACGGACACCCTACTATGGATTTATGGGAAATGGACATCAGGAGATTCGGTGCACAATACAAATCATTCTCTTACACACTGGCAAGGGTAACCGAAAATTACGAAATGTATTATGATATCCGTTACCCTGGAGATGATCGGCAATCAGGACGGCCTTTAAAAATGAGTTCTGCCTATGAATGGCACAAGAAAAATAATGCCGTATTCGGTGAAAAATCAGGATGGGAAAGAGTGAATTATTATAAAGGCAATGAAAACCCCGCTTATGAATCATTGAGGCCTGAGGGTTGGGCTGGTAAAAACTGGAGTACGGCGATTGTAACAGAATCATTGGCAACAAGAGAAAAAGCTGGTTTATACGATGAATCATCTTTTTCAAAAATAGAAATCAGCGGGCCTGGCGCCGGTGCCTGGCTGGAGTATATGTGCTCCAATAAAGTAAATAAAGGAACAGGCCATGTAACCTATACACAGATGCTGGATGAAAAAGGCGGTGTGGAAAGTGATATAACTATTACGCAAACCGGCGACAATACGTTCAGAATGATTTCCGGAACAGCGTTGAATAGTCATGACATGGCCTGGTTAACCGATCATTTGCCAGAAGATAGCTCAGTAGTACTGAAAGATGTAACAGCTTCATTAACCTGTTTTGGGATATGGGGACCAGAGACAAGAAATTTGCTTGCCACACTAACTAACGCTGACCTTTCAACGAATTCTTTTCCTTTTTTAAATATGCGGGAAACCAGTATTGGCAATATACCCGTGCAGCTGGTTCGTGTAACATTTGTTGGTGAACTCGGATATGAAATATATGCCGCTGTGGATAAAGGTGCCGAACTATGGGAAGTACTTTGGAAAGCAGGTCAGTCTTTTGGAATCGTTGCCTGTGGCTATAAAGCGATAGACTCGTTGCGCACAGAAAAAGGATATCTCTATTGGGGGGCCGATATAAGCCCGGATGAAACACCATATGAAGCTGGCTTAGGTTTTGCGATTGCCAAAGACAAAGAGTTTCGTGGCAGCAAAGCATTAACTCAACATACTATTAAAAAGAAATTAGTAACGATTGTATTGGATAATCCGAAAGCAGTTGTATTAGGCAATGAACCCGTGCGGGTAAATGGCACTGTATCCGGCCGCGTTACTTCAGGTGGTTATGGCGCCACCATACGATCGTCTATAGCTTTCGCTTACCTGCCGGTTGAGTTAACAACCTTGGGTACAGCAATTGAAATACTTGTTTTTGGAAACTGGATCAGTGGAAAGATTGTAAAAGGCCCATTATACGATCCGAAAGGAATAAGAGTAAGGGTTTGATTTGTTCTGGTTTTAATAAACAAAACTGTTTAAATGAAATTATGAGTTGTTGTATTAGCTACTGGTTCCGGTGAATTGAAACTCAGCGCATTCTTTCAGAAACAATTGCCACGAATCCTAATCGCAGGCTATTAGACCGTGATGATTCTTCTTATTCATAAGAATATTTACATTTGTTTTATTACCAATTGAAAGACGACTAAAAAATCAGTCTATCGAAAATGGTAAAGAGTACAATGAATAGCAGAGCCCGGTTATTTAGAAAAGTAAATTCATTTTTGATCGTTTATTGTCTACTTGGCATCTACTACCTGCTTGGTTGCAATAATGAACCCAAACAAAATAATACCCGGAAACCGGTTGATTATATAAAACGTATACCGGGCAAAAGTGAAAACATTCCTGCTGAAGCAATCCAAAAAGGCGAAGTTTTAATCGCTTATTCAGACTGTTATATTTGTCATAAGCCAGATCAAAGATCAGTAGGGCCGGCTTTTAAGGATATAGCACAAAGATATCCTGCAAATAAAGTTTATATTGAAGCGCTTGCTCAAAAAGTAATCAGTGGTGGAAGCGGAAATTGGGGATCTGCGGTAATGGATCCCCATTCTACACTATCAGTTGGAGATGCAAAATTGATGGTCTCCTATGTTCTGTCTTTAAAGCCAAATCAGTAATAGCTCAACAAGGTCTCTTAAAAAATGGCCGTTATAAGTTAAGTAGCGGCTCCAACACCTCTTTCAATGAAAACTTACTCTTTCTTCAAGTCATTTACCTTTTTCAGCGGAGACTGAGGGATTCGAACCCTCGATACGGTTTCCCGTATACACACTTTCCAGGCGTGCTCCTTCAACCACTCGGACAAGTCTCCAAAATCGGGGTGCAAAAATAAGGGTTCAACCCGTCAGATGCTAAATAAACTTTGGGCATTGGATGTTGTAATTGCAGCTACCTCCTGTATTGGTAGCTGTTTTATTTCCGCCAGTTTCTCCGCTACATATTTTACATAACTACATTCATTTCTCTTTCCGCGGAAAGGAGCCGGAGCCAGGTATGGGGCATCTGTTTCCAGTACTATATTGTTTAAGTTCAGTCCCTTCATTAATACATCAAGTCCCGCTTTTTTAAACGTTAATACACCACCGATGCCAAGATAAAAACCGAGATCAATAATTTTTTGGGCTTGTTCCTTTGACCCGCCAAAACAATGAAATACTCCTTTCAGCTTCCCCCTTTGATGTTCCTTTACGATTCCTATACACTCGTCCGTTGATTCACGGGAGTGAATAACAATAGGAATACCATAGTGCAGGGCTAATTCAATCTGTTCATGAAAAGCATGGTACTGCTCTTCCTTAAAACTCAAATCCCAGTAAAAATCCAGCCCTATCTCCCCTACAGCAATGAAAGGCCGCTGCTCAAAATATTTATAAATAACCGCCAGTTCCTCTTTAAAATTTGTCTTTATGGAACAGGGATGTAAACCCATCATCGAAAAACAAGTGCCGGGATGCTCCTGCTCCAGAGCGAGCATCGCCTGGTAAGTTGTTGTATCTATGGCCGGCATCAATAGCTTATTTATCCCTTCCTTTACGGCCCTGTCTATCATCTCCTTCCTGTCCGTATTAAAGGCATCCGCATAAATATGACAATGGGTATCAATCAACTGCATTCTCTGTAGATTTACAACAAAACTCCTGAAAAATAAAGGAAACTGTTAAACTTTGACCAATATTTACCATCTTACATTCGTTATCTGACTGTTTAGAAAAAAGACCTCTTGCTATGAATCTGATAAGTAAGCCTGCTCGTACTCTCCTGTTTTTCGCTTTTTTTACTATCCTGGGTATTTTTTCCTGTAAAAAAGAAAACAGTGGCGCCTCTTCAGGTGACCAATATAATGCTTCCCTTGCAGCAGCCGAATCCAATGCTGAGGCGGAGTTTGTTTTCAATGATGTTTTTGATAATGTAATGGGCGTAAACAATGATGTAGGTATGCAAGGTACTGGTGTTTTTGGCCGGCTGATGAGTAACAATGGACAAAACGAGCGACCCCTGGCCTGCTTCACGGTTGATATAAAAGAGCTGGCAGCCCCGGCTACTTTTCCTTTGCAGATTACAATTGATTTCGGGCCGGGTTGTGAAGGCAAAGATGGCCATACACGGAAGGGAAAAATAATTGCCCGGTATACAGGCCGATTGATCACACCAGGTAAATCAGCTTCCGTGACCTTTGAAGGATTCGCTATTGACAGTATACTGGTAGAAGGGACAGAAACTATTTCCAATACATCAGTTACCGGTAACCGCCAGTTTACAATAGATGTATCGAACGCCAGGCTCAGCAAGTCCAATGGCAATTATATAGCATGGAATAACCATAAAATAATTACCCAAACCGATGGCCTGAACACGCCGGATTTCGCCCTTGATGATGTATTTACAATTGAGGGTAATTCCTCAGGCCAGCTAAAGTCGCAAACCCTGCTGGCTACCTGGCAATCGGAGATAGAATCGCCGCTGGTAAAGAAATTCCTATGCCGCTGGATAGTAGAAGGTAAGATAAAAACTACCCTGGGTGCTTCTTCTGCAAACAATCAATGGACAGCCGAGCTGGATTTCGGTTCAGGGGCCTGTGATGGCAAGGCTACCATAACGATTAATGGTTCAACACAGGAAATAAGTTTGCATTAATCAAAAATTATTTTATCTTTAAATCAGTTTTCATAGGGTACGGATTAAAAACGGGCCAGGGTTTCTACCCAGGCCCTAATTTTTTTAGGTGATTACCAATGTCTTATAGGCTTTTTTAGCAACTTTCTGATTTTAATTACAATACCCTGCTATCTTCATCAATTCCTTTAAGCGCATCAAAAAAATATCCCTTTTCAGAAAAAAATTGAAGAATTTTCGGAAGTGCGTACTGAATTTTTTTAAAAGCTTTTTGACTGTCGTGAAATACAACTATTGATCCCGGCTTGACATTAAAAATTACATTTTCCAGGCATTTTTCAGGCGTTATCGTGGTATCAAAATCGGCGCTTAATACATCCCACATGATTACTCTTGCATTTCTACCCCTCATGGCTGACCGAAGATGCCTTGCCTGGAAGGAAGTAATCCTACCGTAAGGAGGCCGGAACAAGTTGGAATCAATATACTGTGCCGCTTCAGCAATATCTTTCATATACTGGTCATTATCTGCCTTCCATCCATTCAGGTGATTCTGTGTATGGTTACCAACAGTATGTCCTTCATCTAAAATCCGCTTATAAATCATGGGGTGCTCAATTACATTTTTGCCAATACAAAAAAATGTAGCGAGGGCCTTATACTTTTTTAGTTCATCGAGCACAAAAGGAGTCGCTTCCTGGTGTGGGCCGTCATCAAAAGTGAAATAAAGTATTTTCCTTTTTGTATTTATACTCCAGACATAAGAAGAATAGATTTTCTTCAACCACCAGGGAGTCTTTACAAAATACTTTCGCATCCATACAAAGATAACCGCTTTAATTACGGGAGTCTATCTTTGCAGCCTATGAGTCAGAAAGTCCGGGTAAGGTTTGCGCCAAGTCCTACTGGTGGCTTACATCTTGGAGGTGTAAGAACCGTTTTATACAATTACCTGTTTGCAAAAAGGCATGGGGGTGATTTTATTTTAAGAATAGAGGATACCGATCAAACCCGTTTTGTACCGGGAGCGGAAGAATATATTTATAATTGTTTAAAATGGACCGGGCTTGAACCGGATGAAAGCCCGCTGCATGGTGGTGCTTATGGCCCTTATCGCCAAAGCGAACGTAAAGAACTGTACAGACAATATGCTGAACAGTTGGTAAAGGAAGGCCGTGCTTATTATGCATTTGATACACCGGAAGAGTTGGAAGCCATGCGCCACAATTATAAATCTGAACAAAACCCTTCTCCTCAATATGATCATACACTGCGCCTGAAAATGCGCAATTCTATCCGTTTATCAAAAGAAGAAACGGATAAGCTGATTGCCGATGGAACCAAACATGTTATCCGCATTAAAATGCCGGAACGGGAAACAGTTTCATTTAAAGACATGATCCGTGGTGAAGTTAGCTTTGATACCTCCGTTGTAGACGATAAGGTTTTATTGAAAGCGGACGGCATGCCTACCTATCACCTGGCAGTAGTAGTAGATGATTATTTAATGAAGATAACACATGCCTTCCGCGGCGAAGAATGGTTGCCCTCCGCTCCTGTTCATGTTTTGTTATGGAAATATTTATTTGGATTGGAAAATATGCCACAATGGGCACACCTTCCGTTGATATTAGGTCCTAATGGAAAATTAAGTAAACGCGATGGGGCAAAATATGGTTTTCCTGTTTTTGCGATGAGCTGGACAGACCCCAAAACCAATGAATTAACTGAAGGGTTTAAAGAAAAAGGATTTTTGCCGGAGGCATTTATTAACCTGCTGGCTTTATTGGGGTGGAATGATGGTACAGAGCAGGAAATTTTTTCTAAAGAAGAGTTGATTGAAAAATTTTCGATGGAAAGGGTGCATAGCGGCGGCGCCAAATTTGATTATGAAAAAGCGAAGTGGTTTAATCATGAATGGATTAAGAAATCAGCTGTCAAAAGTATAAAGTCAAAAGTTAAAAGCCTGTTTGAAGAAAACAACATAATTGTTTCCGATGATACTTTCCTGGAAAAAGTTATTGCTGTTGTCAAAGATCGTTGTACACTACTTAGCGATTTTATACAGCAAGGTTCATTCTTTTTTCAGGAACCGGAGAAATATGATATAGATGCGGTGAAACCCAAATGGAATGAAGCTAAGAAAAACTTCTTCCTGTCTTTTACTGAAGAATTGAAGGCCATACCGGAATGGAAAAGTGCATTTATCGAAGATGCGTTTAAAAAACTGGCAGCGTTGCAAAATATAAAACCAGGAGAATTACAATTGCCTTTACGCATTATGCTGGTTGGCGGAAAATTCGGGCCGCCTGTATTTGAAATTGCTGAATTGCTGGATAAAGAAAATACTATTCATCGCATACAAAAAGCCCTTTCGTTATTTTCAGCCGGATAAAATCGGTCATTTATCGATTTGTATACTGAAGAAAGAGGCTATTAAAAAAGCTTTTGTATCTTTTTCCAAATATTTTACATGCTTAAAGGCAATCGTCTTTTATACCTTCTTGCATTTATAAAATTAATCAGCCCCTTCATTCTCCAGGATAGTTATTACCAGCCACACCGGGATGAATTTTTATATCTCGCCGAAGGGCATCATATGGCGTGGGGATATATGGAAGTACCGCCGGTGCTAAGTGTATTCGCTTGGATTACGAATTTTTTTGGCGCCACTATGTTCTGGATAAAAATATGGCCTGCTTTATTTGGTGTTTTTACATTTTTATTAGTGGGTAAAACCGTTCTTTCATTGGGCGGAAAAGCATTTGCCTTAATACTGACCTGGCTTCCTTTTATGATTGATGGATATATGCGGCTTTTCTTCCTATTTCAACCCAATTTCCTGGAAGTATTTTTCTGGACGCTGATTGGTTACAGTATTGTCCGCTATATTCAAACAGAAAAAGTAAAATGGGTTTATATTTTCGGAATTGCTGTGGGCCTGGGCATGATGAGTAAATATTCCGTCGCTTTTATTACGCTAAGTATTCTGGCAGGGCTTTTATTAACAAGGCATCGTAAGATTTTTCTCAATAAACATTTCTATTATGCCGCATTAATTGCTTTTTTTATTTTCCTGCCGAACCTTACCTGGCAGTATAATCATCGTTTTCCTGTTGTAGCCCATATGCAGGAATTGCAGGAAGAACAATTACAATTTATAAGCCCCATCAATTTTATTGCCAGCCAGTTTTTAATGAACCTGCCCTGTGTGTTTACCTGGGTTGCCGGGATACTATTTGTTTGTTTTACCGAAAGCGGAAAAGCCTACCGGTTTTACACATGGGCTTACCTGTTTGTTATCACTCTATTGATTGTATTACATGGAAAAGATTATTATGCATTAGGTATATACCCGCTGTTGTTTGCCTTTGGCGGTGTTTGCCTGGAACAGGCGACAGCTTTCAAGTGGAAATGGACGAGATATGCGATGCTTTTATTTTCCGTTGGCTTAGGACTTTATATTGTACCGATGATATTACCTGTAGCCAAACCGGATGAACTTGCGAGCTATTATGAAAAGACAGGTTTCAAAAAACTTAATAAATGGGAAGACCAGCAAATACATCCTCTGCCGCAGGATTTCGCGGATATGATTGGATGGAAAGAAATGGCGCAACAAGCTGGAACAATCTACAATAGCCTATCGCCTGAAGAAAAATCAAAAACAATGGTCTATTGCAGAGGGTACTTTACCGCAGGAGCTTTGAATTATTACCGGAAAGAAGTTGGGTTACCGGAAGTTTATAGCGACAATGCATCTTTTCTTTTATGGATGCCAGACAAATATGACATCCATAATTTATTATTTGTGGGTCATCGCATCCCGGATAAAGACGATATCGTTTTTCAGCAATTTGAAAAGATGACGGTAAAGGATTCTGTTACTATGCCCTTGTTCAGGGAAACAGGAACAAAATTTATCCTGTTTGAAAAAGCAAATGATTCATTAAAAGCAATTATAGAAAAAGGCGTTGCCGGTTTGAAAAGCCGGTTTATTCGGTGACTGTTTTCTTATTTTTACAGTTGAACCCACACTCATGAACAGACCTATACGTGTACTGGTCGCTAAAGTAGGATTAGACGGCCATGATCGTGGCGCCAAAGTTATTGCCACTGCTTTGCGGGATGCTGGTATGGAAGTAATTTATACAGGGCTTCGCCAAACTCCGGAGATGGTAGTAACTGCAGCACTGCAGGAAGATGTAGATGCAATTGGTATCAGTATTCTCAGCGGCGCCCATATGACAGTGTTTCCAAAGATTATAGCACTGATGAAAGAAAGAGAAATGACTGATGTTTTATTGACAGGCGGCGGTATCATTCCGGAAGATGATATGAAGAAACTGAATGAGATGGGCGTTGGTAAACTATTTGCACCGGGCACTTCTACTTCAGTAATTGCAGATTATATTAAAGAGTGGGTAAAAGAAAACCGAACATTTTAATATATATGAAAGCCATTTCAACGCCAACCGCCCGGTTTATTTCCTTGCCCCTCATTGTATTTACTTTATTAATCAACTCCTGCAATTCAATTCCTCCTTCCGGTATTAATAAAGACTTGAATACCGGACTTGTAACAACCTATACGGGGCTGGTTCCATCAGGCACTAAGGTTATTATGAATGACCAAGTACTAAACCATACAGATATTCCACTGGGAGAAAGTTTTGTTATCCTGAATGAAAAGGTAAAAGGATTTACGATAAAAGATGGAAAAGTGTCCGTAGGCTGTGCTTTGACCATCAGTGATAAATCGGGTAAAGTGCTTTTGGCAGAGCCAGATCTTTTTAAAGAAAAGGATATTTTCGATAAGGACAGTTTGGATTATCTACGTTGCACCGTGAATACAGGCAAACCAATGGAATGGGAGCAGAATTATGATGTTACAGTTGTCTTTACTGATAAATATGGAAATGGCAAAATAGAAAACAAGGTTACAATCCGAGCGATTGATATTCCTTAGCAGCAAAAATCATTTAATCTTCGATTTCAGCTGTCCTTTCCTGCTTTTCAAAATACCTTTTTAGCCTATTTAACTTCTGCAAAAAAAATTGAATACTTTATTTTTGAAAAAAATAAGGGATATGTACAGTACATTGCTTGTTCAAATTGAGAATGGAACATACACCATTACTATCAACCGGCCTGATAAATTGAATGCACTGAATAAAACTGTAATTAACGAGTTAAGCGCAGCGATTGATGAAGTGTATACGAATCCTGATATTAAATCAGCAATCATTACCGGTGCAGGACCTAAAGCATTTGTTGCCGGTGCAGATATCAGTGAGTTCTTGGAGTTGAATGCAGGCCAGGGAGAAGAACTGGCAAGACATGGACAGAAAAACGTTTTTGATAAAATTGAAAATTGTGCAAAGCCAATTATCGCAGCGGTAAATGGATTTGCACTGGGAGGCGGATGTGAATTGGCGCTTTCCTGCCATTTCATATATGCAAGTGAAAATGCAAAGTTTGGCCAACCGGAGGTTAACCTTGGATTGATCCCGGGGTACGGGGGTACACAAAGATTGACCCAATTAATAGGACGGAACCGAAGCATGGAACTCATTATGACCGGCAACATGCTTACAGCAAAAGAAGCAATGGAATATGGGATGGTGAATAAAGTAACAAATGCAGAAGATTTGTTATCAAAAACAAAAGAAACATTACAACTCATTCAATCAAAAGCGCCGGTTGCTGTTGCCAAAGTAATTGAGTGCATCAACCGCTTTGATCATACACAGCAGGGATATGACTTTGAAATAAAAAAATTCGGTGAATGCTTCGCTACGGAAGATATGAAAGAAGGCGCTTCGGCATTTTTAGAAAAAAGAAAAGCAAATTTTAAAGGAAAATAACTCACTCGGCATCCCTCACACAACGAAAGCCAACAGTTGCGTTTCGTTCAAAGCCCTGCGATACCCGTAATAGCATCTGACGATAATGTAATGGCTTAGGGCCACCTTGCACATACCACCAACTACCGCCTGGTTTGTAATAGCTACCACCTTTCATTAAAATGTATTCGTAAGTATCGCTTTGGTAAATATCGTTGGTTATTTGCCATACACTGCCGGTAAGATCATATACTCCAAACGGATTTACTCCTTTTTTATACTTACCAACAGGATATTGTTTCCCATCTCCCGTATCGCAGTACTTTGAATCGGGCACTCCATAATCAACCAAGGTCAATGTGGTACTGATGTTCTTCTCCGACTTTCCTTTTTCTTTTACTGTATTACCCCACGGCCATAGTCTTCCATCTGTTGTTTGAGCGGCATATTGCCATTCTGCTTCAGTGGGCAATCGTTTATTTGCCCATTTTGCATACGCTTGTGCATCCTCATAACTGATATTGACAACAGGAAAATTTTCTTCCCCTTTTTTTAAATTTCCATTCATCCAATGCTTCAGGTAGTTAACAGTATCTGTCGGCTTATATCCTGTTTCGTCAATAAATTTTTTAAACTCCTGGTTTGTTACCGGGTATTTGTCAATGTAAAAACTTTTAAATGAAAAAGATTTTGGGTATCCATCTTTAGGATAGGAAATAAACTCATCACCATTAACAACTTTCATCGTAAATGAGCCGGCAGGAATTTTAACCATTCCCACCGGAATTACTTTAGGTGGAGAAACAGAATTGCTTTCAGAAACTAATAAAGGTTTTCCGGGAGCTATTTTTAAAATATATTCATCCAGTAAATCTTCTTTATCAAATACCTGGATCACATATTTTCCCTCTCTTCTTCCAAATTGCTGAAAAAGGTGAAAAGAGGTTTTTCGTTCTTTAATAATGAACGGCTCTTTATCATAAGATGGATTTTCATACCATACTTTAACCAGGTTCCCTCCTCCCGATTCAATGAAAATTTTATCACCTTCCTGCTTCACCGAAAGCAGATTGGGGAAATACGCAATCGCATTGACAGCGCCTTCATTATTTGTTCCCAGATATCTTTTATCAAATGATTCCAGGTTAGCGGTTATATACTCTTTCTCATTAATGGTTTTCAATTCGGCATCTTCATGATTCCAGAGATCAACATAATGAAACCCTTGTTTCGCTTCTGCTTCAAACAGTGCGCCGTTAAATCCTTCCGGCACCAGGCTGAAAACAGTATAAATAGTTTTCTCTTTACCCGGCCATTTATTG
>JAFDYH010000035.1 GCA_018267535.1 Bacteroidota bacterium
CGTGCCCGCATGCTGCCCCCGGCCAAAATCAGTGGAAGTACATTGGAAAAGACATTGGTAGCGGAAGGGTCTATTATCAACGCATCCAGGATTGAGCATAGCGTAATCGGTATACGAAGCAGGATAGGGCATGGTACTACCGTTGTGAGTTGCTACCTGATGGGTAATGACTATTATGAAACACTGGATGAAATTAATAATGCGCATCAGTCGGGGATACCCCTGCTCGGTATTGGTCACCGCTGTTATATCCGAAACGCTATCATTGACAAAAATTGTCGTATAGGCGACGACGTTAGGATAAATGGAGGCCCTCACCTGGAAAATACAGATCACTCATTGTATACTATCAAAGATGGAATTGTAGTGGTAAAGAAAGGTGCAGTAATTCCAAATGGTTTTGTGATTTAACGATAGTCTTAAAAAGGGTAAACCGGTTCTTACTGAACCGGTTTTTTTCTCTACTTTTTGTGAATTACCCTGATGTATAGTCTGTCCTTTATCATCAAATAATTTTTCACAGGGTTCCATTCAGGGGCTATAGTGAAAGGTGATTTTTACTTTCAGTAAGTATTGGAATTACGCTGGCTAAAGTAAGTGGAATGCATAAAGAGCAAAACGTAGGGAGTGTGTACTGCAAAAAACAAATACCCGTTGGATAATAGCATCCGGATGTAGTAAGGCTATATCAGTTTTGAGGAACAAGCACACGATTTATTTATAAACCTGCTCCAAAAATTACTTCAGATACCGCTCTTTAAGGATGTTCAGATGGTGACGATGATGACCATATAAGTGGTTAATCAATAAACGGGCAGAAATAAAATAACCATTGGCACTTCCTTTCCGGTTAAGCGACTCGTTGTCCATGGTTTCAATCAAAGCGATGCTGGACATGCGGCAAGCTCTTAGCTCATAAAGCAAATCCCTTGCGGTTCTTTTGTCTGCGTTTGTATGTTTTGCAAAATGGTCTTCGTCAAAGCCGGGCAGGTTGGTTTCATCAGCCCGGGCTATGCGGAGGGCCCGGTAAGTAATGATCCGTTCGCAGTCGGACAGATGGTTAATGATATCCTTAATACTCCATTTTCCTGCACCGTATCTATGCAATAATTTTTCTTCTGGAAGAGAAAGAATGAGTTGTTCGGTTTCAATTAAAATATCAACAAGGTTCTTAATGAGATTTTCATCGCCGGGAACGCAGTCAATATAGCTTTTATAAAAAGAAGGAACATCTGCAGGAGCGGGTTTTGCAATTTTCTTCATGGTAGGTGTATGGTTAATTATGCTTACAAATATATTTTCGGTATGTAAAAAGTATAAATCTGTTTTATTAGTTATTAATATTTATCAGCACTAATTTTATTACTTTACTTCACTTATTATTTATAAGGCCTGCTAATATTATTATGATCTATTTAATTTCTGACGCTGGCGAGACTTTGTGTACAATTTACATATTATTCCTATCTTTCCAAGTGTAACGGCCAAATAAACGATTGTTATGTCAACTGCTTATACCGGGGTAAAACCTAAACTCAGCCTCAGCCAGATTATTAATATGAGCGTGGGGTTTTTTGGAATCCAGTTTGGTTGGGATTTACAGCGAGCCAATATGGGACGCATTTATGAAAACCTGGGTGCTAACCCCGACGATATCCCCTTGCTTTTTTTGGCAGCGCCCCTTACAGGCTTGTTGGTACAGCCCATTATCGGTTATATGAGCGATAGGACCTGGCATCCCAAATGGGGGAGAAGAAGGCCTTATTTTTTGGTCGGCGCTGTTCTTTGCTCCATTGCATTGTTATTAATGCCGCATAGCAGCGAGTTGTGGATGGCTGCCGGGTTACTTTGGGTATTGGATACTTTTGGTAATGTTTCCATGGAGCCATTCCGGGCATTTGTAACAGATAAGCTGCCAGATTCACAGGTTAACCGGGGCTTTATCATGCAGAGTATGATGATTGGCCTTGGCGGAAGTATAGCTTCGGCGCTACCGTGGATCATGCGGAATATTTTTCATGTAGCCAATACGGCCTCACAGGGATCAATACCCGAAAATGTAAAATGGTCTTTCTATATCGGGGCTTTCTTCTTTTTATCTGCTGTTTTATACACTGTTTTTACAACAAATGAATACCCGCCATCTGAACCGGGAAAAAAAGATAAATCGGCTCAATCACGCGATGGGATTGGGGAAATTTATCATGCGTTGGTAAATATGCCCAAAAGAATGCAGATCATCGCTTTGGTGCAATTCTTTACCTGGCCGGGTCTTTTCCTTATGTGGTTTTATTATACTACGGCAGTAGCAGTAAATGTATTTGGCGGAAAAGACGCAAGCGACCCGGTTTACGCTGCCGGTGCTGATTTCGGGAGCCTTACATTGGCTTATTATAGCGTTGTAACTTTTCTTTTTGCACTGGTATTGCCAATGATTGCGGACCGGTTAGGAAGAAAACTGACACATGCTTTATGCCTTTTTTGCGGCGCGTTAGGATTGATTAGTGTGAGCTGGATACACGATAAATACCTGTTGTATGTTGCAATGACGGGTATTGGTATTGCCTGGGCAAGTATATTATCCATGCCTTATGCCATGCTTAGCGGTTCTTTGCCTAAAGATAAAGTCGGTATTTACATGGGTATTTTCAACTTCTTTATTGTGTTACCTGAAATTATTGCTTCCCTTGGTTTTGGCTGGCTCATGAAAAATGTATTAAATAATAACCGTCTCCTGGCTATTGAATTAGGTGGTTTTCTTTTTATCCTCGCAGGATTAATCTGTTATTTTTTTATCAACGAAAAGAAAAGTGATGGCGATGAAACAGAAACAACCAGGCTTGAAATTATAGAACAGAAATCTATTTAATTATGAAAAAAGACCTGTTGTCAACGGGATTGCTTTGTTTGTTCTTCTTCTGTTCAACCAGCATTTTTGCTTTTGATTATAAACAGACAATATGTTATCCCACGCATTGGTGGGCCGGTATGCAAAACCCTAAATTGCAAATTCTTGTTCATTCCGAAGGAATAAAAACCGGGTATCGAGTTTTTATGTCGCCTTATGCCGGTGTCAAATTGGTTGCTACCCACACTTTCGAAAACCCTAACTACCTGGCTCTCGATCTTGAAATAAACAAAACGGCCAGATCGGGTCAACTTCAGTTTAAGTTTATGAGTTTTGACCGGCAAATAAACCAGCTTACATATGAACTTAAACAAAAGAATAGTGAAGATGGTAAAACAAGAATACAAGGCGTAACTCAAGCTGACCTTATTTATCTCCTGATGCCTGACCGTTTTGCCAATGGCGACCCTTCCAACGATTTTTTTAAGGATATGCGGGATACGGGACATGACCGCTATAACCCTTTTGACCGGCATGGTGGTGATTTAAAAGGAATAGAGGATCACCTGGATTATCTGAAAGAGCTGGGTGTTACAGCCATCTGGCCCACACCTGTTGTGGAAAATGATATGGCAAGAACAATGGAAGGAGGTACTTCCAGAAGCACCTATCATGGGTATGCTTTTACTGATCAGTATAAAATAGACAAACGCTTAGGAACAAACGAAGAGTATAAGCATTTGATAAATGCTGCTCACGCAAAGGGGCTAAAGTTTATGCAGGATGCTGTGTATAATCATATCGGCATGGATCATTGGAGTATAATTGATATGCCGATGAAGGATTGGGTCAACCAATGGCCTTCTTATACCAATACATCTCACAAAATACAGGCAACTGTTGACCCTTATGCTTCCGATATCGATCGTAAAATCGTTGTGAATGGCTGGTTCACTCCTTTCCTGGCAGACCTGAACCAGAAAAATCCTTATGTTTCGAATTTCCTTATTCAATATGCTATCTGGGCAACGGAAGAATTTGGTATTGATGGCTGGCGGGTGGATACTTATTTTTATAACGATCCTGTTTTCCTCAATAAAATAAACGATGCATTGCTGAAAGAATTTCCAAAGCTTACCCTATTCGGTGAAACCCTGGCTCCAACAATAAATGATGTGGCGTATTATGCACAGAATAATTTTACGGATATCCCTATCAAACATAATACGCAGGGTATAACAGACCTTCCATTAACAAACGCTTTACTAGATGGTCTAAGGCAACCGTTTGGTTGGAATGAAGGGGTCACCCGCATTTATTCTACATTATCCCAGGATTTCGTGTATAAAGACCCATCCCGTAATTGCATTTTTTTGGATAACCACGATTTAGACCGTGTCTATTCCATTATCGGGGAAGATTTTATGAAATACAAGATGGCCATCAACTGGCTGTTAACATTAAGGGGCATTCCACAATTATACTACGGTACTGAAATATTGATGAAAAATTTTAAAGATCCAACGGATGCCGAAGTGCGCAAGGATTTTTCCGGTGGCTGGAAAGATGATGCGATAAATAAATTTACAAAGGAAGGTAGAAACGAACAGGAACAGAAAGCCTTCGCCTATATTTCGGCATTGGCAAATTTCAGGAAATCTTCAACAGCTATCACCAAAGGAAAACTAATGCAGTATACACCGCAAAGCGGACTATATGTTTACTTCCGGTATGATAGCCAGCAAACGATATTGGTAGTTAGTAATACGGGTAAATACAATATTATACCCGATTGGTCCTATTTTGCCGAACGAATGAAAGGATTTAGTAAAGCAAAAAATGTAATTACAGGCGAGGTACAGCTATTGTCTGACGTTCAGGTACAGCCGAAAGAAAGCTTCGTATTCGAATTGCTTAAATAGAAGTTATAAAAAAATATTCCATATCGCTTGCTGTCCCCAATGTCCCCAGTCAGCGGTTGCTTTTTTGGCGTTGTCGAGCAGATCAGTTGCTTTTTTCTTTTTACCTTTTGTTGGGGGGACAATTGCACTTGTATTTATGCCCGCAATCTGAACTTTAGTCGCGATCCAGCTCGTATACATCCTTGGAATGGTAATTCCTAGAATCATACCAGGTAAACCTTGTATGCCCATCGGGCCACCCGGCGCCGTTATTTCATCTGTGTAAAAAGCAAAGACATAGACACTATCGAAAATTACTGCCTGCGCTTTACGGCAGGTAAACCCGGCTATCTGCCGTACTTCATTCGGAACAAGCCTCCATTCTATTTTCATTAGTGAATCACTCATCAGGTAATTGTCGCCGAATACAGATTTGAAATTAGTAAAAGTGCCCGTACTGTAATTATTATACCAGATATTATCCTGGTCGCTATTATCATTCCAGGGTAACTTTGTTTTTTCATCTAAATGATCAAATTTATAAACCGATTTATTATCGCTGAAAGTAAGGTGATAATAATAGGTAGAGAACTGCGGTATTTTATCCTTAAACATTTCGGCCCAAATGCCATCGCCAAAAGTTTTGTGGTTGTTGGTGCGCATCTCGTATTCCACCATGCCCTCACTGATAAATTGCTGGGAATAGGTTAGAATAGAAATTAACAATAGCGGGAGGATAAATTTTATTTTCATCGATAAAATTTTATTGATTAAAACCCTGATGCCGGTTTCCCATTTTTAGATATATTCCATGTCACTGTAAATAACCAATAGCGCTTCAGTGTAGTATAGTATGTTTCTGTAAAACTTGAGCTGGAAAAATTCCTGTCATAGCCCCTGTTTTGATTCAGGATATCGTAAACGCCAAACTTCAGCTCAAGATCATTGCCTTTGAAAAACCGTTTAATAATCTCAGCATTGATCTTAGTGAAATTATTGTTTTTTGTAAACCGGGGATCTTTTTGCCTTAGCTGTGTGTTTATTTCTGCATGCAGTTCAAATTTCTTTGGCAGCGTAACATTTCCTTCTCCCCAGCCTTCTACCTGCCAGTAATCCGCATTGGCAGACGAATTGACCGATGCTTTTGAGTGGACCCAGGAGAATTGAGGACCAATGTAGAAGTTCCATTTGTTTTCTACATATCGCCGTATGATTAAACCAATGCCGTAATTCGTATTATTGGTAACATTTCTTACCCCATTAATAAAATCGATATTTCTGTTGGCGCCAATAGTGGGACCGAACCCAAAATCTATTTTTTTGATTTTAATTCCGTACTGCGAATACAAATTAATATTAAATACTCCATTGGCATTTACTGTCTGGTATGTCCTTTTGCCTACACTATCAACAACGCTCGATGTCACAAACGCATTTTGAATGAAGGAGGCATAGATATTGGAAAAAAGATTTCTTTCTTTTAATACATTATAAAAGCCATACCCTGTATTTATAGAGTGGGTAAAAGATTGCTTAAGATTAGGATTGCCAATAGAGACATTCAAAGGATCGGTATTTATCCGTATTGGTTGCAACTGCTCGAGAGACGGTGCACTGGTAGACCCATTGTAATTAACCCGGAAGTTTTCATTTGCTTTAAACTTATACGTGAATGCAGCGTTTGGGAAAAAATTGATATAATTATAATTGGTATTTTTTGCGGTCGTAATATTTCGTTGAATAAAATTGCTGAAGGCGACCGAGGTTCCGAATGAGTAATTATATTTCTTTTTATTCATTCGGAAATTCAATCCCGGGGTATTTACCAAACGGTTAAACACAAATGAATTGCTGAGGCTGTCAACAAATTTGGAATATTTTCCATTGTTGTCTTTAAAATTGGTGATCCTGTCATTGCTGTTGTTGTAATAGCCGAATGAATAGCTGGCTTCGAGGAAAAAGTCTTTTGCCAGGGGTTCTGTATAGGCGACCCTGGTATTGATACTCCTGTTTTCGTTGTTTTGAATATTTTGCTGGTTGGTTGTATCTATATGTGCCAGGCTGCCTTGCAGGTAATAGTTATTTACGGCGTAAAGGAAACTTGTATTGTCTGTTCTCGACCAGTTGAAATCTGTATTTATGGAAAGTGTTCTCGACAGTTTCTTAAACTTATGGCGCCAGAGCAGCGTAGAGGCTACCGCATTATTGGTCGCTTTACTGCTGGTATTCCGCCTGCTGTTGTTGATAAATGCAGAGTCGTTATTCAGGGATTCTGTATAATAATCTGAGCTAGTATTTATTAATTTATTATTAATCCTGTTGGTCCATTTCAATGAATTGCTGGAGTCAAGATTGAACTCCATTGTCAGGTTTAGCTGGTGTTTAATATTGGAATTAAGACTACTGCTGTTACTATTTGTATTCCAACTGGTGTCTTTTAAAAATATTTTCGAATAGGTACTGCTGTAAGCAGGCGAATTTATTTTACTGAACTTATAGCCACTGTTGAAACTTTGTTTGTCATCTTTTCCAAATTTGTCGCTGAAATGAAGCCCGCCATTCCAGTTTTGAGGAATACCACCACGGCCGCCCCAATAGTTATCTTCCCCGTTGCCATTAAATGAAATATACATACCACCATCATCGGAAACCCCTGAATTCAATCCTTCGATGCCACCGCCATAGTTTTGAGCATCGTTCCAGTCCAATTGAGTCTGGCCCACATTGCCCATTGTAGCATAGCCTGCTAATTTTTGTTTGTTTTTGAATTTATTAAGCATAGCGGCATTATTAAACTTGTCTGGCAATCCACCGCCCAGGGCTATCTTGCCGAAATAACCTTCTTTCTTTTTCATTTTAAGGTTAATGGTTTTATCCTTTACGCCGTCATCAATACCTGTAAATTCAGCCTGGTCGCTTTTCTTATCAAAAACCTGGACTTCACTTACAGCATCAGCCCGTAAGTTTTTTGTTGCAATCCCGGGGTCGCTGCCGAAAAATTCTTCACCGTCTACTAGTACTTTTTTTACCTGTTCCCCCATAGCGGTAATTTTACCGTCTTTATCTACCTGTATGCCTGGTAACCTGCGCAATAATTCTTCAACATTGGCGCCTTCTCTTACCTTAAAGCTATCGGCTGTATACACTGTGGTATCTCCTTTTATTTTTATAGGAGAACCGCTTTTTATAATCACTTCCTGAAGTAATTTGGTTTTTGGGGTCATATATACATTTCCCAGGTCTATGGTTTTTTCATCTTTAATTTCAAATACATCAAAGTAGTCACCCATATAAGGATGAGTGACCATAAGAATATATTTCCCGTCTTTTATCGCCTTAATGGAGAAATTGCCTTGTTTATCCGCCCGGGTAAATCCTTTAAGTACCGAGTCGCTTTGCGTAAGTATAGAAATAACTGAATTGGCTAAATTCTTTTTTTCTATAGAATCGGTAACAGTACCTTTAATAGAAGCCGATTGGGAAAAAGCGGATACGGAAACACAAAACAAGAGTAAGAAACAAAAAACTGTTTTTCTCATGGCTGATAAGGATTGGTTCAGGTTTTAAAATAGTTTTGGTGGTACGGAAGAACAGTTGTTTAGTTCATGCATTCAAATTTCTACAGAACTTTTTATAATTACCAGATCGTTCGTATAATTTTACGTTAAAGGTTTTTTTGAATAAGAAAACTAAAGAGATGCCATATTCAAAAAAATCCATACAGTTGAACAGTACTTCCCGGGAAAAAACAGGGATTTAAAAATATTATCAGAAAACTAAACCGAATAAGGATGGAAAATATAACCCGGTATGAAGAATCTCATTTTGTAGATACATCAAAACCCGTATGGAATTATTCGCTGCTGAGCGATGATGATGTACGGAATTACCAGCAAGGAACTCATTACCGTTTATATGAAAAATTCGGCTCTCATTCAATACAGGTAAACAATGTGTGGGGTATGTATTTCTGTGTTTGGGCGCCCAATGCGACTGCAGTTTCAGTAATCGGCAATTTTAATGACTGGATAGAACATGCTCATGAATTAAATCCGCGATGGGACAATAGCGGTATATGGGAGGGGTTTATACCCAATTTCAACCTTGGTGAAGTGTATAAATATTTTATTGTGGGCTTTCAGGGAATAGAAACTGTAAAGGGCGACCCTTTTGCCAACTTCTGGGAAAAAAGGCCAAAAACGGCTTCAATTACCTGGGATATGTATTATGAATGGAGTGATACGGGTTGGATGAAAAGCCGGAAAGAAAAGAACGCATTAAACGCACCATGGAGTGTATATGAGGTTCACCTCACCAGCTGGATGCGGCCGGATAAGTATGATGAAGAAACTTACAATAATTACGACCAGATAAAAGAACGCCTCGTTCCTTATGTAAAAGAAATGGGCTTTACACATGTAGAATTTATGCCGGTAATGGAGCACCCTTTTGATGGAAGCTGGGGTTATCAGTGTACTGGTTTTTTTGCGGCTACTTCCAGGTTTGGAGACCCCCAGGGACTGATGCGGTTAATTGATGCATTTCATCAGGAAGGAATCGGTGTTATACTGGATTGGGTACCCTCACATTTTCCGTATGATTCGCATGGTCTTTTCATGTTTGATGGTACTCACACCTACGAGTATGCAGATATGCGTAAAGGCTTTCACCCGGATTGGAACAGTTATATTTTTAATTATAAAAGGGGAGAGATAAAATCGTTCCTGATCAGCAGTGCACGGTATTGGTTCGACAAATTTCACATTGATGGTATCAGGGTAGATGCTGTTTCGTCTATGCTCAAGCTAAATTATTCAAGAAAAGCAGGGCAGTGGGAGCCGAATGAATTTGGAGGCGATGGAAACCTTGAAGCTATAGCATTTATTAAAGATTTAAATGAAACGATATTCCGGGATTTCCCCGATGTTCAGACAATCGCAGAAGAAGCAACGGATTGGCCTGGCGTTTCACGGCCAACGTTTGAAGGTGGTTTAGGTTTTGGTATGAAATGGATGATGGGCTGGATGCATGACACACTGAATTATTTCAAGGTAGATCCGATTGTGCGGCAATACCACCAGGATAACTTTTCATTCAGTATGATGTACTATTATGATGAAAATTTTATGCTTCCTTTTAGTCATGATGAAGTAGTACATGGGAAAAGCCCGATGCTGTATAAGATGCCTGGCGATGAATGGCAGAAGTTTGCCAACCTGCGATTGATGTACACCTATATGTGGACACATCCCGGGGCGAAGCTTTTATTTATGGGAGATGAATTTGGCCAGACAAGTGAATGGAACTATAAGTCAGAGCTTGACTGGCATTTGCTGCAATATGATGCCCACCGGCAAATGAAGGATTGCGTAGCGGCATTAAATAAGTTACTAAAAAAGGAACCAGCACTGCATGAAAACCAGTTTTCTATTTATGGGTTTGAGTGGGTGGACCTGGATCATCGTGC
This sequence comes from Bacteroidota bacterium, assembly GCA_018267535.1. Lineage (GTDB taxonomy): Bacteria > Bacteroidota > Bacteroidia > Chitinophagales > Chitinophagaceae > JAFDYH01. The sequence goes on from JAFDYH010000035.1 coordinate 10,217, forward strand.
TGAAAGCGTCATTGCATTTAAGCGAAAAGCGAAAGATAAAAGTGAAGATCTGTTGATTATTCTTAACATGACTCCGGTTATCCGAAACGACTGGCAGGTATACACTAACGGTAAGGCTTATATTAAGGAAATATTTAACAGCGACAGCAAAAATTTTTGGGGTACCGGTAATGTCTTTAATCCTGAAATCCGCTGTGAACTGGTCGATAAAGAACAGGAAAGATATAAGCTGGTTGTAAACCTTCCCCCGTTGGCCGGCATCATTCTCAAATAACCTTCGGCAGTTATGTTACAAGCTTTATTAGGGCTTGTGCTTGAGCCCTCCGGCTTACAATCCAGCCCCTTTGCTGCGTAAACTACTCTGTTTTTCCGTATAAATACGGGAGCACTTGCACCCCCCTTCATAATAGTGTAAATTAGGGCAACTCTTTTGAAGCGAACAGCTATGTGAGAGAGCTTTGATAAACATCCGAAAATAATACCCTATGTTCCGAACTATTCTATCATGCATCAGTATTGCTATGGCTGGTGCTGCCTTTGCGCAAACCGACAGTGCTGATTTTTTTTACAAAAAGGGTTTACAGGAAAAACAAGTGGGTCATCGTTTAGAGGCGATGAAAAATTTTGAAAAAGCGGCTATATATAATAGTAATGATAAAGTTATCCTTAATGAACTGGCATCGGCTTACTATGACCTCCGTAAGTATGGTCAATCCAGGGAAGTATATAAAAAATTGGTAGTGGTTGGCGACAATTCGGCTGATAATTATCGTCAGTTAATGAACCTGTCTGTAAACCTGAAGCAAAATGAAGATGCAATTTTATATGCAACAAAACTTAAACAGGCAGAGCCAACCGCGAAAGTGAATGCAGTAATCGGCAAAATTTATTATAACCAGGATAATTATGGCGACGCTATTCAATACCTCAATTTAGCGGCAAAAGAGGAACCCGAAAATGCGGAAGTACCCTATATGATAGCCCGCAGTTATGGCGACATGATGAATTATAAACAGGCAGTTCAGTTTTTTCAGCAGGCGATCAGGCTGGACAATACAAAGAGTAACTGGGTATATGAACTGGGATTGATCTGTTATGCCATGCATGATGATAAGAATGCATTGAAGTATATACTGGAAGCGGGTGACAAGGGATATAAAAAAGACAATGATTATTTTGAAAACCTGGGAATTGCTTATCTGAATGTGGGCAATTTGGATGAGGGGGTTAAGATCATGAATGAAATCCTGAAAAAAAGGCCAAGTGACCTGAATATTTTGAATATGGTGGCCGAAGCCTATTATTACAAAGGAAAGTTTTCTGAAGCAATGGGATATTGGGATACTATTCTCGGCTATGATAAAACAAATGCTTCTGCATTATATATGATTGGTATGTGTTATCAAAAGCAGGGTGATAAAGATAAGGGTATTCATCTTTGTGATAAAGCGATTGAAATGGATCCTTCATTAGCTTCCCTCAAACAAAAGAAAATGGATATGGGCTTGTAATACGTCGTTGATAAAATTATATATAAAAGGAGCCGCAAATAAGTATTTAATTACTTGCGGCTTTTTTATTCTTAATGGTAGAGTTATGCGTAATCTGCGGTTGGTTAAATAAACGACGATTTAAGAAACCTGGATAGACCTGTTTATTTCTACAGGTGAAGACAGGGTAGAAGCTGTACACCGCAGTTTTACCGGTGGTTAATAGTCCCACCTTACAAAGGCCTCAATCGCTGCATAATGGGTCAGCCCAAGGTCTGCATAAATTTTGGCAGTAGCTGCATTTCTTTCCTCAGCTCTTTGCCAGAATTCCCTCGCATCGCTGCCCTGGAAAGGCACGGAATCTTTTTGTGATTGATGTATAAATATTCCGAAACGTTTTTTTAAAACCTGGTCGGGGCTCATGGGGATGGCCATTTCTATTTCTTCAATATTCCATTCCTGCCAGGCTCCTTTATATAACCAAAGCCAGCATTCTTTAATCCATGGGTCACCTGCCGCTTTTATCCTTTTTAATGCTTCAAGCACAACATTGAAGCAAACGATATGCGTTCCATGTGGGTCTGCAAAATCACCGGCGCAATAAACCTGTTGCGGTTTAACTTCCCTTAACAGATCAACGGTGATCTGTACATCTTTTTCGCCCATTGGTTTTTTTTCAATGGTTCCTGTTTCATAAAAAGGAAGATTTTGAAAATGGATGTTTTCCTCTTTTATGCCGACATACCGGCAGGTAGCTGCGGCTTCACATCTTCTTATTAATCCTTTTATGGCACGGATCTTCGGTGTATCTACCTGGTTTGATTTTTTATTAGCGATAAACTTTCGTGCATCTTTAAGAATTTTTCCAGACTTACTGGTATCAATACCTGCAATTTGTTCAAAGCCTACAGCGAAGTCAAGAAAGCGGGTTACAAATTCATCCGTTACAGCAATGTTTCCGCTTGTCTGGTAGGCTACATGTACATCATGGCCCTGGTCGTGCAGGCGTTGAAAAGTGCCCCCCATGCTGATAATATCATCATCGGGGTGCGGCGAAAATATAACCACCCGTTTCGGGTAAGGCTCTGAACGCTCGGGATGCGTTGTTACATTATAACCAGGTTTACCGCCCGGCCATCCTGTAATGCTATCACGAAGCATATAGTATACCTGCAGGTTTATTTCATAGGCGTCACCTTTTTCTACAAGCAGGTCGCTTAAGCCATACTCGTTATAGTCAGAAGTAGTAAGACTAAGCACCGACTTCCCCAGTTTAAGCGCCATATTAATGACAGCTTTTTTAATCATTTTTGGCGTCCAGTCGCAATCGCCGGTCAACCATGGGGATTTATTTCTTGTGAGTTCACTGGCCGCACTTTCATCCATTACGAATGTTACATTGTCATGGTTCTGCAATAAAGATGCAGGTACATGCTCTGTATCATCTTCTTCGACGGCTTTCTTTATTACCGGCGCTTTACCCGGGCCCCATGCCATCAGGATAATTTTTTTAGATTTCATGATGGTACTGATGCCCATCGTAATGGCCAGGCGTGGCACGTCGGAGATGTTGGCAAATTCATATGCATTCGCAATTCTTGTCGACGTATCCAGTGTTATCAATCTTGTTCGCGAATAAATACCGGAGCCGGGTTCATTAAAACCAATATGGCCATTATTGCCGATGCCTAATATCTGGAGATCAATGCCCCCTGCATCTTCGATCATTTTTTCATATTGGCGGCAATGTTCTTTTACATCATCTTTCGGTGTTTCACCATTGGGAATATGAATATTTTTTGGATTGATATCAACGTGGTCGAAAAGATTAGTCCGCATAAAGCGGTTATAACTCTGCAGGGCATCATTATCTATCGGGTAGTATTCATCCAAATTGAAAGTGATGACATTTTTAAAACTCAGCTTTTCCTCTTTATGCATCCGCACCAGTTCTTTATACAAGGTTTTCGGGGTAGAACCGGTGGCAAGGCCCAGCACACAATTTTCTTTTTTCTTTTGTTTTTCCCTAATCAGTGCAGCAATTTCTTTTGCAACAAAATGCGATCCTTTGTATAAGTCTGGAAAAATTTTACAGGATATCTTTTCGAAGGAGTCAACCATTGTCATGAATAGTAAATTTCAGTTTATAAAAGCGGTGCGAAAATAGAATTTTATTTGCATATAAGGGCTGGATGCCCGACAGCGTTTAAGTTTTAGTTTACTTCGATCTCATCAACAAACAACCATGCATTGCTGCCCGCACCTGGCATACCTTCGGGAATAGTGCCATAGTTGCCCAGTTTTACTTTTACAAACCTCGCTGCCACCGATTTCTGGTTTACGGTCATTGTTCCATTCCCTGTATTTGCAGTCGTATTAAATATGTCCGAAGTACCCATTGAAGTATATTCCGTGTTATCTTTTGAAATAGAAACCTGGAAATATTTTGGGCGGTATATCCAACTGCCGGGCTGATCGAAAACATGTGCGGTAACGGTACTGATTTGCTGAACATTGCCTAAGTCAATCAATGCTTCGCAGTTTGTTCCGTTAAACCCCAAAAACTCCTCTGATTTTGCTAACCCTTTTTCATTTTGAACACCATTTACCAATGTGAATGCGCCATCACCCGGGTAGCTATCCGCAGTTGGGGTGATTAAGTTTATTTTTTTAGCGGTTGCTTTATTGAACGAAAATTTTTGAGATGTTGTTGAAACAAGATCGTTATGATGATAATAAAAAGCGTTGACCGTGCCGCTTTTTTCAATAACAAAGGGCTGTGTATATTTCATTGGGTAGTGATAACCGGCATATTCGTATTTTAATAAACCACTTTTATCTTTTGTACTGAGTGTAATTTCAATACCGGATTTTGCTGCTTCACGATAACTCATTTTTAAATCATAAATGGCTTTACTATAATGTGCCTTCCATAATTCATATCTTTTAAACTGTGTTTCCAAACGTTTTTGAAAATCAGGCCAGTTCTTTTTTTCTTTTGGTGACCATTGTACTTCGCTGAGTGCGGAAGCCCTTGGAAAAATCATATACTCTACTTTCGATGGATACTTAATATATTCTGTCCATAAATTAGCCTGAACACCGGTGATATATTTAGCCTGTTCAGCCGTTAATTCTTTCGGGTAAGGCTCATAGTTATACACTTTTTCCAGGGGGAGAAAACCACCGATGACTACAGAATCTTCATTCTTTGTTTGTGAATAATCAAAGTAGACATATGTAGTCGGTGTCATGATTACGTTATGTTTTTGTTTGGCCGCTTCTATACCACCAGCTTCGCCCCGCCAGCTCATCACCACCGCATTGGGTGCTAAACCACCTTCCAGTATTTCATCCCAACCGACCAATGTTTTACCCTTGCTATTGATATATTTTTCCATGCGCTGAATAAAATAGCTCTGCAGGGCATGTTCATCTTTGAGATTATTATCCTTCATTCTCTTCTGGCAATTGGGACAAATTTTCCAATGCGTCTTCGGGCATTCATCTCCGCCTACATGTATGTACTGACCGGGAAACAAAGGAATAATTTCATCAATAACATCCTGTAAAAATGAAAAGGTTTCTTCTTTGCCGGCACAGAAGACATCGTTGTATACACCCCATGATTGAATGACCTGTTTGCCTGTTGTATCGCCTGCCCAGGCACATTTAGCAGGATATTCAGATTTGGTAGATTTATCCGGGAAACAACTCAAATACGGATAAGCAGCAATAGCGGCGCTGCCATGCCCGGGCATTTCTATTTCCGGTACAACAGTTATATAACGCTGTGCCGCATACTTCACAATGTCTTTTATTTCTTCCTGCGTATAAAAGCCACCATATTTCTCGCCATCATTTCCGGTACCGGGGAAGCGACCGATGATCGTTCCATTGCGCCATGCACCCACTTCTGTAAGGCGAGGATATTTTTTTATTTCAATACGCCAGCCCTGGTCTTCCGTCAAATGCCAATGGAAATAATTCATCTTATGCAGGGCCAGGTAGTCAATATATTTTTTAACAAAACTTACAGGGAAAAAATGACGGCCACAATCCAGCATTAATCCACGATAGGCGAAGCGGGGATGATCAGAAATAGAAACAAACGGAATCTTTAAACTGCCTGCTGTTTGATTACCTGAAGGGATAGGCAACAGCTGAATTAAAGATTGTACGCCATAAAAAACACCTTCTTCATTGTCGCCGCCAATATATACTTCATTATTATTAACAGAAAGATTATAAGCTCCTTTGCCAATATCAAGGCGGTCGTAGTTTAATATAATTGAATTTTTACCAGTTGCTTTTTTTGTTACCTCCAGTTTCAGGTTGTAAAATTCCTGCAAATAGTCATTCAGGAAATTGGCGGAGTTTTCAAGGTTGTTTCCTTCCAATACAATTTTGGTAGAGGCGGTTATTGTAAAAGAGCCGGCCATCTTTGGTTGCTTAACTGATGCGGGCTGGGGGATAATATTTATTTGCCCAAAGCTTTTTAAAGAAATGCTTATCAAAAGGAGCGACAAGAGCTTTTTCATTTGCAATGTATTTACTGCAAGTGTACAAAAAAGGTAGTTTGGGGCGATGAAATACCTGGAATGAATGGATATTTAACGGAAACGTTTGTTTTGCGAGTATGAGAATCAGAAATAGGATACAGATGACACAGGTAGAGCGGATCTTTATTTTAAACGTAACCCTAACCTGTTTTAATTAGCAAAACTTTCCTCCCGTTTTTTATGACTTAGCAGAAAATAGTGTACTCATTCTTCCAGTATTGGTAATTCTATATTGCTGCTGTTTACTGCATCGTGATAAATATGTATTGTCGCTTTTTGAAAATCGTTCTGTTTTGCCAGTGGGATTTTTAGAAATTTCTGCGGATTACGATCAGTAATAGGGAACCAGCTGCTTTGAACCTGTACCATAATGCGATGGCCCTTCAGGAATTTATGTGCTGTTTCATTCAGGTCAAATGATACTTTCTCAATTTTGCCGGGTGTAAAGGGTTGTGGGTTTTCGTAACTATTCCTAAACTTTCCCCGAAAAACTTCCGCTCTTACCATTCGTTGGTAGCCGCCCGTTTGTAAGTTCCCCGGAGTTGGAAGAGTGGTAGGCTCATCACCTGGCAATACATCAATTAGTTTTACGATGAAATCAGCATCTGTACCTGTAGTGGAAACATAGAGGTTCACATGCAATCTCCCTGTTACGGTGATGTCTTCTGTCAATATATCTGTTTGAAAAAATAAAACATCAGGCCTTTTACTGGCGAAACGCTGGTCTTCCGCCAGGTATTCATCATTTCTTTCGGAATAAATACCATTGGTGTAAGGAACCGGTCTGTTGGGGTCGCTTAGGTATTCATCAAAAGATTTGGCAGTTGTAGGCTTTTGTGTGGAAAGTTTTTGGTTGGAATGAAAGTAAAAGCTTGTATTCTTACTTTCTGATGGTGGCCATTCTTTATAATGTTTCCATTGATTAGAACCGGTTTCAAATATGGTTGCTTCAGTGGCGTCGAAGCTGCCTTTATCTTTCAGATAATAGTTGAAAAATTTAGTTTCTATTTCTTCTTTATAGTACTGGTTCAGGTTACTGCCGAATTCATACAAACCAAACTTTTCCCATTTTGGTGATGACCATGCGCCATGTGTCCATGGCCCCATGATTATGCGGCTATTGTTAGCAGGGCTTTGCTTTTCTATTGCTTCATAGGTTCGTAAAGCGCCAAACATATCTTCCGCATCAAACCAGCCGCCGACAACTAATACGGCAGGTTTAACATTTTTTAAGTGAGGTCGTATGTTCCTCGATTTCCAGAAATCATCATAGGTATCATGGTCTAATGCTTGTTGCCAGATAATTCCTTTTTTGTTAAAGTACGAAGGCCCATTGGCGCCCTGCAATGTTTTCATATCCAGAAAAAATTGATAAGTATTTTTTCTTTTTACAGTAAATAAGGGTTTATATTCCTCACCGTTTTGGCTTCTTTGACCATCAAAATAATTGTAGAAGTCAAAATTGTCTAATAAAAAGAAGGCGCCATTATGATTGCAATCGTCACCAATAAATTCATCGGTTACAGGGGCCTGTGGTGATACTGCTTTGATAGCAGGATGAGCATCCGGCAAAGACGCAGATGCGTAGAAGCCGGGATAAGAAACACCCCAGATACCGACCCGTCCGTTGTTTTGGGTATTCTTAATTAGCCAATCAACCGTATCATATGTATCACTGCTTTCATCTACGTCCTTATTGGATTTCTTATTGTCAATAGCCGGTGTCATTTCCTTGAAACTGCCCTCGCTTTTATAACGGCCACGTACATCCTGATACACGATAATATACTTTTCTTTCAGTAAAATATTATTAGGCCCGAGTCGCAGTGGAAATTGATCTTTTCCATACGGAGAAACGGAATATGGCGTCCTTTGCATCAGGATTGGGGCCGGTAACCCGTCTTTAGGTTCATAGATGGCCGTAAATAATTTTACGCCATCCCGCATGGGTATATATACTTCCCTCTTTGTATAGTTACCCCGCACAAAGACAGCGTCTTCATTACTGCCTTGTGATAAGGCAATAATGGGAATAAATAAAATAAATAAAGCAGATGCTTTAATAAGTTTAATCATTCAATTATTTTTTCAATACAGGCAGAATAATATTACTGGTGTTCACTGCATCATGATAAATACGGATGTTGGCTTTTTGAAAATCACTATCGCTGCATTCATAAATGTTTACAAACTTTTGCGGATTTCTGTCAGCTAAAGGAAACCAGCTGCTTTGTATCTGTATCATAATGCGATGCCCTTTCTGAAATGTGTGGGCAATATCCGGCAACGCATATTTTACTTTTTCAATCTTTCCCGGTTTAAATGCTTCCGGTTTTTCAAAACTATTACGGAAGCGACCACGCATTATTTCCCCGCGTACAAGCATTTGATACCCGCCCATCGGATAAGAGCCATCATTGTTTCGCCTTGTTTGAGGTTGTGCGCCGGCATATTTAAAATCATCTGGAAAAACATCTATCACTTTTACAACAAAATCGGCATCGGTGGTGCTAATGCTGACGGCAAGGTCTGCAATTACAGGTCCTGTTACGGTTACATCCTGGTCCAATATATCTGTTTGAAAAGTTAACACATCGGTCCTGCGGGAGGCGAAGCGTTGGTCATCGGTCATATATTCTCTTGTTCTGAAATAGTGGATGTCTTCTGTATAAGGAACCGGGTGTGAAGGATCGCTGATGTATTCATCAAAATTATTTTTAGACACAGGCTTATCCCATGATAGTTTCCCATTGGCCTGCAGGTAAATCAGTTTATCTTCTTTTTCAGCCGGTGGCCATTGGGAAAATTGTTGCCATTTATTTTCACCGCTGAGAAATATTGTCGCTTCACTTTGTTTGGAAATATCTCCCTCACCTTTCAGGTAATAATTAAAAAAAGGTATTTCGATATTGTTCTGATACCAGTAAGCGGTGTTGGTTCCAAACTGTATATTGCCAAGATGGGTACCATCGGTAGATGACCATTGCCCATGATACCATGGTCCCATTACTAATTTATTGAAGTGATCAGCAGGATTTTTCCTTTCAATGGCTTTGTAAAGGTTCCAGGCGCCAAAGCAATCTTCCGCATCAAACAAACCGCCTACAGTCAACATTGCAGGTTTAATACCGTCAACAAAATTCCTGGGGTTGCGTGCATACCACCATTGATCATAGTTGGGGTGATTATATAAATCTTTCAGGAACTTGACACTGTCTCCCGTAAGTTTTAAAAAGTTTTGTAAAGCGCCTATCTGCAGGTAAGTCTGGTAGTTGTCATTCTCCGGTAAATGCAAGGCAGATTCAGGCCCCTTTGTTGTAGGTACCGGTCTGGGATAACCGAACCCATTGGCATAAAAGGAAAATCCATCCATTAAAAAGAATACACCGTTGTGATGAAAATCATCACCCTGGAACCAATCAGTTACGGGCGCCTGTGGGCTTACTGCTTTTAATGCGGGGTGGCCACTTAAAGCAGCCATTGTACTATAAAAACCGGGATAGGAAATGCCAAATACCCCGACATTGCCATTATTGTTGCCAATATTTTTTAATAGCCAGTCGATGGTATCATAAGTATCGCTTGCCTCATCTATATCTTTATTTGTTTTTTTATCAGGATTAAACGGACGGATATCAATAAAATCACCTTCGCTCATCCAGCGGCCACGCACATCCTGTACAACGAATATATAGTTTTCCCTTGCATAGTAGCGCCAATGCCTTAACCATAAGTTTTGTGAAAAATTTGCTTCGCCATAGGGGGCACAGGAATAGGGTGTTCTTGTCATCAGTATCGGATGCTTTTCCGTAGCATCTTTGGGAATATATATTGCGGTGAATAATTTGATGCCGTCCCGCATCGGGATCATTACTTCTTTTTTTGTAAAATTTTCTTTGATCCATGCACTGTCCTGTGAATTGGTTTGTGCAGATCCACCGAGCAGATAAAAATAAAAACCGGTGAGGAGCAATAGTTTTTTCATGTGTGTGAGATAGTTCTGGGTTATGTATTATTTGTTGCTTTCAAAACGAAGGAAATCGCTTTTCAGATCATTAAACAAGACCCGGAACCGAAAAAAATCATCCCGGATAGTTTTATGGTTTTCGGTGATCCTTGTTTCATATTGCGAAAGGGTGTTTTTATCCCTTGTAATCGCAGCCAGATTCATTTTTTCAATATGCATACGGTGACGGAGCTCATCAATTGTTTCGCGGCTGGTATTGAATTTTATTTCAAAACTGGCGGTTTCTGCTTTGTAAGCAGGTGTTAATTCCAATAGACTGTCATTAAAAATTCGTATTAGATTGATGTCAAAATTTAGTTCGGCTATCCAGATACGGTATTCAAGATGCAGACTTTTCAAGGCAATGCTCTCGCTCATATATTTTGCATATTAAAGAGTCAAATAAATATTTTTTTTCAAGACGATAATGTGAGGAATAGGTTTTTTGCTTTTAACTCAGGGAACTAAATTTACAGAATCCTTTCATAGAACAATTGTCTTTTTATGGATATTAAAGAAGAACTACTCAACCGGTTTTATTCAGCCTTTCAGCGGCTGGATTATAAGACTATGCAGGATTGCTATAGTGAGGATGCTGTTTTCAGCGACCCGGTATTTGGCCTGCTGAAAGGGAAGGAGGTAAGGGCGATGTGGGAAATGCTTTGCAAAAATGCGAAAGAATTTTCGTTGACCTATTCCGATATTGAATTGCTGGACCATGAATATGCTACTTGTAAATGGGTTGCTTCGTATACATTTTCAAAAACCGAGAATAAAGTGGTGAATAAAATAAAGGCTTTTGTGAGGATCAATGACGGAAAGATTGTCGAACATAGTGATGCATTTCGCTTAAGCACATGGATTGGGCAGGCGCTGGGCTGGAAGGGAGTTTTATTTGGCTGGACAAATTTTATGAAGAAGGCGGTGCAAAAACAGGCACGAAAAAATCTGGATCGGTTTATGGAGAAAAATGGATAAGAAGTGAATAACCTGGGTTCGCATTTCCTTTTTCAAATAACTTATCTTAGCGATCCATGATATTAACCATTTCATAAATAATCATATGAAAAAGATAATTTCAATCGTTGTACTGGTATTTATTGTTGTCAATTCTTTCGCACAGGCAAAGCCTGAGTGGCAAGGTATATTCAATAAGATTAATGATGAAGTTTCAAAGCATTCAAAAGCGTATTCTACACTTCAGAATGCTACGCAAACTATCGGTCACCGGTTGACAGGCTCAGCAAATGGTGCAAAGGCTGAAACTTATGCTTATAATTTACTAAAGTCATATGGGTTTAAACCCGCTTACCAATCTTTCGAAGCTGAAAGCTGGAGCCGCGGTACTATTGATGTTACAATTAATAATGTAAAGTATAAAGCCGTAACGCTTGCCCACTCACCGGTGAAAGTTGATTTGAGCGGAACATTGGTGGATATGGGAAATGGATTGGAAGAAGATTACCAAGCCAACCCGGATGGGGCTAAAGGGAAAATTGTATTTGCTTCATTAGGGATATTGCCCGGATCGAAAGAAGGGCTGCGAAACCTGCACCGCTCTGAAAAAACGGCATTGGCTATTAAATATGGTGCAACGGGCATCATTTTGTTCAATGGCGCACCGGGAGCTATTCTATTAACAGGTACGGCGTCAGTAACAGGTAGTTTGATTCCAATACCTGCTGTTTGTATCGGAAATGATGATGGAAAAAAAATAAAAGAAGAACTGAAGACATCAACAGGAACGGCACATATTGTAATGACTAATTTTTCAGGCAAAATAAAAGCAAGAAATGTAATTGCAACAATCAAAGGCAAAACCATTCCCAATGAAAAGATTGTAATTGGTGGCCATCTGGATAGCTGGGACCTT
>JAFDYH010000036.1:0-7952 GCA_018267535.1 Bacteroidota bacterium
TATTTTTCCAGCAGGCTTTTCCATTGCACATACATACCAGATACGAGTAGTACCGGCCAGTCGCTGCCGAATAATAAACGATCAACACCAAAGGCTTCAAATACCACATCGAGATAAGGATAAAAATCAGCAGCACTCCATTGTTTCCATGCTGCTTCAGTAAATAAGCCAGAAAGTTTGCAGCTTACATTCGGCAGTTTAGCCATTTCCCGCATCAGGCGTTTCCACTCATTAATATCTTTGTTTTTTATATCCGGCTTTGCACAATGGTCAATAATAAATTTTTGACCGGGAAAAGCAGAGGCGAATTCAAACGCTGGTTTCAATTGGGTATGATAAATCAGTATATCGTAGGTATATCCGTATTGCTGCAGGTAGCTAATGCCGCGCTGAAATTTTTTTCGTAATAAAAAATCCAGGGGCTCGCCCTGGGCCACATGCCTCCATCCTTTAATAACAGGATATTGGGAAAAATAAGAAAGTCTTTCTTCGATATTCTCATTCTGCAAATCTATCCAGCCTACAACGCCTTTAATGATTGGATGCGTTTTCGCCAGCTCCACTAAAAAATGTGTTTCGAGTTCGGATTGGTCAGCCTGTACAGCAACACATCCATCAACTCCGTTTCTGGATAATGTTTGCAATAAATTTTCCGGCAGATAATTCTGTTGCAGGATTTTCATATCATCCATCCATGCGTCACGTTGTTTATCGTATTTCCAGAAATGTACGTGGGTATCGATAATCATAGCAATTGTTTAATTTTAAAAATCTGATTTCTGTCGGAAAAATATGAAACGTGAAAAGATAAATGTCAGATTATTTTACATTTTCCTGCCGATAGCACCGGGATTACGTCTCTCAAAAACATATCATTTCAAATCCAGTTGCACCACGGTATCCGTATCGTCCAGCGAAATTCCATTTAAATAAACAAACACACCTTCCGGTACCTGTTTAAATTTCATTGCAGATTTATCCGCAAGCTTTACTGCTTTTACTACTTTGTCTTTTAATTCAGGAATAAAAATATATCCTTCCTGTTGCGGTGAGTTCAGTATATGCAGGTACAATGTTTTGTTTTTTATTGTTGCTACCCCCCATTCCTGCGGAGGAATATATCTTCCTCTTGTACCATAAATCGTTTCACCATATTGCTGCATCCAGGTTCCGATTTTTTTCAGTGTATCAATAAATTCCGGCTGTACAAGGCCGTTAGGCATAGGCCCGATATTCAGAAGGAAGTTTGCGTTGCGTCCGGCCGCGTTCACCACGTATTGTATAAGCTGTTTGGTTGATTTATAATTCCGATCAGTAATATTGAAACCCCATGAATCATTCATTGTCTCACAGGTTTCAACCGGTAAGTTTTCCGATGCCTGCTGAAAACTTAAACCGGACCTGTTTTGTCCCGGCAAATCTCTTTCAAACATTTGAAAATCTTCACCATCAAATGGCGCCATGTGATGGTTATTGCCGATAAGACATTTGGGCTGTAGTTTATGAATCAGACCATAAATTTCATCATATTTCCAGTTGATGCGTGAACTGCGGTCTTGTGTACCTTCCGGTTCTGTTTGGTCCCAATGCCCGTCGAACCAAATTCCGGCAATCTCTCCATAATTAGTCAGCAGCTCTGTCAATTGATTTTTCATGAATTGCAGGTAGCTCGCATAGTCGCCATGGCCTTTACGCCCGGACTTTTGTCCTGTTCTTCCTGTTTCATGGGGGTAGTCTTCTCTTGTCCAGTCCAGCAATGAATAATAAAGGAACAACTGGATGCCTTGTTTATGACATTCATCGGCGATCTGTTTTACTACATCTTTACCATAAGCTGTATTCGTAATCTTCCAATCCGATTGTTTTGTATCCCATAAGCTAAACCCATCATGATGTCTTGTGATTAAAGTAATATATTTCATGCCCGCACTCTTGGCAGCATCCACCCATTTCTTTGCATCAAAATCAATGGGGTTGAAAAAATTCCTGAGCCTTGAATACTCTTCTACTCTGATTCCGCGGTTATTCATTACCCATTCACCATCGCCGAGATAACTGAACACACCCCAATGAATGAACATACCCAATTTCATATCCTGGAATTCTTTGCGGTGGGCAAGGTTCTCAGGTGTTGGCGTATAATGTTGTGCGATTGTGTTTTTTCCAATAGCAATTGCAATAAAAACTAAGAGTACAAGCTTTTTCATAATTCAATCAACAGTTTGTTATAATAATATTTTGTTTACCAGCTTTTGTAATTCTATTTAGCTTTTCTTGCGTCGCACCCTTGTACGTCTGTAATCCTGTTCAGCAACCCACCCCGATTATCTGAAGTTTAAAGTTCCTTCAATCCGCCCCTCCGGGGAGGGGATGAATCCTTAAAGTATAAAGGTTTACTCTCGTTTTGAAAAACTCTTACCAAAAAATAAGAGCTGTAAGTCTGCTACAGTAAAATGACACTGACACAAATAACTCATTCACTATTCACCATATCAATTATTCAACTTCAAAAAGCCTCCATCTATTGGGTAATCCAGTCCGGTAATAAAAGAGGCTTCGTCGCTACACAAGTATAACGCAAGCGTTGCTACTTCTTCCGGTTTGCCCATTCTTCCGATCGGTTGCGCTTTGGATAATTTTTCAAACATCTCCTGTTCTTTACCGGCATAATTTTTTTTCAGGAAACCATCTACAAAAGGGGTGTGTACCCTGGCCGGCGAAATAGAATTGCAGCGTATATTCTCATGGATATAATCTCTGGCCACACTCATCGTCATTGCCATTGCCGCACCTTTAGAAGTACTGTAAGCGAAGCGATCGGAAAGGCCAGTTAATGCCGCCACCGATGCCATATTCAGAATAGCACCGCCACCCGATTTACGAAGTTGCGGAATAGCAGCGTACAGACAATTATAAACACCCTTTACATTTACCATTATTACGCGGTCAAAATCTTCTTCGCTGGTGTTATCTGCTTTGCCAATATGTGCAATGCCTGCATTGTTCACTAAAATGTTTATGGGTCCAATCTTTTCAAATGTGGCAATCACATCTTTTTGATTGGCAACATTACATCCATGTGTAAATACTTTTCCTCCTGCCGACTTTATTTCACCTGCGGTTTCTTTCGCGTGGTCTTCGGTCAGTTCAACTATATGAACAATGGCGCCTTGTTTTGCAAAAACGGTTGCAATTGCTCTACCTATACCACTACCACCTCCGGTTATCACTGCTGTTTTATTGTCTAATCGAAACATTTATATAGATTTTAAAGAACACAATTTATTATCAATATAGAAAGTGTGTGAAGTTAGTTATTCTCTTAATTTGACAGTTATTTTTTGAGAGAAAGCCTGTCATTTTTCATTGGTCTAATTTCCGGAACTGTCCTATATTTAGTTTTATAGTTTTAAAATTTCTGCTTATATGCGACAATCCATTGCGCTATTGATTTGTATTTTATTCTTGACAGTCAGTCAGGCCCAGCAAAAGCGGCCTGTGGCCCCGATCGATTTTTACCGGTTACAAAATATTTCAGACCCGCAGCTATCGCCGGATGGTAAATGGGTTGTGTATACTTTATCTACTGTTGATACTGTAAAAGACAAACGCAACCGTGATTTATGGATGATCAGCTGGGATGGAAAAGACAATGTACAGCTGACGAATGGGCCCGGTAATGAATCTTTGGCCCGGTTCAGTCCCGATGGGAAATATATTTCTTTTACCGCCAGCCGCGAAAGTGATGATGACAAAGAAGAAAAAAAATCCCAGGTCTATCTTTTAGACCGCAGGGGAGGGGAAGCAAAAAAACTGACAGATGTAAAAGGAGATATCGAAGATTATATATGGAAGCCAGACGGATCAGGAATTTTATTGGTTATGAAAGACCCTGATTACTCCGATACAGGAAAAACAAAGATTCGTACTCCTTATGTTATGGACCGCTACCAGTTTAAGCAGGATTATGAAGGCTATCTCGATAACCGGAAAACCCATTTTTATTATTTTGATATTAAATCAAAAAAGCTTGATACACTTACGAAGGGAAATTTTAATGAAACAAATCCCTCCTTTTCTCCCGATGGTAATACAATTGCTTTTGTCAGCAACCGTACTCCTGATCCTGATAAAAATGAGAATACAGAAATCTATACAATGGAAGTAAAGGCAGATGCCCCGATGAAAAAAATTACTTCATGGCCAGGCAATGATATAAACCCGCAATGGAGCCCCGATGGCAAATGGATTGCCTATCTTCAAAGCAGCAGTGATAAGCCTTTTACCATGTATGGAGAGAATTATCTCGCTGTGGTATCAAAAGATGGTGGTGACGCAAGATTGTTAAGTAAACAAACGGACAGGCCTGTACGAAATCCAAGATGGAGCAATGATGGCAAATCTATTTCTGTATTGATGGAAGATGATCGTCAGTGCAACGTGATTTTGTTTGACGTACCAAGCGGCCAAATGACAAGGATAACAGAAGGCAATAAAAGCTTTGCTGAACTCGAAACACAGAATGGAAACTGGGTAACTACAATGAGCGATCCCAAAACTCCATTGGAAATATATGCGCTGGAAAAAAATAACCTGCGAAGGCTGACCACAGTACAGGATTCTTTTCTGGCGCCACTTCAACTGGCAACTGTTGAAGGCTTCAAGTCAAAAAGCAAAGATGGAACGATTGTATCCGGTTTATTATATCGTCCTGCTAATGCAGTAGCCGGTCAGAAACTACCATTGATATTATTCATACACGGGGGCCCTGTTGCACAAGATGAATTTGAGTTTGATTTAACAAGACAGATATATGCTTCGGCTGGTTATGCAGTAGCGGCAGTAAATTACAGGGGTAGCAGTGGCAGGGGCATAGCTTTTACACAATCAATTTTTGGCGATTGGGGAAATAAGGAAGTAATGGATATCATAGGAGCGGCCAACTACCTGATAAAAGAAGGCATTGCAGACGAAAACAATATGGGCATTGCGGGATGGAGTTATGGCGGTATTTCAACTAACTATACTATTGCCAGTGACCAGCGGTTTAAAGCAGCAGTAAGTGGTGCAGGCAGTTCATTGCAATTAAGTATGTATGGATCTGATGAGTATATCAATCAATATGAAAATGAATTAGGTGTTCCCTGGAAAAATCTGGACAAATGGTTGAAAGTCTCTTACCCATTTTTACATGCAGACCGGATAAAAACGCCGACGCTGTTCATGGCATCACAAAATGATTTTAATGTTCCTGTTGTTGGCGCAGAACAGATGTACCAGGCCTTAAGAAGTCTTGGTGTGCCGACCGAATTAGTTATTTACCCTAATCAGAATCATGGATTGGTCGTGCCCAGCTATATTAAATTTCGTTATGAAAAACATATAGGCTGGTTTAATAAATACCTGAAAGCAAACCAGAAAACTTTTTAATGGCGGAGCATCTGAAATGCAATAGCGGCATGGTCAAATAACTGATCGGCTCTTTTTTCTTGTTTACTCTTATTATTTATTGCAGGCTCCTATTGAATGGGGAGCAGGATTTTTTTGTCACTCTCACATTATTAATTTATTATTGTCTCAGATTGAGACAATAATCTTCCTGAATTTTATCACCACATTATATTTAAAAAATGAAAAAGAAACTATTGGTTGTTACCTGCTTGGTTGTTTACCTGTTGCCTTCACTCACTTATGCGCAGGATAATAGCGATGCCATTGTTGCGGGAAATAAGATTGCGATAACAGAAACAGAGAGTGGCAAAGTAAAGGGATACATCCATAAAGGCATTTACACATACAAGGGGATTCCCTATGCAAAAGCAGACCGTTTTATGGCACCATCCAGGCCAACTCCATGGACAAATACGCGTAGTTCAATGACCTATGGGCCGGTTTGCCCTATTGATCCGACTACGACGGTAAATGATGAAATAGAATTTTCGTTTAATCATAACTGGGGTTATATGAACGAACATTGCCAGACACTGAATGTATGGACGCAGGGAATCAATGATGGAAAGAAAAGACCGGTCATGGTTTGGCTGCATGGTGGAGGATATTCGGCAGGCTCGTATGTAGAATTACCATCGTATGATGGCGAAAGCCTGAGTCGCAAAGGAGATGTGGTGGTTGTATCTGTTAATCATCGGTTGAATTTGCTGGGCTTCCTGGATTTATCCGCTTACGGTGATAAATACAAAAATTCTTCCAATGCAGGTATGCTTGACCTGGTCGCTTCTTTACAATGGATAAAACAAAACATTGCAAATTTTGGAGGCGATCCTGATAATGTAACCATATTCGGCCAGTCTGGCGGCGGTGGTAAAGTAGTAACCCTGATGACAGCGCCTTCTGCGAAAGGATTATTTCATAAGGCGATTGTGCAAAGTGGTAGCCTTATCAGTGGGTTTATGGAAAAATCAGTGGCGCAAAGAGTAGCGGCTGCTTTGCTGGAAGAATTAGGATTGCAGGCGTCACAGGTGGATTCATTGCAAAAAATTTCTTACGATCAGTTGAGTGCGGCAAGTAAAAAAGCATTGCGTAAAGTACAGGATGCTTTGACAAAAGAAGGTAAACCTGTTACTGGTTTTGGTCTGGGATGGGGCCCTGTATTGGATGGAGATTTTTTACCGTACCAACCAACAGATGCAGCGGCACTGGAAATTTCTAAAAATATCCCGATGCTCGTCGGCAGTACAAAAAATGAATTTACACCTTTCATTCCCGGCTCAAGAGGCATCAATATGGACGAAGCAACAGCAATTCTAAAGAAAAAATATAATGATAAAACGGACGCGTATATCGCCGCTGTTAAAAAAGCATACCCCAATACAGTAAAGCCGTCTGATTATACGGACATTGATGTATTCTTCCGGCCCGGTGTTATCAAACATGCGAATATAAAAGCTGCTCCCGGTGCCGCCCCGGTATATGTCTACCTTTTTGCCTGGCAATCGCCGGTTAATGATGGTATTTACAAATCCATGCATTGTATGGAACTTCCTTTTGTGTTTAATAATATCGCCCGCTGTGAGGAAATGACGGGTGGCGGGAAACAGGCATATGCATTAGCGGATAAAATGAGTTCAGCATGGATCAATTTTGCAAAATCAGGAAACCCCAATGCAAAAGGATTGCCCCAGTGGCCCGCTTATACGGCTGCAAACGGTTTAACAATGATTTTTGATAACCAAAGCGAGGTCAGGAGTAATCCTGACGAAGAGTTGCTGAAAATCGCCGCGCCAAAGTAATTTTAGTTGTAAAACCCGGTCAAAGGGCCAAAAAACTTAATCATGATTTCTCTAAGAAGAATAGTTGTAGCTACGGCAGCTATAGTATTGTTTTTCTCTTCATTTACGACAACTTTCAATTGGAGTGAAACAATTAAAACAGATGCAGGCTTTATTTCCGGTGGTCAATCTACCGATGGCAGTATTAAAATTTATAAAGGCATCCCCTTTGCGGCACCGCCTGTTGGTGACCTTAGGTGGAAAGCGCCGCAACCTGTTGCCCGCTGGAACGGCGTAAAAAAATGTGTAGCTTTTGGTGCAAGCCCGGTGCAGGGAAAGCCGGTACCGTTCAGCATGTGGTCGAAAGAGTTTTTAATTCCTGATGAGCCTATCGGCGAGGATTGTTTATACCTGAATGTATGGACAGGGGCTAAAACGGAAAAAGAAAAAAGAGCTGTTTTAGTTTGGATTTATGGAGGCGGATTTGCCAGTGGGGGTAGCGGTGTTCCAATTTATGATGGTGAGGCAATGGCAAAGAAAGGAATTGTATTTGTCAGTATAAACTACCGGGTAGGTATATTCGGTTTCTTTGCCCATCCTGAGTTAACAAAAGAGTCAGGGAAAAATGCATCCGGGAATTATGGATTAATGGACCAGGTTGCAGCCTTGCAATGGGTTAAGCGAAATATCGCGGCTTTTGGTGGCGATCCGGAAAATGTAACG
>JAFDYH010000036.1:8062-11672 GCA_018267535.1 Bacteroidota bacterium
CAGGATGGAGAAAGAATAGCAAAGACTTTCAATGTATCAACACTTGCTGAATTAAGAAAAATTCCGGCGGATGAATTATTGAAAAAGGGGCAGGGCTTGAGAAGCCCCATTGTGGATGGCTATGTTTTACCGGAGTCGCTAAGTGAAATTTTTAAACAAAATAAGGAGAACGCAATTGCTTTACTCACCGGCTGGAATGAAGATGAAGGGCTGATGTTCGGACCCATAAAAAATGCAGCAGACTTCCGCAAACAGGTAGCACAGCAATACGGAGCAGATTCAACCCTGTTGTTGAGATATTACCCATCTGGTGATGATCAACAGGCTGCCGCATCCCAATTGAACCTTTCCAGGGATATGATATTCGGCGTACAGAATTATGCGTGGGCCAATATTAATAGCGCCAAGGGAAGAAAAACTTTTGTTTACCGGTTTACACGAAAAGTACCCGGTACAGGTGAGTACGCAAAGTATGGTGCATTTCATACGGGTGAAGTGCCTTATGCTTATGATAATTTAAAATTTGTGAACCGCCCCTGGGAAACCGTAGACAATAAACTGGCCGCTGTCATGTCATCCTTTTTTGCCAACTTTATAAAAGCGGGTAATCCTAACGGTGATAATCTTCCTCAATGGCCGGCGTATAACAATACAGACAAAGAGGTGATGTTGTTTGGTGATACACAGGAAGCAAAGCCCATCCCCGATAAGGATGCACTGGATTTTATGTATAAAAAAATGAGCGGGCAATAATGTAAAAGCCCCAAAATACAAGAGGGATATCCGGTATTTAATCATAAAGGATATCCCTCTTGTATTTTAAAAGGTAAAATCTATTCCCCCCAGATTTCATCTTCGCCTTTCAGCCAGCTTTTTACTAATGATGTAGTTACCGATTTTGGCCTTTCCAGCGGGAAGGAAAGTGCACGGTCCCAGCATAGGCTGGCCAATACGCCGAGGGCACGGCTCACACCAAAAAGTACTGTATAAAATTCATATTCTTTCATGCCGTAATGAACAAGTAATGCGCCACTATGTGCATCCACATTTGGCCATGGATTTTTTATTTTCCCTAATGATTGCAAAATCGGGGGTACCGCTTCATAAATATTCCATACTGTTTGTACAAGGGGGTCATCCGGCATATGTTTTTTGCCAAATTCCATTTGTGCAGTAAAGCGGGGGTCTGTTTTGCGCAATACCGCATGACCATAACCCGGTACTACCTTGCCTTCGCTCAGTGTTTTCTTTACATAGTCTCCAATCTGTTCTTTCGTGGGCATTTCTGTTTTTAATTCTTCCCGCATTTCAAATATCCACTTAATAACTTCCTGATTGGCCAAACCATGCAATGGTCCTGCAAGCCCATTCATACCCGCAGCGAAACTCAGATAGGGGTCGCTTAATGCGGAACCAACAAGATGCGTGGCATGTGCCGAAACATTACCTCCTTCATGATCGGCATGGATCGTCATATACAAGCGCATCAGTTCTTTGAAACTTTCATCTTCAAAGCCCAGCATATGGGCAAAATTGCCGGCCCAATCCAACAACCCATTAGGCTGAATATGATCACCAAATCTGTATTTGCGCCGGTAGATGTAAGCAGCAATGCGGGGTAATCTTGCAATCAGGTCCATCGAATCGTCAAAGATTGCCTCCCAGTAATCTTTTTTATTCAAACCTGTCGCATACTTTTTTGAAAACTGGCTTTCCGTTTGTAAAGCCATTACACCCACAACGAATTGAGTCATCGGGTGTGTATTGATAGGTAATGCTTCAATTGTATGAAAGACATGATTAGGTACATGACTACGGCGCTGCAGCAACCCCGTTAGTGTATGTACATCATCTTCTGTTGGCAATTCGCCAACAAGCATGAGATAAAATAAACCCTCTGGTAATGGTTCCGAACCCCGGGGGGCTTTAGGTAGCTTCTCCTGTAGTTCGGGAATAGTATACCCGCGAAAACGAATACCTTCTTTTGAATCAAGAAGAGAAGTTTCACTCACTAAACCCGTCATTCCACGCATACCTTGATAGATCTGGGATAGTTGTACCTCTCCGATTTTTTTATTACCATGTGTTTTCAGTAAATCCTTTATTTCTGTTCCTACTTCGTCGGCCTTTGTTTTGAACCGCTCTTTAATATCTGCTGCCATTATTGCCTCATTTTTTAGCTAAAAAATAAATGCGGGTTAGGGGTTAAAGTTAGGTAAAAAATGGACTGGCATAGAACTAAGATTTAGAAGATCAGAAAGATTAAAAGAAGACGAAATATAGCATTATACAATAATCAGATAAAGCTTTTCCTGCTACAAACAGGAAAGTTGTTAATGATTGAAACGGATAGAAATGGATTGAAGGCAAAAACTACTTCGGCGCTTTTTTGTAAAAATAATAAGCTACAAATGAGAAAGCAATATTGGGCAACCAGGCAGCAATCAGAGGAGGCAGGCTGCTTTTTACCGCAAATACCGTGGAAAAGCGATCGGAAATGATAAAGATAGCCGCAATCGCAATGCCGATAGCAAGGTGTAAGCCACTTCCGCCGCGAGTTTTGCGGCTTGCAATAACTGCACCTATAACTGTTAATAATAAAACCGTGAAAGGAGTTGCCGTACGCCGGAATTTTTCCACTTTTAAAGTATTCAATCCTTCTGTTCCTCTTAATTCTTCAGCACGTATGTAAGCGGATAATTCAGGAGTGGTTAATTTATCTTTCAGGTATTCATCCCGGCGCAAATCTTCCGGTTTTATATTCAGGTTGATCTTCATCGACTGCGCGGTGGTTATCGTTTCTTTCATACTATCAATCGTCCGGACCGTTGCATTAGTGAGGTTCCAGCCTTTATTTTTTTTTGAGGTATCCCAATAAAGTACATCAGCCCGGAGGTTGTAGATCATTTTATTATTGCTAACCCGGTCAAGGAAAAAACTGGTCGCCCTTTTTGAAGAGGTATCATAATATTTGATACCAATGTAGGTGTTGGAATCCGAACGCATGTAAAACTTACTGGAGTATCCTGTTCCGGGTTCGCCCTTTTTAAGGTAGTTCGTTTCAAAGGCACTGCGAATTCCGTTTGCTTTGGGGATCATATACCGGTTTGCCACCCAAAGAATGGATGCCAGGAAAATTCCCCCGACAAAATAGGATCGTAAGAACCGGTTAAAGCTGGTACCGCTTGCGAGTATGGAAATAATTTCTGAACGGGCAGCCATACGGCTGGTAAAATAAATAACACCAATAAAAACAAATAAAGGAAATAACATGCCCCAGATAAAAGGTACAAACCCAAAATAATATTCCTTTATAATTGTCGAAGTGGGCAAGCCTGTTTTAACAAAGTCGTCTGTTTTTTCACTGCTGTCTACCGCTACGGCAATAACCGTAAACAACATCATGCAAAAGAAAAAAGTTGTTAAAAATTTCTTCAGTATATACCAGTCTAACTTTTTCATTCCGTTGCGAAGTAACATAATTCTGCGGGAATGAAATGTGAAAGTATACTGTCAGCTTGGAAGCCCTGATTGTACTTTTCTTGCGACGCTCCGTTTGTCGTTCTGTTCGCTGTTTGGCTTATTTTATGAAAAACAACATAAGTGGTAA
>JAFDYH010000037.1:0-18173 GCA_018267535.1 Bacteroidota bacterium
CAGCAGGCCACCCTGGAATGCGTCGCCACTGCCAATGCGGTCTACTGTTTGCGGCAATGTGTATGCCGGTGAAAAATAGAATTCATTTTCTATCATCAGTACACCACTATAGGAAGGCTGGTTATACTGATCCGTGCCACGAAAGGTCATAGTAAATACTTTCATCGCCGGTAGCTTCTTCTTTAATTCGGTTGCACAAAAGCGGAATTTTTCCTCATAATTCCCTTTACCTTGCGGTATATCAAAATAAACATTGATTGTATCAATATCGCCCGTGATGATTTCACAATGTGATAATAATTCCGGCATTACTTCTGATGGTTGTTTGCCATAATCCCATAGCGTTCGCCGGTAGTTCATATCGGCGGCTATTGTTAATCCCTTTGCCTTTGCTGCGGATAAGGCTTCCTTGCAAACATTCGCCGCATTTTGAGTAAGCGCCGCTGATATGCCTGACCAGAAAAAATAACCGCAGCCATCAAATACTTCAACCCAGTTGATCATTCCCGTTTTTAGTGATGCGAATGAAGAATTTTTCCGGTCGTAGATTACTCTTGAAGCCCGGATATTGTTTCCATGCTCGGTAAAATAAATACCTACCCGATCACCACTACGATGGATAAGCGAAGTATCCACGCCAAAAGCACGCATTTCATCAATAGCGGCCTGCGCTATATCGTTTGTCGGAAGGGCAGTGACATATTTTGCGTTTACACCTAATTGTGATAATACTACACTTACATTGGCTTCAGCGCCTCCATAGTATCGTTTAAAAATCGAATTCCGCTGAAACCGCTGGCCCGGTGGGCAATCCAGTCGCAGCATGATTTCTCCAAAAGTGACAATAGTGTTTTCTTTTCCGGTTGTCATTGCGCAATTATCAGGAATGAATTTCAAATAAAGCTTCTATTTCTACCGCTACATTACCGGGCAATGAGCCCATGCCAACAGCACTGCGGACGCCTTTACCATTTTCTTCGCCCCATAGTGTAACATACAGTTCACTGCAGCCATTAACTACAATAGCGTGTTTCTCATATTCCGGAACAGCATTTACCATTCCCAGTATTTTTATTACTCTTTTTATTTTATCAAGGCTTCCCAATTCCTTTTTTATAGAAGTAAGAATGGCCAGACCACATTGCCTCGCTGCCAGTTTAGCTTCATCATCGGAAACATCTTTTCCTACTTTGCCTGTAATGAAAGTACCATCTGTATTCAGCGATACATGCCCGGACACATATAGCTTGTTTCCATCGATAAGGCATGGTTTATAAATTCCTTTTGAGCCCGGGAGTGTTGGTAACTCTAAGTCAAGCTCTGCCAGTTTTTTTTCAATCATTTCGTTGTAAAATTTACCCGATAAATATATTTAAAATTAAAACGCCTGCCAGCCCTACAATTGCGATAATTGATTCCATCAATGACCAGGAACGGATCGTGTCTTTTATAGAGATATTGAAATACTCTTTGAACATCCAGAAACCGGAGTCGTTTACATGCGAAAACATCAGGCTGCCCCCACCGATAGATAGTACCATCAGGTTTGGATCTACTTTTGACTGGGCCATAACTGGTAATATAATACTGGCCGCTGTTAAACCCGCTACAGTGGCTGAACCCAGGCATACACGAATGATAGCCGCAATCAGCCAGCCCAGTATCAAAGGATTGATCGATAAGCCTTGTAACAGGTTACCGATTTCAGTACTTACGCCACTATCAATAAAGACCTGCTTTAATGCTCCAGCACCTGCCACAATTAGCAGGATCAATGCTACATCCTTAACGGCATCGCCATAGTAATTCATAATATTCTTTAGGCTGAAGCCATTTGCAATACCCAATGTATACGTAATGACCAGCAGGCTGATCAGCATTACAATGACCGGGTCAGCAAAAAAGACGATTATATTATGTAAAGTTCCTTTTGTTTCGACCAGGAATGGAACAATGGTTGTAATGATAAGGAGAATTACGGGGAGCAGCGAAGAAATCAAGCTATTAAAACTACCCGGCAGTTTTTCTTCAGGAATATTTTTTGGCTGAAAAGTCTGTAACGGCTTTGAGTCAATCTTCTTTAATGTTTGCGCAAAAACAGGGCCTGCAATTATTATCGCCGGAATTGCCACAATCAATCCGTATACCAGGGTAAGGCCAAGATTAGCGTGAAACTGCGCAACCAGTGCAGTAGGTGAGGGGTGCGGTGGCAAAAAACCATGCGTAACCGAAAGTGCACTCAGCATAGGGAGGCCAACATATACTGCCGGTAACTTTGTTTGATAGACTACAGAAAAAATAAGGGGTATGAGTAAAACAAAACCGACATTATAAAATAAAGGGATGCCAACTATAAAACCTGTTACCATCATTGCCCACAAAAAATATTTTTTGCCAAAGGCTTTCATCATCACATTGGATATTTTTTGTGCAGCCCCGCTTTCAGCAACCAGTTTTCCCAGCATGGCGCCGACACAGATAATAATAACCAGTTCGCCCAGCATATCCCCGATACCTTTTTTTACCGACTTTGTAATATCTGTAACGGGAATGCCTAATAATAAACCTGCACCAATCGATACGATCAGGAAGGCGAGAAAGGGATTGAACCTGGCCCATGTGATAAGCAATACCAGCAGCAGAATTGAAAGTAGTATAATGGCAATCGTCATGAAGTAGATTGATATGCTTATTTCAGTTGCCGAATATAAACAATAAGGATTTTGCAGGCGGGAAATATTCTAAATATTCCACCAATAATTAAACTTCAGCACGATGGCCCTGTTCCGTACAGAGAATGGAGCTGGAAGGTAGTTATCTGTATATACAAGAAATAAATCGGATGCAGGACTATAGCGCCACTGAAACCGTGTATTGAGGTTCATATTTTTTAATTGCTCATTGTATTGCATATAAGCGGTAAAGAAAACTTTATTGCTCATCGTAAGGTCAATACGCGGGCCGATCAGCCAAAACGAAGTTTTGCCCCAGGGTTGTGGCAGGTCAAGATAATTGTAACTGGTGCTTACCAGGATACTTACATAAGGCTGAAAACGATAACCAAGATCCCAGGAGAGATTTAATCTTTTACCATCTGCATAATAACCGCCATACCGGGTAGAGAAAGAATAAGTGAATAACTGTTGCGGGCGGGAAGAATAATCTGTTCCCCATGCATTCCATCTGTGTTTCGAACCTGTGGGCAATGAATCTTTTCCTGAATTGGTTGGGTCAAACGGGTTTAATAATTCAACATAATCATGCGCCACCCATGCATCGGCGATACTCTGATCCCTGAAGTTAAAATTATAAGCAAGGAAACTTTCGTTGTCCGTTTGATGGCCGGATTGATTAAAATAATAAGAAGAACTTAGCTTCGGCCCATGACTTAGTAATGGGCCGCCTTTTGGAAAAAATAAACGGCTTGCCTGCGGGTATATACGGAAATAATTATTGCGGGGCACATAACCTGCTTCTGCGGTATAATTTTTACCAATGTATTCATGCTGCCATAACAATAACCATTTACGGCTGAAGTATTGCAGGTTGGCTGCATGTACCCAATCTTTATTCGAACTGTTAGGGGTAAACGCTTTTAGGAATAAAACTTTACCTGTCCATAGATTATTAGGCGAAGCAAGGTTATACTCAAGCCCGGCATTCCTGTTGTACAAAGAATAAACAGGTTTTGTGCTGTCTTTCCCTGGCGTATAAGCGACAGATTGTTTATTTATAAATAGGAAACCAATATTTGACCTGGCGAATACACGCCGTTGCAGTGCAAGTACTCCAAAGTTCTGTGCTGGTAAACCAGTAGCATTTACTTTACCTGTTTCCATGTTCATCAGTCCTATGCGCCAGTCCTTATTCAATTTACCGCTAAGCCTTGCACCAAAGCGGATCGGCGCATCCAAACCAATACGGCGTGAAAAGAAAGGACGTATCGTTGCATAGCCAAAGTTGGCAAACATATCGGCGTTCTCGAGGAAGAATTGTCTTTTTTCAGGGAAGAAAAGTTCAAACCGGTCGAGGTTGGTCACCTGCTTGTCTACATCCACCTGCGAAAAATCAGGATTAACAGTAAGATCAAGATTCAAAGAAGAAGTAATTGCAATCTTCGCATCGCCACCAATATCTTTCCTGAAGCTTGTATTGGTATTTTTTTCATAGTCTTTGGAAATTCCTCCAAGCATATAGGGAATGATAGAAATATTCGATCCTGTTGCGGGAGGTGGTTCATCCCATACAAGGTTACCGGTATAGGCTAATGAAGCAGTAGGAAATTGTCTTGGCACTGGTGTCCAGCTTGATTTTTCTGCTTCTTTAATATCCAGGCGGCTAAAATTAATTCCCCATTCCTTTATCCCTTTTTTATATCGTATCGTTTTGAAGGGAATCGCCGCTTCGAAAATCCATTTATCCGGAAAGTTTTTAACGACAGAAGTCCATTTGTTATCCCAGCTCAAATCAACTTTACCACCGTCGTACATGGTTCCATCCCATTGGGCACCGGCAGCATTGGCGCCGAAAGAAAACCCATACGTGCGGTCATCAAAAGGGTCCATGAAAAAAAGGAAGTTATCATTCTTGCCAAAAGTAAAATCCCTTCTTAATGATTCAACCATATACCTGCGTGGTGCATGATAACAAATGGCAATAAGGTAAAGATTGTCTTTATCATAAGTCATCTTTACATCGGTACGGACTTTTGCATGGCTGGTATCCATCGGCAACACCATAAAAAAATCACTGGCTGTTTCTGCTTGTTGCCAGGCCTCATCATTCATATATCCATCGACAGTAACGGGAGAGGAAGCCCGGTGAATATGCAACTGGTAGCTGCCATTCTTTTTTTGGGCAAATAAAAGAATAGTGCAAAGTAAAAGACAGAATAAAAAAAGTATCCTCAAGGCTCTATATGGTTTAATATCCGGAAAGTTTACAAGATAAGTATTGTTTGATATTCAAAAAGAGGGGACGAATGAATTGTATTTACGGTAATAAAAAATTGCCTGCTATCAACAAATAAACTGATGCGAGCAGGCAATTTTTATAAACAGAATAGCCTTATTCAGACTGAAACTGAACGATGACAAATTTTCTTTTTAAGACAAAAAGAAAACGGGAGCCAGTTTCAAAAGATTATTTCCTCTTTAATGCCTCTGCGATTGCTTTTTCACACAAGGGCTCCATTACTTTATAACCAGCAAGATTGGGGTGTATACCATCGCCTGATAAACTTGCGGGCAGCCCGTTTCGTTCATCTTTCATCGCACTGAAATAATCGAGATAAACCACTTTGTTTTTTACCGCATAATTTTTCAGCATAGCATTTAGTTTTATAACCTTATCCGCTGGTTGCAGGCCGGGGCGCCAGGGAAAATCAAAAGCGGGTAATACAGATGAAATAACCGGCCTGATTTTATTAGCCTTCGCCAGCTCAACCATCGAAACAATATTACCAAAGGTTTCTTCAAGCGTCATCGGCCCGGTGTTTTGTGCAATATCATTGATACCGGCAAGAATAACGACGACTGCCGGTTTCAGGTCAATAACATCCGGCCGGAAGCGGATCAGCATCTGTGGTGTTGTTTGACCACTGATGCCCCGGTCGATATAATTTTTGCCGGCAAAGAAGGAAGAATCTGCATTGATCCAGCCATCTGTTATCGAATTGCCCATGAATACCACACGTGGTTTATTTGAACTGGCTGATGCAAGCGCTGAATTGGCATCTTTGTAACGCCCCAAATTTTGCCAGTCGCTATGAAATCTTTCTTCATCTTTTTTCTTCCATTCTTCCAACTGCCAATCACTAACATTTTTCATCCAATCGGGTGGGTGCAATAGTTTTAAAAAACCATTTTGCCTGAGCCAATCCCCAAAACGATCGATCCATGTATCGCTTGGTAAATGCTGTACACGCATACCAAACCCATGGTTACCGGTTGAATAAATATGAAGCTCCGCTGAATGTTTTGTTGCCAGCCATTGCTGGTAAAGGTTAACGCTGTGGGGTGTCAGTTGAAACCCATCATCTGATGCTACTGCTAAAAACAAAGATGGCGCATCAGCCGGTATATTGTTCACCATTTCCGGTGGAAAGAAAGGATAGATCGGTGCAATAAAATCAGGTTTATTTTCAGCAGTATATCCAAACGCAGTCGATGCGGTAACGGTGCCACCTGCGGAAAAACCAATAATCCCTATTTTATTTTTATCTATTCCAAATTCTTCAGCATGATTGCGCACGTAAGCTATCGCGTTTCTTCCATCTGCAACGGCAAAAGGTATTGCGGTCTTCATTTCTGCCTCAAGCTCCGGCTTACCAACTTTACTCATGAATTCTGCTGCAGGGTCATTGGTAAGGCAATGTACCAGCCTATATTTAAGCACAAAACAGGTTACCCCTTTTTTTATCAGCCACTTTGCTACATCATAGCCTTCACTGTTAATAGATAGTCCATGAAAACCACCACCCGGGCAAATAATTACTGCTGTGCCTGTAGCTGCATTTGCAGCTGGCTCAAACATGGTAAGTGTTGGATGCGAAACGTTATACACTACATCCGTTTGCCATGCATTGTTGGTGCTTGTTGCTTCATTCCATGTCCAGCTTTCTGAACCTGGAGCGGCACCATTATACAACTGAATTACTTTTTGCTGAGCCTGTATGAATAAAGTAAATAAAACAGCGGTTAATAATAGCAATGATCGTTTACGCATAGTATGATGAATTGATCATTGAATATAAAATATTTTAAGCCAAGCGGCAGAATAAATATTCAACATCCTTGCGTCGCACCCTTGTACCTCCGGTTTGGTACTGGACAAATCGTGAAACGTGAAAGGGCAAACCCTATAGCAAGATTTTCACTATTCACTTTTCATGATAATGTTGCACAAAAGCAAATTACTTCTTATACTTTGCTGTTCTTGCATCTTTAATAACAGCTTTCCAGTTTAAGCCATAGCCAAAATCGTAGATATGACCCTCACTGTCTTTGTAACACTTCATATCATGCGGCACATCTTCATTCTGTTTTTCTACAGTTTGCATATCGGCGGGCATTTGCATAGGCAATAAACCTGAAGGCGCTGCGGCGCCTGTTAATATATCCAGAACGGCCTGGTCCTGCACGCCAAAATTGGCAAGAATAGCATTTGCGTTTTTTTCAAATTCAGAAAAGACCATTGGATTGCTCAGCTCCACAGAAACGATTACCGGTTTGCCTTTCATCTTTGCATAAGTGTCATTTACCATGGCAAGGTCGGTACTATTTGTAGCCGTTACCGATTTGCCTTTATAGCTGCGGTTAGTAAACGATTCGAATTTATCACCACCGGCGATGCTGGGATCACGGGCATCTGTAGCCGTATATTCTCCATATTGGAGACTAATGGGCAGGTAGCCATTACCACCAGCTTTTACATCCTCTTTTTTATAGCCGTTCCCACTATTCGGGCTGCTGATAAATACCAGGGCATAATCGGCTTCATCGGGGTTATCGGTAACATTAAAATATTTTTTTACAATATTCATGTTTACGGGATAATCTAATTTTTCAGGAGTTTCCATACCAAGAAAATTCCTGCCTGCTGGTGTATACTTTTTAGGAACATATACTGTTTTATTTTTTTGCAGCGGTAGTATATTGTTTTTATTCTTTAACAACACCATCGATTTCAGCTGGGCCTCATAGCCTGCTTTCATAAACTCCGGTTTTCCTACTATCGTTTTTGAAACTTCAGGATCGAGATACGGGTTTTCAAAGAGACCGGTGCGGAATATATTTCTTAATAAACGAACGGCAGATTGTTCAAAGCGGGCACGCATAAACTTTTCCCCATGTTCTTTCACGCCCATGTTATATGCTTCAATAACCGGAACAGCATCATTATTGCCACCAAATTGATCCGCACCGGCCATTAGTATTTTATAATGGCGTTCAGCAAGGGATAATTTATCAACGCCCCAGGGTTTCCCGCTAATAAATAAATCAACCGCTGCTTCATCCGCGGTTACAAGCCAGTCTGTGCATACAACGCCATCGTATTTATATTTTGTTCGCAGCAGGTCGGTAATAATATAAGAATTATAATTGTTGCCAACATTTTCATGATTCTTTGTATCCTGGTTCCAGGATATAGTATAATAAGGCATTACAGCGGCAGCCTTACCTGTTTTGCCGTATAGTTTGAATGCACCTTCGGTAAAAGGAATAAAGTGTTGTGTAAAATTATTGCCCGGGTAGACCGCATATTTTCCAAACCCATAATGCGCATCCCGGCCAGCTTCTCCACTGCCGCCACCCGGCCAATGTTTTACCATTGCATTTACACTGTTGTATCCCCAACCGCCAGCGATTTCTTTATTGCCTGTCGAAGTTTGAAACCCATCAATATAGGCACGGGCCATATCGGCTGCAAGCTTTGGGTCTTCACCAAAAGTGCCACTGGCACGGTTCCAGCGTGGTTCCGTAGCAATATCAACTTGTGGTGATAAAGCCGTTGCAATACCCAGTGCCCTGTATTCCATAGCAGCGATATGCCCAAATTTTTTTACAACAGATGGATCAAATGTTGCCGCAAGGCCAAGCGAACCCGGCCACATCGAAATAGAGCCACCGGCGCCTGCATTAAATTCTGCGTTTGCAACTGTGCCATGGCGCGGATCAGAACTATTATTAGCGGGAATGCCCAGGCCAATACTTTCTGTAAGCGACTGTACATTGTTATTCCATTGTGCGGCTACTTCGGGGCTTTGTACAGAAGTTACCAATACATGCCGTACATTATCTTTTACTAAAAATTCTTTTTGCTGATCGGTAAGGTCTGATGCTTTCGCTCCACTTTCCGGAAATTTTTTACCATTGTAGGTGCTGGCAAAAAAACCAGCTGGTGGCGAAGGAACAGGCTGGTGCCTGCTGTATAACATAAGTCCTGCGATCTGCTCAATACTCATTTTTGAAGCAAGGTCTTTGGCACGTATATCTACCGGCAACCGCCAGTCTTCATACTTATCCAGTTTTCCGTTTTTGTTCAGGTCTTTGAAAAAAAGATTATTTACCGTAAGTATTTTAACACCGGATCTTGCCGAATACCCCAATACAGGTCCCTTGCTATTGGAAACATATTTAATTATAAGAGGCGTGTCATCAACGGGCTTCTTTGTATCAGCAAACCCGGCCGGTGTATTGGTAAAGGACAGCAGTGTAACAATTATGGATAGTCCAGTACCTGTGATGCTCAGGGAAATAATCTTTCTCATATGTCTGTTTGGTTTTTTATGAAACGGTTTTTTTCAGGTAAGCAAGACTGTTAGCTATATTTTCAAATGGTTTTGGTGCACCGTCCTGTTCAATAAAGAAGTGACGCATACCGGCAGTAGACGCATTATCGAAAATGCGCTTGAAATCAATAAAGCCGGCACCAAGTTCCACGGGTTTTGCTGTTTGTTTATCGATATCTTTTACGTGCCATAATGGGAAACGGCCGGGATATTTTTTAAACAACTCAACAGGGTCGTTCCCAGAGTGAGAAGCCCAGCCAAGGTCTAATTCCATGGAAAGAATATCCGGTTTTAATTGAGTCAATAATACATCATAGGGTACCTGCCCGTCAATAGTTTTGAATTCAGCTTCGTGATTATGATAAGCAAAAGTGATCTCTGCTTTTTTGCAGGCTTCACCTGTTTTACCAAGAATATCTACAGCTTCTTTTATTTCATCACCGGTATTTAATGGAATGTTCGCACAAACAAGATAGTTCACACCAGCTTCAGCTACTTCATCGACTAATTCCTGCATATTTTCTTTCAGGTTCCTCATTTTGGGGATTGTAATGGGTTTGCCATCTGCCCCAGTGGGCATCTTTGCCCCCGCCGGCATTTTAAATGGAGCGCCTAATACATGGTGTGATTGCCATGACAGGCCATTGTCTTTTAAAAGCGAAGCAAATTCTTTTGCGTTCAATCCATAAAAGCCACCTTTCATACTGAAAGCGGATTCGATTTCTTTATACCCTATACCTGCAATTTTTTTTATTCCACCGGGTACATCCTGCTCCAAGACGCCAAATAGGGTAAACAACTGTAAGCCCGCATTGGTTGAAGGACCATTATTTAAAAGAAAGTTTCCTGTTTTTGATAAAACGAAACTGCCAAAGGCAAAAGCGCCGGAATTCTTCAAAAAATCTCTTCTGGTATGCATAATCTTTGTTTTAAAATGAAGATTGATTTGTTTTTATTTTAAAGTTACTATTTAACCTGCTTTATGCGGGTAGCTGCTATTGGATTACTAAAATTTATTCTTACCATTTGCATAAGTATTGTGTCGGGGCCCGCAGCACTGTTTTTAAACACAAAGTATATTTTATGAAAGCCATTAACAGGTGTAACTGCTGCACTTGTATTCACATTCATTAGCTTCATGATGGCATCATAATCTATTTTTGGCGGCGCCTGCTGCTTTTGATTAGCGCCGGGTTTTGCAGCAGGTTTATTTCCTGCCATGAACTTACTGAAATCAAAATCCTTTGAAACGACAGTATCTGTTTTGCCGATGAGTTTGCCATCCGGGGAATCAATGTGTACTTCTATAACACCACCAACGGCGCCGGACCGCGGCTGTGCCTGTACAGTAAATTCTATTTGCGAAATACCGGTGAGATCAATGTTGTCGTATGCTAAATAAGCATTGTTCCCTTTCATATAAAATGCAACTACCGGGGTAGTGACAAGATCTGCTCCTTTTTTTTCATCGGCTGATTGCGGATCAATCGAAGGGCTTCTTAAGGCGATGATGTTTTCCGAAGAGAGACCCGGCATATTATCCGCTCCTTTGTCGGTGTAGGCTGCCCTTAATAAATAACCTCCTTTGCCATTTTCTTCGGCGGGAACCCTGGTGATATAAGTGCCTGATAAGGGTATAGGAATCTCCGTTGTGGTTTTTTGAGAGAGGCTTAAAATATATTTTACCATCGTCTCTGCCTGTTTTTGTGAAAGCTTTGGATGTGCGGCCATGGCATGTTCGCCCCATACACCCCCGCCACCTTTAATTACTTTTTCTGATAAACGGGCGAGGGCCGTTTTGTCACTCTTATATTTTGTAGCTACATCATTGTAAGAAGGGCCAACGGATGTTTTGTCAATCATGTGGCAGGATTTGCAATCATTGGAATTGATAAGGTATAAGCCAGACACAAACCCTGTTTTTTCATCTGCTGCCCGGTGATTTTGAGCAATAGTGACCGGGTCAAAACCTTCGGGTACATAATCAAAGTTAACGGCAACAAGATCGCGGCTTATTTTTCCATTAGCAACAGTTCCATCTTCCTTGTCGTTTATAGTTATTGAATATTCCAAGGGCTCACCTGGAAAGAAAAATGTTTTATTGCCTTTGGTAATATCGACTGTTACCTGTGGCGGTTCGTTGCCCGCTTTCAATTCAATGGTTTTACTATTGGCTTCGCCTTTTGTATCAGTTACTGTCAGTACAGCAGTATAATTACCCGCTTTATCAAGTGTTATACTTCCATCCGGCTGGTTAATTGTTTTTATAACCGTATTACCTTCTGAAATTTTCCATTCGTATTTCAATGCATCCTTGTCGTATTTGTCATAGTCTATTGTTCCTTTCGAAGAAAGATTAACTGTAAAGGGAACGGCCCCGGCTGATTTATCGGCTTTTGCCATTACGGACGGCTTCCTGTTGCCACCGTTGTATTCAATTCTTACCAGGGCGGAATTGTCATTTCCCCTGAACCATGCAGAACCATATTCCAGAACATACAGATCACCTTCCGGCCCAAACTTCATATCAATCGCACTACTGAAATTTTCAGCCGGCATAAAGCGTTTCATAGAGGTATAATTTCCTTCTTTATCCATTGATATTGCCATTATCCAGCCGCGCATAAAATCAGTAGCAAGCCATTTACCTTCATAGTAAGAGGGGAAAACTCTTTTTGCATTTTTAAAATCTTCTTTATGAAAAACAGGGCCACCGGTTGCAATCCTTCCTGAACTTCCAACCAGTTTAAATGTATCTGAAGAAGCATAAGGATACCAGATAAAGGCTTTTTGAGCAGGAGGTAATTCCTTTAGCCCCGTATTGTTTCTTGAGTTGTTGACAGGATGTTCCGGATCGAAGCGATTGCCGAATGTGGTATCAACATAATTATATTGAACATAAGGCTGGTTATCGCCTATGAAGTAAGGCCATCCGAAAAAACCGGCTTTACGGGCCTGGTTCAGTTCATCATATCCCCTTGCTCCGAATTTTGAATCGACCGATGCGTCCGGTCCTACTTCTCCCCAGTAAATAAATCCTGTTTTACTATCAATAGATACACGCCAGGGGTTTCTGTCTCCCATTACATAAATCTCGGGTTTCGTTTTCGCCGTTCCTTTCGGAAAAAGGTTACCCTCTGGTATTGTATAGCTGCCATCATCTTCCGGGTGTATCCGTAATATTTTTCCGCGAAGATCATTGGTGTTGCCTGCGCTTCTCTGGTCATCCCAGCTTTCCCGCCCGGGTCTTTCATCTAAATCAGAAGTACCTGAAACCGGGTTAGCCGTATTGTTCCCTACAGTGAGAAATAAATTTCCATCCCTGTCGAATACCATCCCTCCGCCCGTATGACAACAGGTTTCTCTTTGAGTAGGTATTTCCAGTATAATTTTTTTTGTTGCAGCGTATAAAGAATCGTCATGCAGCTCCCAGCGGGCTAACACATGTTTTGTTTCGGAAGGATCTGCATAATACATATATATCCAATGGTTTTCTGCAAATTTGGGATGAACAACAATACCCATCAGCCCTTCTTCAGCTTCTGTTACTGCCCCCTGCTTGCTTGTATATTTTGTATTTACAGGAATAGTGGCGATTAACTTAACCTGGTTGGTTTTGGTATTAAAAGATTTTAATCCTCCCTTTCTTTCTACAATTAACACCCTGCCTTCCGGCGTGAAATCCATTTCCATTGGTTCATCCATGCCTTCGGTGAGAACAACTTTTGTAAAACGGTTTTCTTCAGGCGGTTCATTGGATGCAATTTCTGTGTCTGCTTCCTGTTGTTTACATGAACCGATAAACAGGCAGGACGATAAAACAATAAAGGCCTGCAGGAAAATAGATGGTAATGATTTGAGCATGTGTTTTAGTATAATAATGAAATGAATAGTATTGTGAGAGCATGAAACCTGGCTGAACGGGTAAGAACAGGATAAAAAATCAGGATTTTAACCTGTTTATGTAATTTATAAAGCATTCATGTGCGGTTTTGAAAGGAATTTATTGAGTTCAGCTACTTTCAAAGGGTGGGGACAGATTCTTATAAAAAGAGAAGCAACCATTGGTTGCTTCCCAGACTAACTGTAATCATTCATTTACCCTGTGAAACGAAGTAGACACTTCATTTCGCAGATGTTAGCCTCATCATTCACCTTACAGGTATTCGATCAACTATTTTAAGGAACTTAAATGAATAGTTTTCCTGAGGTAAGGCCCGACTGACAGCAATGATCATCTATTGCTGCATTCCCTGCATCCCATTCGACATCCCTTCACCTTGTGCCTTCAAATTTTGCCTTTTGAATAACGACATATCAATTTTACCGAAGCGATAGGTAAAGTTCAGGCGGATCATCTGCGGATTGTTCAGCCGGTAATAGTCCTGTACAAAACCGATTCCTTCAGAATGCTGGTCATTTTTACGGGTTGCGAAAATATCGTTGAAACTCAATGTTACAGAAGCTGCCTGGTTTTTCAGGAATGTTTTCTTGAAAGCGACATCTACCCCATAGAAAGGACGGATATAACCCTGTGAAGAACTTTGTGCCTGCGACATGGGGGGACCAAAGCCCTGGCTGTTATTAATCGGCAGGTTGGTTTTACTTTGGTAATCTACTGATAATTGAATGGTGTAGTTTTTGGGCAGTTTAAAATTGTTATTCAGTTTTCCAAAAACACTCCACAATGCATCCTGCGAACTTCCGCTGATATTATCCGTGTTTATTTTTGAATTATAGAAATTGATATTTGTTGTTACATCCCACCATTTTTTTAGGGTGTTTATAGACGTTAGCTCCAATCCATAAGAGTAGCTCGAATTGGCATTGACAAATGTGCTGATATAATCTGTTTTACCAGCAACGGCATTATAGCTGGTGTCCAGGTACCTTGTTATCAGGTTATTGGTATGTTTGTAATATACGGATGCCAGGAATGTATTGTTGGCTTTAAATGTTTTACTGTATGAAAGCTCGGCAGAGCTGGTAAACTCAGGTACAAGATTAGGATTACCCCTTGTTATATTCAGGCTGTCTGTATAATCAGTATAGGGTATTAGTTGGAAAAAATTGGGACGGTTGATACGCCTTGTTACACTGAATTGCAGTTCCTGGTTCTTTTTCAGCTTTTGGCTAAGGAATAAAGAAGGGAAAAGACTAACCGGATAGCTGTTGCTGAATTTTTCACCTGTATTCAGCAGGTTGCCTTCGTAATTCGAACTCTCTGCACGTACGCCGATTTTATAACCAAAATTCTTTTTGATCGTACTGGCTATGGATATATAAGCGGCGTATACATTGTTGGTGTTTTTATAATTGGTTGTAGCGGAAGGTATTTCTTTAAAAATGCCCGTACCCGGGTATTGAATAGAGTTTAAGTTATTGTTTTCAATGCTGGTAATTTGCGCCCGGAGACCAGCTTCCAGCTTTGTTGTTTCCGTAAATGGGTTTACATAGTCTGTTTGAATAGTGGTAAACCGGTTGGTGCCATTGCTGATATTTTTTTGTAACTGGGTGCCCGTTGAGTTACCACTATTATTGTAGTAGTTGGTTGTATAGAGAGCATCACCTTCATTCTTTCCTTTAAATACATTCATGTCTGCTGTCCATTCTTCACCAGCCTTGGCAAAATTATGTTTCATTCCTAACTGGAAGCCTGTTGCATTGAATTCGCGGGTTGAATTGGAAAGCCTGTTGCTGTAAAGGCTGGCTTTACTGCCATTGTTGAAAAGGCTGTCTGTATTGATGTCAATGTTTTCGTTAGGCCTGAATTTACCATGTACTTTTATTACGCCTCCGGATATTGTTGTCCGGTTGGTAAGAAAATAATCCAGGCCGATTTTACCAAACAGGAAACCGCCCTTTGTTTTATTTAAGTTATCCTGCCGGATATTAACCGCTGTATCCCCTTCATCATAACGGTTAGTAGTACCTGTAGTCCTGTTCCTCATCTGGTTGGTCATCAGGGCTGCAGAAAAATTGAACTTATCCTGGCGCAGGTTAAAATTACCTCCGCCATTCCAGCCGCCTCTTCTGTCAATTCCAGCCATCACATTACCATTGTACCCTGTCTTTTTGTTTTTCTTTAAAACAATATTCAGGATACCGGCATTGCCTCCCGATGCGTCATATTTCGCAGAGGGGTTGGTGATTACTTCCACACTTTCAATAGCATCAGCAGGTATCTGGTCGAGAGAAAGAGTAGTTGGCCTTCCGTCTATATAAATCTGGGGAGCTGCATTACGCAGCTTTACATTACCATCAATATCCACCTGCACAGAAGGTACATTGCGCATTACATCTACCGCGGTGCCGCCGGCTGTTACAATATTCTTATCTACGTTGAACGTTTTCTTATCAATATCCATTGTCAGTAGCGGCTTGCTTGCGGTAACAACAACCCCCTGCAGTTGTTTTACATCGTTTTGCAGTTTAATATTTCCAAGATCTTTATCGATTGCGTTTAATGCTTTTGACATATTGGCCATCTGCTGCGAAGGATCGCCTCCTGGTCTTGCACCGCCTCCGCCGCCACCCATATTCATCTGGAAAGAAACTTCCTGTTCATAAGGCACATACCCGGTAGCGGAAATTTTCAATTTCAATTTTCCAAACATTGGTAATGCATCGAAGCTAAACTCCCCGTTATTTTTAGTGGTCATCCCTTTCAGCAATACTTCTTTATTCTTTTTTGTCTTTGCATCAAATTTATTTTGAAGAATCAGTACGCTGACATCACCTATTGCTTTATCAGAACTGTCAACTACTTTACCATATAAATGGCCTATGTTCGCTTGCTGGCCACCGCCGGCTGGCATTTGAGAAAAGCCACTAAAGGCAGTAAGCGTTGTTAGAACAATCAGTATAAATTTTTTCATAAATCGGCTGTTTGACGCACAAAAATATTGGGGGGCTATGATTTTCAGGGGCAAATGAGACGAGTGGTAAAAAAACTGCGACGAAAAACTTTTAAGTGAGAAAATACGTATGGTTGTTAGTTTTTAAGAATAAAAAAATCTGCCCGTTATCGGCGGGCAGATTTTTTGAAGAAAAGATATTCTGTTACTTAGGCATATCGAATATTTTCGGGTCAACGGGCTTATTGATTTCTACCTTCTTCACTGTCGAGGTTAATGAAAACATCGAGCCCAGGTCTATCTGCGTAGTATAAGGAATTGTAAATCCATAATCCGTTTTTTTGTAATCGGAAAATGTGCTTACTACTTCTATTTGTTGTCCCATCACGACTCCCGACCTTGTCATTTTTGTTATTAAATAGGTTGCAGGATCAATATAGTATGTAGCCTCCGAACTGTCTTTAGAAGTTACTTTTAACTTATAAAGGTTGCCGTCTTTGCCTTGCAGCTCTACTTTAGTGCCCTTTGATGCATAATCATATAATTCGCCGCCAATTTGTAATTGTGATTTACTGGCTTTAAACTGCTCATCAGGCATAGCTTCCGGAGTATTTCCACTCATTGGATTAGTGGTCCATCCGCCTTTGTCTGTAACACACTGGATCATTTTTGAGCCGTTGAATTCGGTTTCTGATTTCATGCCTTTACCATTCAATATGGTAATAGTGCCTGGTGCATCATTGCCCATGATCTGGGAACTTGTTTCCAGATACAGGGACGTAATTCCATTAATTTTATCTTTTCCACCAAGGGCATCAATATGCTTGTTAATAATTTCATCGGCGGTTTGTGCGAAAGAGATTGTTCCGCATAATAAGGTTGCAGCAAGCAAGCTGTTTCTGAGTAATTTCATGCGATCAAATTTTTACGTTTAGATTTTATTTGGAGATTAAGATTCAAATTTAAGTCCAAAAGTTGCGTGGAGTAAATAATTCAGCTTCCAAAGGGCAAATTCAATTGGCTTTACCGGTAATAGCCGTAATTACATCCCGGTAATTATCACTCACAGGCAACTCCGTTTCTTCCAGGAAAACACTGTTTTTCCGGACCGCAGTGATGTGATTTTTTGAAACAATATAGGATTTATGAATGCGGATAAACCGGGAAGCCGGTAATTCATCTTCAATGGCCTTCATCCCCATCCTTGTAATTACCGGTTTATTGGAACTCTTTAAATGGATCCGGATATAGTCTTTTAAGCCTTCAATCCATACAATATCATTCAATACAACCTTTAATAAACTGTAGTCGACATTTACGAATATATAATCCTGTAATGATTCTGTTGACTGAGCGGCGGGCTTGCGGCGCAATTGGTATAGTTCCCAGGCTTTATTGCAGGCTTTAATAAAACGATCAAGGGATA
This sequence comes from Bacteroidota bacterium, assembly GCA_018267535.1. GTDB lineage: Bacteria > Bacteroidota > Bacteroidia > Chitinophagales > Chitinophagaceae > JAFDYH01. The sequence goes on from JAFDYH010000037.1 coordinate 17,576, forward strand.
CCGGTTTCACGAGATAGTCCACAACATCGAGATTAAATCCTTCCAGTGCATATTTTTCATACGCTGTAATTAATATAGCCATCGGCTTTTGGGTAAGGCTTTGCAAAAACTGGATACCCGTAAGCCCCGGCATCTGGATATCAAGAAAAATAAGATCGATCGGCTGTTCCTGCAGTACTTTCATCGCTTCAACAGGATTACTACAGCTTGCAAGCAATTGCAGATAAGGAACTTTGCTGATATTATCTTCCAATAATTCCAGTGCAAGCGGTTCATCATCTATCGCAATACATCGAAGCATACTCTTTATTTTACCAGCATAACAAACAAATCCTTCAGCTGCTTTTTTAATGCATATTCAATTGCAGCGAAACGGTAAACCAGCCATCGTTTTTGTCAATCTGCAGGGTATGGTTTTTATTGTATAATAAATTTAAACGCCTTTTTACATTCGTTAACCCTACACCCGAAGTTTTATCTTTTGGTTCTGATGCATCTTCATTATACCGGTTCCGGACAATAAATTTCAGAATCCCTTTTTCTACAGTAAGGATAATATTTATTTCAGCTGCAGTATATACAACAAGATCGGAGCCTT
>JAFDYH010000037.1:18218-22902 GCA_018267535.1 Bacteroidota bacterium
GGCCATTTTCAATTTTATCAAAACCTGTTGTAATCGTTACATTTTTTCCCACTCTTTGCTGCTGCAGGTCGATATAACTCTGCAGGTATTCGACTTCTTTTTCCAGCGCAACTTTTTCCTCGTCGGCTTCATATACCATGTAGCGCATTAAAGAAGATAACTTAATGAGAGAAGGTTCGAGCTGGTCAGATTTTTTGCGGGCCAGCGCCACCATATTATTCAAAACATTAAACATGAAATGCGGGCTAGCCTGGGAGCGCAATAAGGATAACTCCGTTTTCAGGTTTTCATTTTCTTTTTCTTTTGCTATACGGTCGGCCTTGGTTTTGTCGCTGATTAACCGGTAAGCAATACTACTGGCCAGAAAAAAAAGAAAAACAAAGACGTTGAAAAGTATATGGCCTTGTATGTTAAAGTGTAGCGGTTTGCGCAAATAAATAAAAAGGCCTCCCTGTAATACAAGGATCAATGCAAATAGGCAGATAACACTTAGTACGTATTGCCAATATTTATTTTTGTTCAGCAACTTTGGAACCAGCAACAGGGAATTAAGATAAAAAGTGCCTATCCATATCAGATTGCTGAAAACATAAAACAATGCAGCAGCCAAAGCCTGCACATCTTCTTTGGAGGTATCCGGTTTGTCATTATACGAACGCCTTAACAGAAAGGGTAAGGAAAAGAGAATAACCCATACAGCAGCGTGTAGTAAAACAATCACCCATTTCTTTGAATACCAGACCGGCTTCATAAGAGAACAAAATAAGCACTTAAACAGGGATAAAAGATGCAGCAGAGAAAATGTTGCGACAAAGCTTGTTTTTTCTGCTACGAAACTTAAATCGTTGCGCCGGGAAGGCGGAATGCCTATTTTTACGGTAAGCGAAGGGCGTATGGAAATAAAGAATAAGTTATTTAATTCTCTCTTGAATGCGGAAGTATATAGAACCGGAAATAGTAAATTCTTTCCGGCAGGTTCTGTTATTCTCAACTTTAACGCATATATCAAATCCATTCCGATTGTGTTATCCGGCAGTATCCGGGTAGTAAAAACAGATATTGACGGGCACGAGATTCTTTTATATTATATCAAGCCAGGCGAAAGCTGCATTATGTCTTTTCTGGCAGGCATACATCATGATACCAGTAAAATCAAAGCGATCATAGAAGAAGATGCTGAAATATTGCTTATCCCGGTTGAAAATGCGGGTAAATGGATCAAAGAATTTCCGGAATGGACGGATTTTATATTTGCCCTGTACCAAAAACGGTTTGAAGAATTGCTGGAAGTGGTAAATGCGATTGCATTTCAGAAACTGGATGCCCGGTTACTGCACTTGCTAAAGCAAAAAGCTGCCTTATTTAATACAAAAGATATTTCTGTTACACACCAGCAACTTGCTGACGAACTTGCTACCTCCCGGGAGGCGGTAAGCCGTATATTGAAGCAAATGGAAAACTCAGGATATATCACGCTTTCACGTAATAAAGTTTCTCTTCTGTAAATTATTTTTTCTTCTGTGATCTTGGTCACCAACTGCTGATTACCGGGCGGGTAATTTTACACTGTCAATTTATTTATCTAATAACCGCTTAAACAGGTATTATGAAAAAGAATATGGGTTCGGCAGACAGGGTTATCCGCATATTGATTGCTGTGGTAATTGCCGGTCTTTATTTTTCGAAACTCATCAGCGGAACAGCAGCGATTATCTTACTCATTATAGCCGGTATCTTTCTGCTCACCAGTTTGCTCGGCTCCTGCCCGCTATATTCAGTATTGGGAATCAGCACCTGCAAAAAAGAATAAAACAAATAACTATGGCACAGCACACAATTGAAACAATGTGGATGGGTAAAATGCAATTTAATTCTCTCGTGAACGGGCATACGATAATTATGGATGCACCGGAGCGGGTAGGCGGGGAAGACCAGGGCCCGATTCCCAAACCTTTCGTATTGACAGCTCTTTCCGGCTGCACAGGAATGGATATTGTATCTATCCTTCGCCAGCAGGGCAGGGAGTTGAAAGAATTAAATATAAAGGTAACTGGTGAACTGAGTAAACAAAAGCCGATCGAATACCTGTCTATGCATATCGTGTATGATTTCAGGGGCGATGAGTTATATAAAGAAGCAGCCTTAGATGCAGTTACGGTATCGCAGGAAAAATACTGTGGGGTCAGTCATATGCTCCGCAAGGCAATACCTGTGACCTGGGAAGTCAGTTATAACGGCGAAAAGATTTTTGATAACAGCCCCAAGGAGACTGCTGCGCATAATAGCTGAAATCTCTAAAAAGAAACCGGATAAAAACAATTATAGTATTATACAAGGTAAAACCATAAAAATGCTGGATACAATTAAGAATATACTGGGGTTCGGCCCAAAGGTCGATTTTTTACAGTTAGTAAAAGAAGGGGCGGTCATATTGGATGTTCGCACAAAAAGTGAATTTGACAGCGGTCATATCCGTGGGGCGATAAATATTTCCGTAGATCAGTTAAGAAATAGCCTGGCGAAATTGAAAGATAAAAACCAGCCCATTATTACTTGCTGTGCCTCGGGGATGCGGAGCGCCTCCGCCAAAGCGATCCTGTCTTCATGTGGCTATAAAAACGTTTATAATGGTGGCGGGTGGAGAGCTTTGCAAGATAAATTGTGATAAAAACGTTTATTGTTGGTATAGATAAAAGCCCCTTAAGACTAAGGGGCTGAACTTACACGTGAGTTAATATTTGAAAGGGAAAGGTATTTAGTAAAAGGGTAAAATCCAATTATTTTTATTAACAATTAGTTGATTTTAAATTAGTTATAAAAAAACTTCCCCTTTCTGCGAATGAGCCTTTTGTGTGGGCTATCGCCAGTCATGGTTTGAACAGCAAAGGGGCAGGGATTAAGAACGGACTTTTTAGTTCATCCAATCAATAAACTCATAATGACCTGTTGCTTTATTCCATTTAAAAATTGATTCATTCCATTTCATACCTTTTAGTTTTTCAACAAAGGCAGTATCACTGTGATAGATATCCATCAGTTGTTTTTTCGTCAAACTATATACAGGTGACTGCAAATCTTTACTGAAAAAAGCAGTGCTTCCGGTCCCGTTACCTGGTGTAGAGGGTATTTCATAAATAATTATTTTACCGGCATACCTGATTTTATACGGGTCACTTTTAAATATCCGGTAGTCTTTTTTCTTTTGCCTGTACCCCCAGATATCGTCATCATAAAATTTGTAGGTACTGTCTTTGGTTTTCAGCCACAGTTCATGATAATGGCCCAGAGGGCTTTTAAATAAACCATCTTTTTTATTAAAAGGCAGATGAAGTGTATGGTGCATAAAATCTGAACTGGACAAATAGATTCCATTGTCCGCAACCGGGCCATTTTGCTGCGCTAAAGAAGAATAGGCGCAGCATAAGAATATCGTCAGTAGTTTCATATTCGTTGTTTTAGGTTCGTTATTTTGTTTCCTTTATTTCATCATTGGCATTGACAATGACCATATCCCCTGTTTGCAGGTCTCCATATACTTCAGTTTTATCTACAGAAGAGTTACCGGTGCTTACATTGACTTTTTTTATTTTTTTATCGGTCATTTTTAAAACATATTTTCCTTCTGTGGAGGTAACGACAGCTGATTTAGGAACAGACAATACGTTTGCACTTCCTTTGGGATACAAAACGAGATCAACATACATACCCGCAGAAAGAACGCCCTCCTTATTAGGCACATCTATTTCCATTCTTTCCGAGCGATAAGCCGGATTGATATTGTTTGATTTACGGTTAATCGTTCCCGTCAGCTTCTTACCCTGCAAGGCGCTTACGTAAAAACAAACAGTGTCTTTATCTTTTAAGCCTGCGGATAATCCTTCCGGTATATCCGCCTGCAGGCGTAAATGATCCAACTGTTTTAGTTCAAGCATCGGTTTATCTTTTGCAGCCGCATTTACCAATGCGCCCGGGTGGATGTTTCTTTCGGTAATAATACCATTGAAAGGCGCCGTTACTCTTAAATAACCCAGCATGGTTTCCTGCATTTGCCAGTTTGTTTTTTCTGCATTACATACTGCACTATCCGCTTCCATTTTTGATCGTACTGTTGATAAATCAAGAGGCGAAATAGCACCTTCTGTTTTGGCAGCTTCGAGTAAGCGGTTATACCTTTCTTTATCCAAAGAAAAATCGGCTTTGCTTCTTGCATACTTTTCTTTCGCCTGCATAGCGGCTTGTAATAGTTCCGGCGCTTCCAGCATCATCAATAAATCTCCTTTGGAAACTTTTGAGCCAATATCTACTGAAACGGTTTTTACATAACCGTTTACTTTGGGAAAAATGCTTACCTCCTGGTAAGCGGCTAATTGTGCCGGTAAGCGCACAGTTGATGATACCGAGCCTTTTTGTACGGTCGCGGTTTGATAGGAAGGCGCTGATGAAGCAAGAGGTATTTTCTTTTCCTCCGCTTTATTTTCTGAACATGCTGTTATAACCAGGCATGTAATAAATATCAATCCAAAATATTTCATGATGCTGCTATTTTAATTGTTGAATCTTCCGGTAATAGAGATACCGGAGCAAATGATGATTTTTGCCTTACCCAGCCATATACCAGGGGCACAATAAACAAGGCCGCGAATGTGGAAGCAATCAAACCGCCGATTACTGCACGGCCTAACGG
>JAFDYH010000037.1:22982-26870 GCA_018267535.1 Bacteroidota bacterium
CGATTCTGCATTGGTGACAATCAATATGGCGTTGGCAACTGAGACGCCTGTACTCATAATGATACCCATGTATGATTGCAGGTTCAGCGTTGACCCTGTTAATAATAAAAGAACCATCGCCCCGGTCAATACCATCGGTACCGTTGATAACACGGATAAAGCGACACCAAATGATTGATAGTTGGCCATGAGTAAAAGCAGGATCACAACTATTGCCGCGAGTAACCCGTTTTGCAATGAATTCAGTGTTTCTGTTAGTAAGGATGACATTCCTTTAACCTCTGTTACCAAACCCCTGGGCGGCGTTCCCGCATCTTTAATGGCTTTTTGCACTTCGGTGGTTGCTGTGCCCAGATCTTTCTTATAAATGTTGGCGCTTACCGTTAAAAATCGCCTTGGCCCCGAACGATCATATTCCCCCGGCAAAGAATCCAATGATATCTGCGCTATATCAGATAGCACAGGTCTCATTTTTCCTTTTACCAATGAAATGGATTGCAATTGCTCAATAGAGTTCATTATATATTCAGGCACTTGTACCTGTACCTGGTAAGTGTAAGCAACCTTTGTATCCAGCCATTGTACTTTTTCGGTAAAGCGGCTTGAAGAAGTGGCGTCAGTAATACTTCTTGCTACTTCGGTAAGGTTAAGCCCCATCTGTGCCAGCTTGAACCGGTCAATAGTTATTTTCAGCGTAGGAAATTTCAACGGCTGCGCAATTTGTACATCCCGCAGGTAGCTTATCTTTTTCATATTCTCCTTTACCCGCCCGGCGTATTGCTCCAGCTCTTCAAGATTCTTACCGGCTATCCTTACTTCAATTGGTGTTGAAGCACCCTGTGCCATAATTTTTTCCGTCAGTTCAATTGGTTCAAAGGAAATGGTGATACCCGGATACTTTTGCGCAATCACAGACCTGAGTTTTTCTTTTAGCTCATCTATTTTCGTTTTATAGTTTTCATCGAGGTTTATTTGCATAAGCGCTTCATGTGTGCCGCTATTGAATATGTAAAGATTGCTTGACCCATAGCTGCTGGGAACCAAACCAACATACACGGAACTGATTGCAACATGATTTTGCGTTACATCATCAATGGTTTTTAAAATCCCTTTAATGTCTGTTTCTGTTTTTTCTAATCTTGTTCCGTCGGGTTCTTTTACGCGTACCTGTAGCTGGCCGTTATTCGTTTTTGGCAGCAGGTCCTTACCAATACTCATAAAACAAATACCGGCGGCTGCAAAAGCGAGTATGAGATAGAGGCTCACTATCATTTTTCTTTTGGGCATCCATTTTTCAAGAAGGTCGCCAAGGCCTGCTTTCATGCGTTGAAAGAGATTGTTCTTCTGCGGGTGGTTTTTCTCCTGCCGGTTGTGTTCATTTATTTCATCTACTTCTCCATCGTTTAATGCCATTCCTGCATGTGCATGTAAACTGCCGTGATGATATTTAAACATCTCTGCTTTCAGCAACCAGTTGCTTATAACGGGAACGAGCATCTGCGCAGCGATAAAAGAAACAATCATTGAAAAGCCTATTGATAGCGATAAAGGCAGGAACATTGCCTTCGGTACGCCTGACATAATAAAGGAGGGCGCAAATACAGCCAGTATACAAAGCAGTATCAGTAATAAGGGAAATGATATCTCTTCACAGGCATCCAGTATTGCCTGTTTTTTTGTTTTGCCCATTTCCAGGTGCTGGTGTATGTTTTCTATCGTTACCGTGGCCTGGTCTACCAATACACCGATAGCCAATGCAAGGCCACTCAGGGTCATTATATTAATCGTTTGCCCGGCAAGGTTGAGCATAAATACGGCGCTTAAGATGGAAACCGGTATGGTGATGATTACAACAAGGCTGCTTCGCCAGTCTTTCAGGAACAACAGCACCATCAATCCTGTTAATATGGCCCCTAATACACCTTCGGTCAATAAACTTTTTACAGCATTGATAACAAAAACGGACTGGTCAAATTCATAACTCACACTTACATCCTCCGGTAAAAGGCTTTGCATTTCGGGCAATTTTGCCTTTAATGATTGCACCACATCCCAGGTAGAGGCATCTGCTGTTTTCACAATAGGGATATAAATGGACCGCTTACCATTGATCAATGCATAATCTACTGTAACATCGGAAGCGTCGGCCACTGTAGCCACATCATGAATGAATACAGAAGAGATACCATTGGTAACAATAGGTATATCTCCAAATTGATTAACTTTTTCTTCCAAAGAGTTAACCGTGGTGACATACATAATACTATCTATCCGGATATTTCCTGAAGGGGTCATTGCATTATTCTTTGAAATCGCTTCCACCACCTGGTCCGGTGAAACATTGAAGCGCCTTAGTTTTTCCGGATCCACATTCACCACAATAGACCGGGAGTTGGCGCCAAAAGGGGGCGGTGCGGATAAGCCGGCTACTGATGCAAACATGGGCCTTACCCTTGTAGCGGCCAGGTCATATATTTCTTTCAATGATTTGGCAGTACTGTTAAGTACTAATTGCCCCACCGGTAAAGAAGAAGCATCAAAGCGAATTACCTGTGGTGGCAATGCACCCGGCGGAAAAAATTTGGAAGCCCTGTTTACCTGTAAGGCTACCTGGGCTGATGCTTCTGCCATATCCGTATTTTCATAAAAGGAAAGTTTGATTAAAGTGAGCCCCTGGATATTTTTACTTTCAATATTCTTAACACCATTTACGTACAGAAACTGGTCCTGCATGCGTGTTGAAAAAAAGCCTTCCATCTGCTGCGGCGACATGCCGCCGTATGATTCGATAACATAGATAACCGGTAAATTGAGTTTTGGAAAAATATCAATCGGTATCGTTCGTATTGCCATGATGGAAAAAAGCAGGAGACCTGTAAACAGTACAAGAACCGTTATAGGTCTTTTCAGTGCCGTTCTTACCATGTATAATCAGTTTATAGAATTAATAAATTGAGGCAGGTAACCAGTTGCTTCCGCTTTATCCACCTGCGCCAGGTACCAGTCGCTGATTGTTTCGATATAATCTGTTTGCGAACGGTAAAGGACAAACGAAGCATTGGTCAGGTCTACCAGTGAAATAATGCCTGCCCTGTATTGCGCTAACTTTTGCCGGTAGGTGGCTTCTGCTGAAGAAAGCTGCACCGGCAATTGCAGGATATTCGCTTCAATTGTTTTCAGCGCCTGGTCGGCCTGCCGTGAGGCTGAATTAATAAGTAACTGCTGTTGCTGCAACCTGGCGTCAGCGGCCTGCGATTGAAAATTGTTGATCCGGAGTTTATCCTTCCGGTAAATACTATTGAATAAATCATAGGTTAAAGCAATACCGGCGCTATAATTAAAGCGCTGGTAGCCTAACCCCATAGAAAGTGATTTGTACTGATCGCTGAATTGAATACTGGAACCCCTTACCCAAACACTGCTGCTTAACAGTATTTTTGGTAAATATGTTTTACGTATAACCTTATCGGTTGTATTAAATATATCCCTGTACCGGTAGTAGTAATTAATAACAGGGTTATTCAGGCTATCCATAGGATAGCTTACTGCTGGTGTAATTGAATGAATAAAATTGTGACCTGCTGTGTCAATGGCTAACCGGTTTGCGGAGATGCCGGTAAGGAATGATAATTGTTCTTTCAGTTGATTGACACGTCCCAGTGTCTGGTTATAGCTGATAATCGTCTTTGATAGTTCCGCTTTAGCCAACGAGGAATCAGCGCCGGCATTGATGCCGCTGGAGGTTAACGCCTTTATTATTGTAAACAATTCTTTATAACGGTCTATATTCTGCTGGTCGGCTGTAAGCCGGTATAGATTTTTTAGTAATGAAAAGTATAGCCTTGCCACCGATGATTCCAACAAGTATTCTTCCCGTTGCAGATCGGC
>JAFDYH010000038.1 GCA_018267535.1 Bacteroidota bacterium
TTCGCCTAAATTATTTTCCATGGCGATACTTTGTAATCCAATTTTTCTTAATTGATTATCAAACAGAAAACAGGAAGCTAAATCAGAGGTACACATTTAAAAATGCTTATTGAGCTTTTCTGAATAAAGTGTATAAACAATATAAATATCATAAACTAAAAAGGCTCCTTTTAAGGAACCTTTTGTACCGGAGAGCAGACTTGAACTGCCGACCTTCGGGTTATGAATCCGATGCTCTAACCAGCTGAGCTACCCCGGCAATCGGGGCGGCAAAGATAACTGATAAGATTATTGCGACAAAATGTTCAGGGTTGCAGTTTTTAATCCTTTTGAAGGAGCAGTAAACTCTATATTTCCTTTCTGGCTGGTAGCTTGTACTACAGCAAGGGCCATCCCATTAAACAAAAGAAACAAACTTATCCGGAAATAAGATCGCAATACCATAGCCAGCATCCTAATGCAATACCAGACAAAAAGTACACGTAGCCGGTGAACAATCGGATCCTTTTTATATGCTTTTTATTTTAAAACCTAAGAAGCTTTTCTATTCTTAAGGCAAGCTTTTCAGCATCTGGCAGCATTGCTTTTTCAAGATTTATATTAATGGGAACAGCAGGAAGATTCAAAGCTCCTAATACTTCTACCGGCGCATCTAAAGACTTAAAACATTCTTTTGTAATTCTCGCTGCCAATGCCTCTGCAAAAGAATTGTTCTGCTGCTCCTCTGTGAGTACGAGACAACGTCCATGTTTTTTTACCCGTTCAAAAACTAATTCCTCATCCAAAGGGTATAATGTTCGCAGATCAACTACTTCTACCTGGTTATTAAATTTCTTTGCTGCTGCTTTAGCCCAATATACCCCCATTCCGTAAGTGACAACTACACAGCTTTCTCCATTTTTTATTCGTTCATCATCAGCGCATAAAATAATATTAGCCTTTCCTAAAGGAATAATATAGTCACGGGAAGGCTCAGATGATTTTGCCTCTTCGGTACCAGGCACTTTGCTCCAGTATAGTCCTTTATGTTCAAACATTATTACCGGGTTGGGATCCAGGAATGCGGCTTTCATCAACCCTTTCATATCTGCTGCATTGGATGGATAAACCACCTTAATACCTTTTATAGAAAGAACTGTTGTCTCCACGCTACCACTATGATAAGGACCTCCTCCTCCATAAGCACCAATGGGAACACGAAGCACCATCTGCACCGGGAATTTGCCACAGCTCAGATAGCAGCTTTTTGAAACTTCGGAAACAAGTTGATTAAATCCCGGATAAATATAGTCCGCAAATTGAACTTCGACTATAGGTTTTAGCCCAACTGCGCACATGCCGATAGTTGAACCAACGATGTATGCTTCCTGTATTGCTGTATTAAATACTCGATGACTGCCAAACTGGTCGGCCAGAGTAACTGTCTCCCGAAAAACACCACCCAGTCTTTTACCCACATCCTGCCCATATAAAACCGCCTCGGGATAGTCTTCCATTATTTCCCGCACTGCATACAATGCAGCATCTACCATCATCACTTTTTTTGCCCCTTCAGGATTTCGTGTCCCTTCTTCTTCCTTTATCATTTCAGGCACAAAAACATGTTCCTCTACCTTTGCGGCATCCGGTTCGGCAGCAGCCGCTGCTTTTCCAAATGCTGTTGCTATCAATTCACTGGCTTCATTTTCTATCTGGATTAAATCGTCTTCAGGGATTCCATCCTCCAATAATTTTTTACGAAGCTTAAAATAAGGATCATGTTGCTGATGGAAACTCATATCTTCTTCCGATCGATAAAATTCTTTCCGTACACCACTTGTATGATGACCTAATAATGGTACCTGCGCATGAACAAGACAAGGTTTTCTTTGGTTACGGACAAACTCGCATACATCTTTCATAATTTTGAATGACATTCCAAAATCACTGCCATCTACCTGTACCCGGTTCATCCCTTTAAAACCCTCTGCATATTCAAATGAATTCATGGCCCTCGATTCATCAGCTCTCACGCTGATTCCCCAGTTATTATCCTGTATCAAATAAATAATCGGTAATTGTTTCAATACAGCAAATTGAAAAGCTTCGCTTACCTCTCCTTCTGTGATGCTTGCATCACCCAGCGAGCATACCACAATCGGAGGTTTATTGTCCTTATAAATTTCTGATTGGCTTAAACCCGCTGTTTCCTTATAACGTATACCCTGTGCAATACCGGTAGTAGGTATAGCTTGCATACCGGTGGCACTGCTTTGATGAATGATAGTCGGCTTATCTTTCCCCCTATAATTTGGATGACTGTAATAGGTACGTCCTCCTGTGAAAATGTCATCCTTTTTTGCAAGCAATTGCAACATTAACTCGTATGGAGTAAACCCGAGGCCCAGCAATAAACTCTCATCACGGTAATAGGGACTTACATAATCTTGTGGTAACAATTGAAAAGCAGCAGCCAATTGAATCGCTTCATGTCCCCTTGAAGTGGAATGGACATAGCGGCAAACGGTGCGGTTATTTTCATAGGTTGCGGCCATGGTTTTAACAGCACACATCAACCTGTAAGCTTTAAGTAATAAGGCTATATCGATCATGAATTGCAAGCAATGATAGTACAAAAATAAGAAAGCCACTTCAGCAGAAAAGTGAAATGGCCCTTATCAAAATAAGTTAAACAAAATTACTTAACGTCTAAGGTCAGCAGGCTGTCATCCTCAATAAATATTTCCAGTTCGTCTCCGACCACTAACTCGCCAACTCCTGCCGGCGTTCCAGTGAATACGAGGTCTCCTATATTGACTGAAAAAAAATTTGAAATATAGGCAACAATACTATCGAAACTATGAATCATCAATCCTGAATTGCCTTGTTGAACCAATTCCTTGTTTTTGTACAGGCAAAAATTAATGTCCTTCTTATTCTTGATATTCGCTAAAGGGATCCATTTACCAACGGCAGCTGAATTATCCCATGCTTTTGCTTTTTCCCAGGGAAGACCTTTTGCTTTTAATTCATTCTGAACATCCCTTGCCGTAAAATCAATTCCGGCAGAAACAGCATCATAATATTTGCTAGCAAATTTTTCCTGTATATATTTCCCGTTTTTACTGATCCTCAATACCAATTCACATTCATAATGCAGTTCATTGGTAAATTCAGGATAATAAAAAGGTGTATGAGGCTGAAGTAGTGCACTCTTAGGTTTCATAAAAACTACAGGCTCTTCTGGTACTTCGTTACCAAGTTCCTTGGCATGGGCGACGTAGTTACGGCCAATACAAAATATCTTCATATCCAGGCTTGTTGTTTATTAAATACAGAGGGATAATTGGTCATAGGTTTTGTCATCCCAATCTATTTATGGTTCGTCACTCAATATGGATTTTAAACGAATAAGGATGGGCTGCTAAAATAAGTATTCCCCATCATTAAACATAACAAAAAAACAAGAAATTCATCAATTTCCAATACCCTGTTTGTAGTAGTTTGGGGCTATTGACGCTCTTCCTGATCAAGTTTAAACTCCTTGTTATTCACCGCATTCATTGCCGTGGCTACGCCCAAGACAGCGAAGGTTTCAATTACCTCTACTGATTTACCTATTTTATATTGCACAAGGGGTTCTTCTTCTTTTTGCCATTTACCTAATACAAAATCGGCCTGGTGACCCCTTGTATAATTATTGCCAATACCAAAACGAAGCCTCGCATATTCCGTTGTAGCCAGTGATTCCTGTACACTTTTTAAACCATTGTGACCGCCATCACTGCCGCCTGCCCGTAACCTTAATTTTGTAAGAGGTAAAGCCAGTTCGTCTATAATAACAAGAATTTTATCGGTTGAAATTTTTTCCTTGTCCGCCCAATACTTTACAGCTTTCCCACTCAGGTTCATATAGGTCGTCGGGCAAATAACGATAAATGTTCTTCCCTTCCATTTTACCTCTGCGGTATAGGCAAGACGATCTGATTTAAAAACACCTCCATGCTTATCCACAAAAGCAAAAGCTACATCGAACCCTATATTATGACGGGTATGCGCATACTCATTTCCCGTGTTTCCCAATCCGGCAATCAGGTATTTCATGATGCCAAATATCGGTGAAGAAAAGAAAAAACCCTCCTTACGCGCAGGAAGGTTTAAAAAGTTTTTATTTCTGGTTTATTGTTTTATAAATGGCTTAACGACCCTGTTTTCTCCCTGAGTTGCAATGAGGAAGTAATGGCCAGCTGCCAATCTCGAAAAGTCCTTTGTAATTATATTATTACCCCTGTTACAATCAACAACCTGAACGGAAAGTTCCCGGCCCGACAAATCCATTATTCTAAGAACTGAAGTACCGGCAGTTTCTGTATTGATACTAACAACAGTGTTATTTGCTACAGGATTGGCAAAAGTGAGGCCAAACAAGGATTTAATATTATCACGCTTTATAACGATTGTATTACTATAATCATATTTACCATCTATATCTACTTGCTTAAGGCGGTAATAGGCTACAAGCGGAATTTCAAAATCGTCAAATTTGTATTGCACGTCGGTATTGGAAGTCATTAATCCGGGAACAGATCCGATTCTTACAAAATTTTGACCATCCAACGAACGCTCTATTTCAAAATTCCTGTTATTGGTTTCCCACGAGGTAATCCATCTCAGTTGATTACTAGTTGCCTGTTTCCACACTGTAAAATATTTCATTTTAACAGGAATAGGAATTGCATTAGTAGTAGTAATTACATAAGAACAATTCGCACCGCTGTATCCATCTACAGCGATATACATTTTGGTTCCATTTTGTATAGCTGCATTAGGTGGCACAGTAAATCCAAAACTTGTAGCAGTAGTCTGATAACAATGGGTTGGTGTATTCGGAGGAAGAGTAAGCGCATTATTGTTGACACAATTTGCCAGATTTGAAGGTCCTTTCAATAAACCTAATTGTATCCCTGCCCCTCCTGCACCTATCCCGCCGCCGCCGTAGTTATCACAATTAACTGAACTAACATTAACGATTGTAGATGTTGTATTATCATTCACAACAAAGTAGTACCAGGCAGTATTTTGAAGAACCGGCGCACACAGAAGAGTATTAGAATTAGAGGTTATCCATCCAGGTTCTGTTCCCCCAGGCGCAGAGCCAGTTGCACAAACATTATTGTCTTGTATTCCATTGTTATCAATACGTGTTGCACCACTGCACAAGTCATTTGGAGGGGTATATGGCGATGCGCAAACTTGTGCTATATGAGGCAAGGCATCATTTATCTCAGCATAAACCCTGAGATAATAGGTATTTCCAGCAGTGAATGTGAATGGTAAAGAAGGCGCCCAAATACCATTACCATCAGGCATACATAAAGTTGATCCTGATTGGTAAGCTCCTGCCTGGTTATATAAAGCTATTTCAGTTCTCGCGCCGTTATCAATCGCAATATTGAAAGTAGCACAGGTCAAGTTACTCGATGGAGTAAACTGAAACCAGGTAACACTTTTGTCGTTATTATATCCACACCTGTTCGTCATTCCTGTTGGAAGAGGGCTAAAATTGGATCCCGTTCCCACAGCATCCAAATTATATATATTACAAGAGCCATTAACCGGTATGGCTTGCTTGGTAACAGGAGTTGCACAAATATGTACTATTTGTGGCGTAACGCCGGTAACGTTTGAATAAACACGAATAGTATATGTATGGCCCGGAATCAGCACTGTACTTCCTGGTACCATTAGAGTGCCTCCCACTGTTCCATTGGCGGAACAGAGTGTTGCAAGAGGAGCGGTTGAGCCTGAGTTAAATGAACCGCAATTGACATTATCATAAATGGTAGCCTGCATTTGTGTTGCTACATCGATCTGAATCAAAAAACTCGCAGCCATTATATAAGTTATTGGCGTAAATGAAAACCACGTAACTCGTTTGCCGTTTGGATAGCCTGCACAGGTCGAACTACCTGCGGTTGATGGGTTGCCTGTTACAGTAGACATGGAAAAATTGTTACACGATCCGTCAACAGGTATCGTGTATGGACCATTAGCACCACTACAAGCATCTCCGGTTGCTGAATAGCTCTGAACGGAACAACATACAAAAGCAATTACCAAGGGTAAAATTAATATACGCATGATTTCGGATTTAATAGTTTGGTCCGTTTACCATTAAATACCGGATTTTAAAGTCTGCAGTTAATAAATAAGGATTGGATGGTTGGTGTTAACCATTTCTTTTTTGCTCAGTGTAGTGTCTGATAGGAAGGGACTTCGAAGTGAAGATGCACGCAAAATAGAAAAAAAATCCTATACATATGTATAGGATTTTTACGAAAGAGACAAAATAGTTTAAACTTATTTCGATTTGGCAGGAGCTTTTGCAGCTGCTGCAGCGGGTGCTGCTGCCGGAGCTGCTGCTGTTGCCGCAGGTGCTGCGGCTTCTTCCTGTTTCAATTGTCTTGTTAATACTACAGATGCAATTGGAATACGTGGTGAATTCATGATTTCATAATTATCTACTTTTACATCTTCCACACGTATGTTACCATTTAATTGCAGGTCATCAATTTTTACTTCGATGAACTCTTTCAGGTATTTTGGATAAGTCTTTACTTTCAATGCTTTCATCTTTGTAATCAACTTACCTCCATCTTTTACCCCGGCAGATGTGCCCGTAAACTTCAAAGGAATTGTTGCGATTACTTTTTTGTCTTCCACCAGTTCCAGCAAATCAATATGAATTAACTGGTCTGTTACTTTATCAAACTGCAGGTCTTTCAAAATACAACGGTAAGTCGTACCGTCTAATTTTACTTCTGCCAACTGGAATTCCGGTGTATAAATTAACGGCTTAAAGGCCATCAAAGGAGCATAAAAACTGATCTCCTTAGCACCCCCGTAAATTACACCAGGCACGTTTTCCTGAGAGCGGAGTTGGCGGGTGGCTTGTTTGCCATGTCCGGTCCTCAGTTGTCCTTCGATTGTAATTGATTTCATTTTATTGTTTATTTAATTGTTTTGCAATTATTTTTCCCTTCTTTGCGAATGAATAAATAAGCTGGTAATGCTCTTATTTTCAAATGCGTTGCGGATAGCTACCGCAAATAATTCCGCTACACTTAATACTTTAATTTTTGGTGACTCCAGTCTTAATGGTATCGTATCGCAAACCACCAGCTCTTCTAATACACTGTTGGTAATATTCTCGTATGCTTTACCGCTCAATACAGGGTGCGTAATCAACGCCCTGACACTTTTTGCGCCTTTTTCTTTTAAAAGAGCTGCACTTTTTGCAAGCGTTCCGCCGGTATCACAGATATCGTCGATTATTACAATATCCTTATCCATTACATCTCCTATTACCACCATGCTCGCAATTTCGTTTGCCCGTTTCCGGTGTTTATCACATATCACCATTTCGGCATTGAAATAACTGGCAATTTCCCTTACCCGGTTGGTACTTCCCACATCGGGGGCCGCAAAGGTAAGGTTTTCCACTTTCAGTTGCTCTATATAAGGTATAAAAACTGCCGAGCTATCGAGGTGATCTACAGGTATATCAAAATAACCTTGTATTTGCGGGGCGTGAAGATCCATTGTAATCACACGATCGGCCCCTGCAGCTACTAACATATTGGCTACGAGCTTACTGCCAATAGCTACTCTTGGCCTGTCTTTTCTATCCTGCCGAGCATATCCATAATAAGGAATAACAGCGATGACTTTATAGGCAGATGCCCTTCTTGCTGCATCGATCATTAGCAGCAATTCCATCAGGTTGTCGGTAGGTGCACAAGTGCTTTGAACAAGAAAAACATAATCCCCCCTTACACTTTCCATAAAAATAGGGCATATCTCTCCATCGCTAAAGTGCTGAATATTAACCTTACCGAGTTTTGTGCCGTATTTTTTACAGATTTGTTCGGCCAGTTCCTGGGAACCGGTTCCGGAGAAAATTTTAGCCGTGGATTGCATGGATGTAAAATTGCGGCGAAGATATAGATTAGCCATCATTCACATCCGGCAGAAAACAAATTTCTTATCCCCCGGTTATCCTAATGTAAAGCAGCTACAGAACTATTACCTGGCCCTGAGGTTGTTTCAGGCGGGGTGGCTTTCTGTTCCTTTTTAACAATACTGGCAGGAGTGCTGTTACAGCTATAAAAAATTGTAGAGCAAATAAATATAGAAAATAATAATGCTACAATATAAACGCCCGCAAAAAAAAGGGCTGGGTGCAGAGCGCCCATTGGTGTGATAGTTTTGGTCTTCATAGGGTCTGTTTGTGTTTTTCGGATTTTCTGTTTTCAAAAACGTCAAAACCTCTTAAAGTTGTATTGACAAGTTTAAAATTATTTCCTGAATTTTATTCATGCAAGAGAAGAAGTACTCCATAAAATTCTGGGCAAAAGACGACCGTCCAAGGGAAAAACTACTATCGAAAGGCCCGGAAAGCCTCAGCGACTCTGAATTGCTGGCAATTCTTATTATCAATGGAAACAAAGAAAAAAGTGCTGTCGAGTTAGCACGGGATGTTTTGAAACTTGGAAAAGACAGCCTTCATGAATTGGGGAAATTGAGTGTCCGGGAAATAACCAAAGTAAAAGGGATTGGCGAAGCAAAGGCTATTACAATAGCTGCTGCCCTGGAAATCGGGCGACGACGACAAGCAATTACTTTTGTGAACAAGAATTCGGTTAATTCAAGTAATGAAATTGCCGGCTTTTTACAGTCTAAGCTAAAGGATTACCAGCATGAAGTATTTGCTGTTGTATTTTTAAACAGGGCTAATAAAATCAATCATTTTGAAATATTAAGTGAGGGAGGCATTTCCGGTACCGTTGCCGATCCAAGAATTATTTTAAAAAGAGCATTGGAAGAAAATGCCGTCAGCCTTGTTCTTTGCCACAATCATCCATCAGGCAGTTTAAAACCAAGCAAAGCTGATGAAGAGTTAACAAGGAAAATAAAAGAAGCTGCCCGGTATTTCGATATCCGGGTTACCGATCATATAATCGTCAGTGAGAATGGATACTATAGTTTCGCTGATGATGGGATTTTATAATCGTTTGTCAAATGATTCATACGGATCAACAGTCTTATGCTATAAAATCTTTATCCGTATTTGACCTTTAATTTTTGCCGGGCTAGGCCTGTGCCGTAGGCCCTCCAAAATTAAATGGCATCTGTATTTCTTCAAGATCTTTTATACTTCCGTTTGCAGCTTCAAACCGGCTCACATTTTCACTCAAGGCCTTCATAAAGCGTTTTGCGTGCTGTGGTGTTAAAATTATCCTTGATTTTACCTTACTTTTTGGTGTCCCGGGCATTACATTCACAAAATCAATTACAAACTCTGCATGCGAATGAGTAATTATTGCCAGGTTGGCGTAATTCCCTTCTGCTACTTCCTCTGATATTTCAATATTAAGCTGGTTGGGCTGTTGCTGTTCGGCCATAGTGTATTGATATGTTTTGAACGAAGGTACTATCTTTTGAAATTAACGCTGAATCACCTGTTAAATCTTACTATTTGCAATGCTATTTGCAAAGTTGAAAAGAAGAAATGTTATCCCGAAGTTTATTGCAGCGGATATTTGTTCCTTTTAAAGGTATAAAACAACCTGGAATCTGACTTCTGTTTTAGTCTTTCCGTTTATCATATCAAGGCCCGAACCTGAAGAGTTTTTGCCTTTATAAATCGATTGCGACCACTTAGCCCACAAAGAAATACGTTTACTGAGATCATAATTCAGGTTAACGTAATACCGGTATCCTTTATCGAAAAATACAGGAATCGAATAACTATAAAGAACATCATTTTCGTAAGCATACAGCCGCGAATTATATCCACCCGTCTCAAAATATTGCAACCTTAATGACCCGGAGTAAGGTTTTGACGGGGGATTGTAAATGCAATCTATGAAACCTAAAAAACCATTTTCCTTTTCCTGTTCCCGCTTGTTATACCATATTAATTCAACGCGATTTCTCAATTGAATACTCCGGCTTACCTGGTAACTGATTTGTGTGCGCCAGTTTTGCCGGGGAATTGTTTTTAACTGGTTCGTTGCCGTTATATTGCCAGGTTGGTTGATTTGCTTTGTTTCATTCCTGAACCGTGTATATATTTCTACCTGTTTGCCGGGGGTGCAGGTTAGTTCGATAAAAAAATCCTTTCCTGACGAAGGCGCATCCACCAGGTATTTCAACCAGGGGAATTTATAAAAATCGGCATAAGCATCAATACGTATTCCGCGCCATGGTCTCAGGCTTATTCCCCCATACAATCCATTTTCATTGGATGGAAACGTGTTTTCTGTAAAAGCATTCCCATTGATGGATTGATATGCTTTACCAATAGCACGGTGAACAAATGCAAGATCAACTTTTGGATCCACACTGATTAATAATCCGTTTACAAAAGCTTTATCAAAATTTTTATCTATAGCAGCCTCACCAAAAAAATGAAAGTTCCGGAATGTATAACTGTAATCAATACTGAAATTACTCCAGTTGTTCCCGCTTATGGCATATAGGTTATAAGGTTCCGGCCTCTTCTGAATGGGTTTCGAAAAACCGTAGCTGATCGCGTTAATTCCGGCATGAACCCGATTTCCGTTCCACGAAAGATTGCCGCCATATGTGAACTGGTTTAAATTATTACGATCATTCAATTCACCTTGAGTACGATTATAGCCTGACGTTAGAAAAGAGGAAAAAAAATCTTCACTGTTTATTGTATCAGTTACAAAATTGGCGCTTATTTTTCTAAACGAAGCAAAAGCTGTCGCTTCTAAATTACCTTTCTTTATTGTGATGCCGGCACCGCGATGAAAATTATATTCCCCTGCGGAAGTATATGGTTTTAAAATTGCCGATTGCCTTTTTACAGCTGAAATATCAATCCCTTTTCTGAATGCAATACTTTGCCACTGTATCAGCCCCTGTCCCAGGTTTACTACAAAGTCGCCAATCGCCAACGATTGAATAATCCCGGCTTTCCTGGCGAAGAAATGAAATGAATAGAAATCAAAACCATACCGCTGTTTACCTCCAAAAAACTGCTCGCCCGCATCTTTATCACCGGTAATTCCATATTGCAATATATTCCTGTATTGATACCGGTAACGAAAAAATAATTTTTGCGGGCTACCGAGATAATAATTCCCGGCGGGCTTCTTCACATATCCAACTGATTTTTCCAGCACCTGCGCAAAACGCAGCAGTAAGCTATGATCACCATCCTTAAACTTTTTTAAAACTGATTCTAGTAACTGGTCGTTATTATTAACAACAACGAAAGGGATTATTTTTTTAATCGTTGTAACATCCCATGCCGGTATAGCCTGCAATTCGTAAACGCTAATAAGCCTTCCTAATAATTTCCGGTACGATAAAAGCGTAGCAATTTGTAAATCGGTCAATACTTTCAAATCCCTCAGTTCATCTGGTTCTGCTGTATTCAAATTTAATGGCCGTTTCCTGAATTGTTCCATTTGCTGCAGCCAGGTATCATCTTCTGTTTCTGATTCGTTGGCCTCTGTAAGGTTTTCCAATTGTTGCTCTATTTCTTCTTTATCAGGCAAAGGCTGCTGTGCAGCAATTATACTGACAACCAAGAACCCGGCACATGTTATAATAAATTTCTTTTTCAAAACTATTTATCCTCCCTGGAAGTCATTGTTTTGAAATTATATATCAACATCAAACCTGGCGTAATACCTAATTGCGGATGATAACCTGCAATGGCATCAACACGCAATTCTTTTATCATTATCCCCAACCCCAACCAGTAAGAAGAAGTCGCTGTCGCCACTCCTGCTTTTGCAAGTATTTGAGGAAGAAATTTGTATTGCAACCCTGCATTTACATTTACCGGCTGGTCTTCTTCCTTCTGAATTTCCGCACTGATAAAAAACTGGGAAGATGCTTCATACCCCAATCCCGCCGAATAAATAAAAGGAAGTTTTTCATTTTCCCCTTTATTATATTTTCCGCCTGCTGGATTATTTACCTGGATACCGAAATTTAATTTGTCAGTAAGGTGAAGGATAGCACCGGCTTCAGCACTTATCGCAAAAGCATTTCCATATCCGGCAACCTTAATGGAATTGTAATTAAACTGTATGCCGACATCGATCTTTTCGCCTAACTTTCTGCCGTATGCAAGAGAAGCCTGTGTTTCATTATACTGCGAAAATCCAAAATAGCTCATTTTAAATCCAAAATTTCCTGAATGTGTCGGTATTGCAAATGCAAGATTATAAAGGGCCAACTCATTCAGCATAAATCTTTTTTCGCCATAAACAGCAATTGCAACAGAATTAAATCTCGCAAGTGACGCCTGGTTAGCGGTAAATGAAAAAGCGTCCATGTATGTACTACTATATGCGCCTAGCCCAACACCAGCAGCGGCAATGGGCTTACGAAGAACCTGCGCCTGCAGAAAATAAACAGATAAGGTAAAAATGACTATTGATGAAAATTTTCTCATCAGCAGTTTATTTGCCTGTAAATTAGAAGATAAAGTGAAAGAAGAAACAGTTTGGAACATATAAATATTAATGTAATTCGTTCCATCCTTTTACCTTTGCGCCATGCAAATTCTCGACGGAAAAAAAGCATCCCAGGCAATAAAAGACCAGCTGAAATTAGATGTGGCACAACTTGCAGTAGAAGGAAAAAAAATACCTCATTTAGCAGCTATATTAGTTGGCAATAATGGCGCCAGCGAAACTTATGTAGCATCAAAAGTAAAATCATGCGAAGAGGTGGGATTTAAGTCAACGCTGATACGATTTGAGGAATCAACCAGCGAAATGAAGCTTCTTGAAAAAATTGAAGAATTAAATACCGATCCTGATATAGATGGTATCCTTGTGCAGCTACCATTACCCAACCATATTTCGGATGAAAAAGTAATTAATACTATTCAACCGGATAAAGATGTTGATGGGTTTCATCCCGAAAATGTTGGCAGGATGGTACAAGGTTTACCTTCATTTATAGCCGCCACCCCTTTTGGCATCATGCTATTGCTGGAACATTATAAAATAGAAACAAAAGGCAGACATGCTGTTGTTGTCGGCAGAAGTAATATTGTTGGGCGTCCGATGAGTATTCTGCTAAGCAGCAACTCTTCCTACGGAAATTGTACAGTTACTATTTGTCACTCACATACAAAAAACCTGAAAGAAATTTGCCTGCAGGCAGATATATTGGTAGCAGCTCTGGGCAAAGCGGAGTTTGTAACAGCCGATATGGTAAAACAAGGCGCTGTTGTAATAGATGTTGGTATTACAAGAGTCGTCGATTCAACAAAGAAAAGCGGTTTCAAACTAAAAGGCGATGTTCAGTACGAAACAGTAGCACCTAAATGTTCCTGGATTACTCCTGTGCCCGGAGGCGTTGGACCAATGACAATAGGCGCACTCATGAAAAATACTTTTATGGCCTGCCGGGCAAAAAATTGATTAATCTACATTCTATTGATATTCAAAAATCAAACTTCCCGGGCTGGTATTAGCCTTCGCAAAAGAATGAATAAATAACATATTTGTTAATCCGGGAAAAGATATAGTGTATAACGGAATTTTAAATTTTGTTTTTAAGTAATTGCGCCTATATTTGATATAAACCTTACAGCTTTATCCTGCCAAAATTTACCGGTTATTTACCAAGCATAACTGCAGATAAACAAATAAATAACAGGAATACCCTAAACCAATGAAATTATTAGACATCTCATCTTTCTTTGGTGCCCCGAAGATTGACTACAGCCATATTACACACCTCGAAAAAGGTTCTGCAGATTTGATAGTTTATGCTATTCCGGTAATGGCTCTGTTTACAATATGGGAAATGTGGCATTCATGGCATCATGATAAAAAACTATACAATGCAAAAGAATCTTTTGGCTCGCTATTAGTAGGTCTGGGCAATGTAGTTATAAACCTTATTTTTAAAGTTGGCCTTATTTACGGGGGAGTTTTTATCTACAATCTTGTTCCCTGGAGAATGCCCTTAAACTGGTGGACGTTAATACCATGTCTTATTGTGTTTGACCTCTGCAGTTATTGTGCACATCTTGTATCTCACTATCAGCGTTTCTTCTGGGCGGCCCATGTTGTTCATCATTCGGGTGTAAATTATAATCTTACTGTATCTTTCCGCTTGAGCTGGATACAGCATTTAAAAATCATTTTCATATTGCCTGTTGGATTGGTGGGTTTTCACCCAGTAATATTTTTTGTTACCAACCAGATACTGGTGCTGTTCCAGTTCTGGCAACATACAGAATACATAAAAAAATTACATCCGGTTATTGAGTATTTTATTGTTACGCCTTCCAATCACAGGGTGCATCATGGATCTGATGAGAAATACATCGATAAAAATTTCGGTGTTATGCTTATTATATGGGATAAACTGTTCGGAACCTTTCAGAAAGAGGAAGAAAGACCAACCTATGGATTAACTACCCCCATCGAAAATTCTTCCAACCCGATTTACCTGAACTTC
Source organism: Bacteroidota bacterium (assembly GCA_018267535.1). Classification (GTDB taxonomy): domain Bacteria; phylum Bacteroidota; class Bacteroidia; order Chitinophagales; family Chitinophagaceae; genus JAFDYH01. The sequence goes on from JAFDYH010000038.1 coordinate 14,509, forward strand.
CATGAGTATAAGGATATGGTAGACGACGTTAAAAGCACAGGCAGCTGGAAGAAAAAATTCTGGTATATATTCGGGAGCCCTACAAAAATTGCATTAGAAAAAAAAGCAAGAAAGAAAAATGCATCGGAGCAATTGACCGCCATGTCATGATATTGATGGTTTATCTGAAACCGGCATTCGCACAGGCACTTCCTTAAACTCATTTAGCTTATCCAGTTCAAGAATGGTTGTATCTCCATCACCACTTTCTTTGTACATCGGAACAAATTTTGCCCCAAATTTTATTTCTTTATAGGTATAGGAAGTACGCTGCTGAACAATATTTGAATACACATCATCAAAGCCCCGTACCAATACATAAAGCTCCACATCCGCCGCCTTCATGTCTTCCTCCGTAAAAGTATAAAAAGGACTTGCTTCATCTATCGGATGAACAACCGTAAAATTCATCGACAAACTATCCACCCGGGTCCGCTCCAGGTTCAGTGAATAAAATTTATAAACTAAGTTTCCATTTTCAACAACCTGCAAACCGGTTGTTACCTTAAGCTCAACGTCTGTCAATACATGCCTGTCTTTGTAAGAAACAAAACGAAACATCAAAGCTGATTTTCCCTGGTAAGGGCTTATCAAAGCCAAGTTGCTGAATTCAAGAAAAGCCCGGGGTTTGGAAAATCGTCCATAGATCAAACCCGTTGCAATTGCAAGCGACAAAAAACCGGATATCGCTTCAATAGAGGCAACAAAATTAGCTGCGTCGCCAACCGGGTTTACACGCCCATAACCGACCGTAGTAAAAGTTTCCGTGCTAAAGAAATAAATTTCCTTAAACTTTTGCCACCAGGTTTGTGCAATCATGCCGTTAAATTGTTCCGGACCTACATACATATAAACGATAGTAAAAAGAAGGTTAATGGTTAAATAAAATATAATGATGATAGAAATAAATTTCCATCTTGGCAGGTTCAGCATTGTATGAAAGACACTAAACCGCTCCCATACCGGCATACCACGCTTCTGAATATTAAAAGTTCCATCTTTATTGATAAAACGGCCGCCAACATTGGTCGTACTCGTGCCAAAGCCTGTGTCATTATTACTTTTAACCCGTATATTTATCCGTTTACCTAGCGCCATTGGAAAGTGTTATTAACAAAACTACTTCTCTGTTCGTGTTAGTCCAAAAGTTGTTTATTATCAAAATACCGGCCAGTAGGCAGAGATTGTATTAAATTCGACAGGAATCATCTACCACGACCATCTGCTTAGTTACGATCTTCAAGTGTTTCTCTTCACCTGCCTGAATTACCCTTAGCGATAAATTACTTCATCAATTGAAGTGCATTCTGATACAGTTTTTGCCTTTGAAACCGATTAAACTGCTTTTATATTTTAAAAGAACAGTCGCCTCGCCATGCAACGATCCCGTTTATCATTTGCAGATAAGTACAGATAAAGGCAATACATGAACAAATATTACGCACCGGCAAAGCCACTTACACCTGTAAACCCGGCTTACAAAATGGGACTTTCCGGTATGGGCTCACGGTAATAAATAGACGATATCAGGTTTGAGTTCATGCTGTATGGTGTCAACTAATCGAGTTACATACGCCTATCCAAAACTAATTGTTGATGCTGGCACAGACCGGGTCGTTATGCAAGTTGATTCCATTCATCTATCCGGAGATATATTTATTAAAAAGCGGCTCCTATTGACACCCGGATAATATCTTAACTTATAAAAAGAAAAGAAAGAAGTTCAGATAAAAAGTAATATTTTCCCGTATTAATAAGGTCGTTTATTTGTGTCAAACCCAACAATTGCCCTCCCCCGCAACAGAATTATTATTTTTTTGTGCTTCTTTACTGTACTCCTTATCCTGGTGCCGTCATCCTATGTGCATGCGCAATTATGTACTGGCAGTTTAGGCGATCCTGTCGTAAATATTAATTTCGGAACAGGCAGCGCTAATACCGGTTATACTCCAACCAACGCCTATACTTATGTTTCCAATTCCTGTCCGAATGATGTTCTTTTACTATCACCAGTTCAACGTCAGGTTGCTTTGGCAATACCTGGCATACAATAAATTCAGATCATACAGGCCGCGGGCAGTTTATGCTTGTAAACGCTTCTTATACGCCCGGTGATTTCTTTCTCACAACAATTACTGATTTATGTCCCAATACCAATTATGAATTTGCAGCCTGGATAATGAATGTGCTTACAAACCGTAGCGGCATTCTGCCAAATGTAACTTTTACAATTGAATCCCCCGATGGAACGGTGCTCCAGGAATATTCCACCGGTAACATACCACAAACTACGCAGCCTGAATGGAAACAGTATGGCTTCTACTTCAATACTCCTGATGATAATGCAACGATTGTTCTGCGAATGAGAAATAACGCTCCCGGAGGTCTTGGCAACGACCTTGCATTGGATGATATTACATTTCGGCCTTGCGGACCGATTATTACATCTATAATCGAAGGTCACGGCGATACAGTTAATATATGTGAAGATGATTTTTCTTCATTCCGGTTCTCAGGCAATACTTCAGCAGCATATGTAAATCCTGCTTATCAATGGCAATCCAGTACTGATACAGGTGCTACATGGGTTGATTTACCGGGAGAAACCACCTCAAATTTTAACAGCCCTGTATTTTCCAAACCCGGAACTTACTGGTACCGCCTGGTAGTAACAGATCAGCGGTTTGCAGGCATACGATCCTGCCGCATTGCATCGAATAATCTTATTATTAATGTGCACGCCAAGCCATTTGTAAATGCAGGAGCGGACCGGGTCACTATTTCAGGTGATTCAATACATTTAGCAGGTACTGTTTCCGGTGAAGACCCGATCTATTACTGGAACCCACCTGATTATTTAAGCGATAATCGTATACTAAACCCTGTTGCTTTACCGGTTACTACGACCAACTATACTCTTTATTCACAATCTGCCTTTGGCTGTAAAAGAGAAGATGATGTTACTATAAAGGTGGTTCAGGCCATATTTGTGCCTTCTGCTTTTACGCCCAATAATGATGGCAGGAATGACCACTGGCGTATACCTTACTTAGATCCCCTGCTTGGAGCAGAGGTATATGTTTATAATCGGTATGGGAAACTAGTCTATCATACCAATAGCCAAGTTGTTGATTGGGATGGCACTATCGACGGCAATCCTCAGCCTTCATCAGTTTACATTTACCTGATCCGGTTTAAAACAAACAGGCCCGACATGAAAGGAACAGTTTCACTTATACGATGACCCATTTACCTTTTATTCATCTTACTGGATAATTTCTTTCAATCACATATATTCGTATTTACTTCTTGAAGATTTCTAAAAAGAAATTCAATGCTAAAAAAGAAACAAGACTATATAACATGGGACGAGTACTTTATGGGCGTGGCTTTATTATCAGCAAAACGCAGCAAAGATCCCAGCACGCAGGTAGGCGCCTGCATTGTAAACGATAAGAATAAAATTGTAGGGGCAGGATATAATGGTTTGCCCATTGGCTGCCATGATGATGATTTTCCCTGGGATAAGGAAGGCCGGTTTCTTGAAACGAAGTACCCATATGTATGCCATGCTGAGTTAAATGCTATTCTGAATAATATCGGTATGGACCTGCATGGTTGCAAGATTTATACGGCCTTATTTCCCTGCAATGAATGCACAAAGGCTATTATCCAGTCCGGTATACAGGAGGTTATTTATTTGTCGGATAAATATGCGGGTAATGATGTTTTTAAAGCTTCAAAAATTATGTTGGATACGGCGGGCATTTCTTACAGGAAGGTAGAATCAACTATTACCAGTCTTTTATTATCGTATAATGAAGGAGATGTATAAACCGTAATTTATTTTATTTACCCACCCCAACCTTCTCTATCCAAACTTCGATATTGAATTGCTTCGGCAAGGTGCTCTGCTTTGATAGCATCGCTATCAGAAAGGTCGGCTATCGTGCGGGATACTTTTAGTATCCGGTCGTAAGCCCTCGCAGAAAGATTGAGTTTTTCCATCGCTGTTTTTAAAAGGGTTTGCCCCACCTGGTTAATGACACATATTTCTTTCAGCATTTTACTGCTCATTTGCGCATTGCAATAAACACCAGGTTGTTCTTTATATCGTTGTTCCTGTCTTTCCCTTGCCTTGATAACACGGTCCCGGATAACCGAAGATTTTTGCTGCGGTTTTAATGTTGAAAGCTCTGCAAATGGAACAGGGGTTACTTCCACATGCAGGTCGATTCGGTCGAGGAGCGGACCGGAAATCTTATTTAAATACTTCTGAACCGCACCGGGCGGACAGGTACATTCTCTTTCCGGATGATTATAAAAACCGCAGGGGCAAGGGTTCATGGAAGCAATCAGCATAAAACTCGCTGGAAAATCAACAGCCACTTTTGCTCTTGATATTGTCACCCTTCTTTCTTCCATCGGCTGCCGCATTACTTCCAGTACTGTTCTTTTAAACTCCGGCAGTTCATCCAGGAACAAAACGCCATTGTGTGCTAATGAAATTTCTCCGGGCTGTGGTATACCGCCGCCACCAACCAATGCTACATCACTTATAGTATGGTGCGGGGAACGAAAAGGTCGTTTAGAAATCAAAGTAGAATTCTCCGGCAGTTTGCCGGCTACAGAATGAATCTTTGTTGTCTCCAGTGCTTCATGCAAACTTAATGGCGGAAGTATTGTAGGAATTCTTTTTGCCAGCATTGTTTTACCTGCACCCGGTGGCCCTATTAATATTGCATTATGTCCGCCAGCCGCCGCAATTTCTAATGCCCGTTTTATATTTTCCTGCCCTTTTACATCCGCGAAATCAATTTCAAAATCGTATTGTGAATGAAAAAACTCTTCTCGTGTATTGATAACAACAGGCTCCAATCCTTTTTCACCATTTTCAAAAAAATCAATCACCTCCTTTATGTTTGATACGCCATAAACATTTAGGTTGTTCACCATTCCCGCTTCTTTCGCATTTACTTTAGGAACAATCAACCCTTTGAAGCCTTCTTTTCTCGCTTGAATAGCGATTGGCAAAGCCCCTTTGATTGGCCTTAATTCACCATCCAGGCTCAGCTCACCCATTATCAGGTACTTCGATAAAGCTTCATGGTTGGATAATTGTTCCGTAGCTGCCAATAAACCAACGGCGATGGGTAAGTCAAAAGCTGTTCCGCTCTTTTTTATATCAGCCGGTGCAAGATTAACTACAAACCGCGTACGCGGCATGGCAAAACCGTTCGTTTTAATAGTGCTTTCCACACGCTGCATGCTTTCTTTTACCGCATTATCCGGCAAGCCTACCATCATATAATCCTTGCCGGTAGCCATCCAGTTTATTTCAATCGTAATGGAAATGGCCTCTACTCCATATACAGCACTGCCAAATGTTTTTACAAGCATAACCCGGTTTATTACCGGGTTGAAGTTAGATAAATATAGTTGTAATAATCCAGTATGATCAATTATGCAGGAGAAACAAATACATGCCCGAAGAAAATAAATACACGGATAAAAGAATTTTTAAATATCACTCTCCTTGTTTGTACAAATGATATGTGTATTGTGCATAATTTTCAAGTTGCATAGTAAATGAATTCGCCGTAACGTCCGATAGATTAAACGTCCAGGTATATCCCTGGTTATATCCTTTCTGTATGTTGAAATAAATTTTTTTCATATCCGGTGTATACCAACCGCCCTGGGATGTTTCCTTGCCATCGTTCCATGTCCAGGTAAACCCTTTGTTATCCAAATGAAGCATCCCTCCTTCATTCTTCCAGTCGCCGGCGAATGTACCTGCATTCCACTCCTTGCCTGCATTCTGATTGGCTGAAGAATTGTTTGCAGTAGAAAACTGATCATGCTGTGAAGTTTGCGGTTGTGCCGGAATGGTAGATACAGGCCGCGAACCATTGTCCTGCTGGGGATAGATCGCTGAATTTGTATTGTCCGCTGTATTGTTGGTAGTATTAGAATAGTTGCTCTTATACTCTTTATAAGAAATAAACTCATTTAAATCGAATGCCGAGCCATATTTTTCATTTAATACTTTTGCCAGACCTTCAACCTCTGTTATATTCCTTGCTGTTACCCCTTTAACCATATTTAAAAATTTCTGGTTCTCCTGCAAAACTTTTCTTTGCTTATCCTCCATTCCCATGGTATTGTCAGCTAAAATAGTTTTAAGGTTATCAATAAAAACAGAAAATTTTTCTTCGCCATCTTTCTCTGTCTCCTGCCTGCGCCTGAGTAAGCTTGTAAATGAGTTATCCATCCCCGGGGCTTTCAGGATGTCTTCGAGGTCTGTCATAAATTTATGGACTTCCTTCAGGTAACCTTCCTTGAAGTTGTCTAATTGCTGATCCTGTTTATAATCATTAAATACCGACTGAATATTTTTAAATGCAATATTATCAATTGAGACATAGGACTTCCATCCCTTTACAGTGGCTTCTTTTGTCTCCAGGAAAGAAGGCTGCGCTGAAGTGGTTTGTCCTGATTTATTAATGCCCAGGAAGTACAGTGTAGCAGCACCTATTACAGAAGTAGCAACACCAACAATAATATTGCGGACCATGGCCGCATTGGGGCTAGGCGTACTTTCAGCCATATGAAATTAGTTTTGGAGTGAGACTTTATGGCCGCTAATATAAAAGATCCGGGGATGCGGCCGACTACTCAATTTTGATTAGTCGGTGTGGCTTTTTCTTCAAACAAAAGGCTGGTATTGGGGTCAGTAATAATACCGGTAACCCCTTTGGGTGCTGTTACCGAAAATACTTCTTCCCTTTTTGAGATATCCAGTTTCACAATTACTGATTTTCCATTGCTTGTTTTTAATTCCAGTTCCAAAGGAAAAACAAAGGGCCTCGTTTGTAACTGGCTTACTTTTAGCAGCAGCTTCTTATTCTTGTCCACCTTCCAGGTAATATTCAACGAAGGCTGACCCGGTGTATATAGCCACTGATTAAAAAAAGTATCAAGGTTTCTTCCGGAATTTTTTTCAAAAATTCTCTGCAGGTCACGGGTATCGGCATTTTTTCCTGCGTAGGTGGCATAATATGCCCGTATACTTTGCCAGAAAGCTGAATCGCCCAATTGCCGGCGAAGCATATGTAATATCCAACCTCCTTTCTGGTAATTATTTGCATTCAGTAATTGCATATAATCCTTTACAGTTGTATCTACTATTGGATGATTATTTTCCTTGGAAAAAGCAACTACCTCTCTTCTATCCTTTTTCAGCATATAGAGTGCCGTATCAATGCCGTGTTTGTTTTCAAAATACAGAATTGTAAAATAGGTGGCGAAACCTTCACTCAGCCATAAATGGGCAAACGATTTTTCGGTGGCCATATTCCCAAACCATTGATGGGCAATTTCATGAGTCAATAAACTCTCCGATCTTCTTGTACCCGTAATAGAATTTTCATAATAAAAAATAGTATTGGCGTTCTCCAGTCCTCCAAAAGTAGTTTTGGATTGCACATTCGCTAACTTCTTATATCCATACGGCCCTACATTGGCGATAAAAAAAGGAAGTATATCATTTGCCTGTGCATAATCATAAAAGCCTTTATTTCTTTCTTCCGGGTAAACCCAGCTATACACAGGAATGCAGCCCACAAATCCGGAAAGGTTTACAGCAAAGTCTGCTGCCCCTATCACCATTACTTTTGTTGCTATTGGCACATCCTCCACATAACGACTAAGTTTTTTATTATTATCCAGGTTTGTTTCTTCAACCTGTATACCGTTTGCTACAACCTGGTAATGCTGGGGAGCAGTAACGATATATTCCACAGTTGCTTTATCAGAAGGATCATCATGACAGGGAATCCAGTTATGACCACGGTTGGGCCAGTTGTCTGCAAAGAAAGTTCTGTTCCCGTATTTATTTTTTGAAATGATTAATCCATCTGAAGGAATACCGTTATAATTTATTTCAAAAACAGAAGTATCTCCCACTTTTGCCTTTGTCGATAACTGAAAAGAAAGAATATTATCCTGATGAGTAATTGTTATAGGCCTGCCTTTCTCCGTTGTGGAAATAACATTCATTCCTTTCCCCTGTTTTACGGAAGTAAGATCAAGATTAAAACGATCTGTAGCATCAGTAAACCGTACCTGTACCAAGGCTTTACAATTAATGATATCCGATTCGTCGCTTAACTCAATAGAAAATGAATAATGCAATACATCAATCGGGCCCGTATTCTGGCCATGACTAAATATTGTCACAACTAAAGCCAGGGAAAGCAATATTGTTTTCATAAATAAAGGATTATTTATAGATTGAAGTTTTAGGATGAAATGTCTGCCAGGAATGCCAGAACTCCTGTGATGCCTGAACCGGCTTTAACTCCTGCCCTGCCATCGGCCCGAATATACAAACACCGTTAAAGTTCCAGACAGAGTTGGTTGTTTTATCCTTTAATGTATTGTTGTCGATGTAAAACTCCAGCGATTGGTTATTGACGCTTCGGTTCCATACATGAAAGGAAGCGTTATCTGATTCCAGCACCAACACCACAGGTAGCTTAGGTAAAGAATCATTGATCACTCTTTTCTTCACCAGTTCATTCCAATCATAAGCCCTTGCTATTTTATTATACTCCACCCCTATCACCCATGATTTAAATTGCCAGGATGCACTGTCCCTGTGTTCGAGGTCTCCTTTAATAGTACCATTATCAAATCCAACAAGATCGGCATACTCTTCCTTATACAGGCTATCCGGTTGCATAATCAATGTATTCGGATGCAAGCGCATCCATACCGCTAACGAAGTTTGTTCCGATGGAATTTCTTTCAGCGTTTGCCCTTTTAAAGGACCCGTTATAGCTTCGCCATTAACCTGCCTCCACCAGCTTTTAGTCGTACTATCTTCAAACATGGCATTGAAATGATCCATACCTACCAACCGGAAACTTTCCTTTTTTCCATTTACAAAGGGACTATACACCCGGCCCGTGCGGCATACGGTGCAATAGGTAACCATTACCGGTTCCCCACCTATTGTATCCTGCACCTGGTGATGGTAACCGATAATTTCAACCGGGTAGGCTTTTGATTGTCCTTTTATAGTAACCCCTACTACCAACTTATCGGAAGTAACGCGGTTGTCGCTTACACTCACAAGGTTTTTATTTGTAGGCTGATAAAACATTTTATCCGCCAAAAGCCGAAAGTTTACCATATAAAAAACAAAGCAGTATAAAAATGCCAGTAAAACAAAAGCAATCCTTCTTGATTTTTTCCAGGAAGAAAAAGAATTAATTAAGCCAATAACAATTAATACCAGTGCTACAATACGTAAATACCAAATATTATTA
>JAFDYH010000039.1:0-16146 GCA_018267535.1 Bacteroidota bacterium
ATGATGAACACACCGCCTGTTTTCGCGGTATATGTTGCCATGCTTACTTTACGCTGGTTAAAAAACAGGGGAGGGGTTACTGTAATTGAAAAGGAAAATAATAAAAAGTCAGCCCTGTTTTATAATACATTAGATAGCCTACCTGTATTTACCGGTACCGTTGCCAGGGAAGACCGCAGCAAAATGAATGCGGTGTTTGTGATGAAAGACCCTTCTCTGGAAAAGGAATTTGGTGACTTATGCAAAGCAGAAGGAATGGTTGGTATAAAGGGACATCGCAGTGTAGGCGGTTTCCGTGTATCCATGTATAACGCTTTGCCAATAGATAGCGTAATTGCCATTACGGATTTGATGAAAGATTTTGCGAAAAGAAAAGGATGACTGTACGAATTATTGACTTTTCTGTTGTTCTCAAATTTTGAAAATAAGAGTTTATCATTATTTAACTCTATTAAAAAAATATTGGAATTTTATCCTCATTTATTAATAGCTTCATAAAATTTTATTTCTTACCATTAATTAATTTTTTATGAAGAAACTTATCCCCCCCCCCCGCAATTTTATTTTGCTTTCTGATTTCATTGCTTTCCTGTAAAAAAGAGTTTAGCAAAATTTCGCAAATTGATACTGCTTATTTCCCTACCACTGAGAACGAAAAGAATCAGGTGGCATTGATAAAAGAAGTTGCTTCTATTCTTGAAACCGTTTACCAAGACCCTTATGCTTACTATGAAGTAAATACCGCAATCTACAGCGATTATTATGAAGACGAAAGAGTATTACTTAAAGATTTATTATTTCCGGAGTCCAGCCCGCTTTATAAAACAGAAAAATTTTTATCTTTTAAAGCAGAAAAAGGCAGATTTGCAAAAGCATTTTTTGAAACTATGAATCGTGGAAATTTTCCACTCTTACAGAAAGCATTAAAAATACCTTCGTCGGGTAATATGAACTCCAGAGACTACACCATGACCACGACTCCAATCGATACCTCGATAGAAATATTTTCCAATTCAAAAGGCGTAAGCATATATTTTCCTTATTCGGAAAATTTCCAAGTGCCGCTTACTACTTCTTACTTTGACAAGGTAAATACACCTCCATATATCACTTATTTAGCAACAATTGTTGCAGCAGATAGAGAAGCCGACACCGGACCAGGTAAAGAACCTAAAAAAGTAAGTTCAGATAGCTTGAAATTTATTGACGTGACAATTAGCGATTCGTATGCTGAAGTAAAACCAACTCATATTATAGGTGTAGGCGCTGATCCTAAAACTCAACGTCCACTAAATCCACTCTCAGTTAATGTTATTTATATTGGTGATTTTTATGTAATGAAACAATATGACAGGCTTATAAGCTTTAGCTCTCTTAATGGCGGTGGACCTGAATTGCGCTTCTTTCGGGGAGATGGATATTTACAGCAAGTAAATGGACAAACAATTCCGCAGGACAATCTTCCTGTCAATTTAAAAAGAAAACAATGTAAAGGGGGTGTTATAAAGTTTAGTGGAGTGTGGGATACGAATTGGGAACCAGCAAACCTGAACCAGGTATTTGCCATTTGGGAACAAGACGCCAGCGGAACTCAAACAATGTCCGGGTCATTACAAACAACTCTATCTAATGGAAATGGAAGCACAACCGTAAGTTCAGTTGGCTATTCTTTCTCGTTTACATCCAAAGATCCGATTATAAGGCAATTGAAATGGAATAGAGAGAGTTTCTTTCTATATAACCATGGCGGGCTTAACGGATGCGGAGTTCATGATGGCTGGATGATGTATGATTGTAATTTAGGAACTGTTTGTTATACTATGCCAACACAATAATATTCATTATGAAGAAAGGTGGGTCTTTAAAAATTATACTTTTTACATGCATACTTTCTTTCCTGAAGCATTCCTGTATGGCTCAAACTCCATCGACTGGTAGTTATATAAAAGTTTCAGGCGGAAGAATGCTATTTGGAACTGGCGATATAGATGGCTTTGGCATCCATGTAGAAGGTTCGGGAAATCTTATCAAAAAGAACAAATATTTATTAAACCATTTACAAATAGGAGGAGAACTATGCTTTGAAAACGCTGCGAATAACCCAACAGTCATCAATCCAACTCCAGATGACTTTAAGAATGAGATTGGCTTTCAACAAATATCAATGACGAGCTTAAACGGAAAAATAACTTTTTACCCTTTTAATAAAATAGTAACTGGTTTTAACATCAGTATAAGCGGCGGAGCGTCTTATTATTATTTTTCTTATGAAGGAAGAGCAGTACGGGAAGAATATACCCCAACACTTAGTCGCAGAATGTCAGAGCTTCGATTTGAAAATAAATTTATGTGGGGTTATCGTATTTCGGTTGGTTATGATTTTTTTGTAAAGAAAAAAATTCTGTTTGGTCCCCGATATGATTTTTGTAATTACACCAATGGCGATTTTAATTATTTTCTTGGGGGCAGAATAGGATACCGTTTTAATTAATTTATAAAGTGATTCCAAACAGGCTTTGGCAAACTCCGCTAAAGCCTGTTATTTTGCCCCAAATTGAGGAGATGGCCCATATACAACCTTTCAAAGCGCTTCGGCCCGTACCTGAGTTAGCGCAGCAGGTAGCTTCAAGACCGTATGATGTACTGAATAGTGAAGAGGCAAAAGAAGAAGCAAAAAATAACCCGCTTTCATTTCTGCATGTGACTAAATCTGAAATTGATTTACCATCCGGTATTGATACACATACGGAGCTGGTTTATAAAAAGGCCAGTGAAAACCTGCAGCGGTTTATTACAAACGGGGCATTGGCTGCTGAAGACAAGCCTTGCTATTACATATACCAGTTAATAATGAATGGTCGTTCTCAAACAGGATTGGTTTGTGTATCGTCCGTGGAAGATTATTTCAATGATGTAATTAAGAAGCACGAGTTTACAAGGCCGGAAAAAGAAAAAGACCGGATTGACCATATGCGCACTATCAAAGCACAAACGGGCAATGTATTCCTTGCGTACCGGGATGTGGAAGAAATAAATACATTAATTGATAAATGGAAAAATGATAATAAGCCGGTATATGATTTTACAGCTGATGATGGTATAAAACATACGATCTGGATTATTGACCAGCCTTCTGTCAATGATACTATTACAAGACTCTTTAATACAAATGTTCCTCATACCTATATTGCCGATGGTCATCACCGGGCTGCTTCTGCCGCGAAAGTAAGTTTGCAATTGCAGGATAGTGTTGCCGCAAAATATTTTCTAACCACCATATTTCCTGCAAGCCAGCTGGCTATACTGGATTATAATCGTTTGATAAAAGACCTGAATGGGTTAAGCAAAGAAGATTTTATAAGTGCATTGCATGAAGACTTTACAATAACAGAAAGCCCTGAGCCGGTAAAGCCTGCAGCGTTGCATGAATTTGGAATGTACCTTGATGGTAAATGGTACATATTGACCAGTCGTAAAGGAACTTATACCAATGATCCTATCGGTGTATTGGATGTTACGATTTTATCAAATCATGTTTTAGATAAAATCCTGGGTATAACCGACCAGCGTACGGATAAACGCATCGACTTTGTAGGCGGTATCCGTGGATTAAAAGAACTGGAGAAAAGAGTAGACAGCGGAGAAATGAAAGTGGCATTTAGTTTGTACCCAGTCAGTATTCAACAACTGTTTGATATAGCTGATAGTGGAAACGTAATGCCGCCAAAAAGTACCTGGTTTGAACCAAAACTCCGGGATGGATTGCTGACGCATACGCTTTAACCGGAATATAAAACCGTTCAGCCTACAAGTTGTTAATATTAACGAAAGACACGTTATTCATACGCCCTTTATTTTACTTTGCAGTTATGAAAAAATACTTCCTTTTTCTTTTCACACTTATTGCTTTTGTTTTTTCTTCTTTTGCCCAGAATGAAGATGTAAAAACTTTACAATCTACCGCCCGCACTTACATGCAGCAAGGCGATTTTAATAATGCGATTGTGGTACTGACCCGTGCTTTACAACAGGATAAGAACAACCTGGATATACAGAAGGACCTTGTTTCATCTTATTACTATAAAAGAGATTATGACAAAGCCCTGGAAGGCGCAAAAGCGTTAATTGACCGTAGTGATGCAGACGTAGTTTGCTATCAGTTGGCCGGCAACGTGAATAAGGCGCTTGAACAGGTAAAAGATTGCGAAAGGGTATACAAAGCAGGATTAAAAAAATTCCCGAAAAGCGGTCCTCTGTATAGTGAGTATGGAGAATTGTTATGGGAGAAGAAAGACTTTTCCGCTATAGACCTTTGGGAAAAAGGAATAAAAGAAGATCCGGGCTGTGCCGGCAATTATTATAATGCTGCTCTTTTTTATTATTATACAAAGGATAAAGTGTGGAGCATTATATATGGAGAAGTGTTCGTGAACATGGAGAGCCTGACAGAAAGGGCGGCTTCTATGAAGCAATTATTATTAGACGGATACAAAGAAAAATTGTTTGCTGACCCCAACCTGCTGAAAGACCTTGATAAAAACAAAAGTGCATTTTCCAGGGCTTTCCTGGATTGCATGAATAAAGAAAGCTCTTTGGCCAACAAGGGCATTACAGTGGAAACACTAACGATGATCCGCACCCGCTTTATTTTAAATTGGTTTGATAAGTATGCTTCCGTTTATCCTTTCAAATTATTCGATTACCAGCGCCAGTTGATACAGGAAGGCATGTTTAATGCTTATAACCAATGGTTGTTTGGGTCGGTAGAAAACCTGTCTGCCTATGACAACTGGAATAAAACCCATTCTGAAGAATACAACAACTTTACCGCATTTCAGAAGTCCCGCGTTTTTAAGATCCCGGGGGGACAGTATTACCAGGTTAAATAATTACATTTTCAGCAAATCTTAAAGGCTGCCCTGCAGGGCAGCCTTTTCTTTTGGTTTTCCTCCCGTTATCTCTCAAAATCTTATTATATTGTAATTTTAAGACACCTAAATAACGATTTGCAATATGGATTTTCCTGCCTACAGATTGTTTGATGTGCTTGATTACCAGCTTCAGAAATTCCCACAAAAGAATATGCTGAATGCTAAAGTAAATGGTGAGTGGAAAGGGTACAGTACTATGGAAGTACAAACGATTGCCAATCGTTTTTCGGCAGGCTTATTAAAGCTGGGGGTTAACGGAAATAATTTTACACCCGAAGGGAGCCATAAAATTGCCATAATAAGTAACAACAGACCAGAATGGATTTTTACAGATCTGGCCGTACAGCAAACCGGCGCAATTCTTATCCCTATTTATCCTACAACAAACCCTCTTGAACTCGAATTTATATTAAACGATGCGCAGGTAAAATACATTTTTGTAAGCGATATAACATTGCTTGAAAAAGTGAGGGGCATAAAAGACAAAGTACCTTCTTTACTGGGCATTTATACTTTTGATGAAGTTGAAGGGGCAGATCATTATACAAAAGTTACGGCAATGGCTGATGAAGCTTCATTGAAGCAGGTTGAAGCGATTAAAAAAGAAATCCCGAATTCTCACCTCGCTACTATTATTTACACTTCAGGAACAACCGGCACACCCAAAGGCGTAATGTTAAGGCACAGCAACCTTATTAGTTGTATCTTTTTTTCAAAGTCAAGTTTCCCTTTTGAAGATGCCCCACAGCATAAAGTACTGAGCTTCCTGCCTCTCAATCATATTTTTGAAAAAGCAGTTAGTTATATTTATTTGTTTAGCGGCATTGATATCTATTACGCGGAAAGCCTTGATAAAATCGTTGCCAACTTGAAAGAAATAAACCCTGTTGGCTTTACAACAGTGCCAAGGTTGCTGGAAAGAGTGTATGAAGGTATAATGGCAAAAGGAAGTGAGTTAACGGGTTTCAAGAAAAAACTTTTTTTATGGAGCGTTGCATTAGCATCAAGGTACGATAACAATATAAGCGGTGGTCTCCTGTATAATATGAAATTGGCTATCGCCCGCAAACTAGTTTTTTCAAAATGGAGAGAAGCATTGGGAGGAAATATCCAGTTCATGGTAACAGGGGGCGCCGCCGCTTCTGAAAAATTGCTGCGCATTTTTAATGCGGCCGGAATACCTATTTATGAAGGCTATGGCCCAACAGAAAATAGCCCTGTTATTAGTATTAACCGGAAAACAAAAGGGGATACAATGTATGGAACCGTGGGGCCAGTATTGGATGGTATTGAAGTAAAACTGGCAGAAGATGGTGAGATATTAGTGCGTGGAGCCACCGTAATGCAGGGATATTATAAAAGACCTGACCTTACAGCAGAAGCTATTATTGACGGATGGTTACATACAGGCGATATAGGCGTATGGGTAAACAAGCGGTTCTTAAAAATTACCGATAGAAAAAAAGAATTGTTTAAAACCAGTGGTGGTAAATATGTAGCTCCGCAGCCCATTGAAAACAAAATGAAAGAAAGCCGGTACATTTCACAGATACTTGTGGTGGGGCCTGAAAGGAAATTTGTAGGCGCATTGATTGTCCCGTCTGTAAACGCAGTAAAAGACTGGATGAAAGAAAATGGAATGACATTTACGACGGTAGAGAATATGATAAAAAATGAAGAAGTCCTCAATCTTTTTAAAGAAACGATAGAAAAATACAATGAGAATTTCAATCATGTTGAGCAAATCAAACGTTTTGAATTGCTACCGAGGGAATGGAGTATTGAAACCGGGGAAATGACTCCCAAACTTTCACTGAAGCGAAAAGTAATAATGGAAAAATATAAAGACGCTATTGAGCGGATTTACAGTGTATAAACTTTAAGCCCCGTGTGTATTGACAAAATTTACAAGGGCTGCTGTATTTTTCAGGTTTAGTTTTTTCAGGATATTATAACGGTGAACTTCAACTGTTTTTAAAGAAATCTCCAGTTTTTCCGCAATTTCCCTTGAAGAAAAACCATCCTTGATCAGTTGAACAATATCAATTTCCCGTTGTGTAAGAATATTCATATCCGGATGTATATTCTTATTTTCCAGTTCCTGCTCCGCAAGGATATTTTTTACTTCATCACAAACATATTTTCTGCCGCTTGACACTTCCATGATCGCTGAAAACATTTCTTCCTTGGAAGAATTTTTCGTTACATAACCCATAGCGCCTAATTGCATCATTTTTCTCGCATATACGGGCATGGTATGCATCGAAACACCGATGATATTAGAATCGGGAGAATGGCGGCGGATCAGTTTTGTTATATCAAAACCACTTACAGGAGACATGTTCAGATCCATTAGCACAATATGCGGATGTTTTCCTTTTGCTAATTCAATAGCCTCATCTGCAGTACCTGCAGTTCCAACTACTTTGAAACGGGAATCACTATTAAGTATATAAGACCAGGAATCCCGGATTAGCTTATGATCGTCCACAAGGAGGATTGAAATTTTTTCGGTCGGTATGGTGTACATATAAAAAATTAAGGTTTAATTTCCCTTGATAAGTTAACACAAAAGTATACTATATTCCAAATTATAAAATACTGATAATTACTGCAATAAATTAAATCTAAGAGTAAACACTAAGCTATCGTTAACGATATGAAACACTTAAGTAAACTAATTTATTGACTATCAGACAAAACCTTTAGATAAATATTCTTATGATATTTTTGTACTTAATGTATAAAATGATTTAACTCAATTGAATTAAATTATTGCTTGTAAACATATTACTACAAAAATTGTAGAATAAAATAAAGAGGCTGGGAGAAAGGACTGTATTCCATAAATAAGTAAAGAAAAACTTAATTCCAGGCTGGCTTTCCTGTGTAAAAATTACCTTTAATTAAAAGTGTTTATTTTTATAACCGAAATGAAGTGTAAGCAACCGATAATAAAACTGGTAAGCATCCTGATAATATTTGTGCTTACCCAGAAAATTGCGGGTGATCTATACCTTCATAACCTGCTTCACAGCACAAAAAATAATGCTGTTGTGGCTCATGGGAGTAAAGTAATCAGCCAATATAACTGTTCCTGTATTGATGATTTTTATGCTCCTTTTACCCAATCTGTAAAATGTTCTGTCGAACATCCGCAATTCCTTACCATTAGCCACATTGTAAAGAATGAACAGAAGATCATTTTTCGCTCAACTCTTTTTACTTCCCTTCGCGGACCTCCTGCTGCATAGTAAAATGTCTTGCCATTTTCTTCCTTATTAAGAATAATTAGGTATCTAAACCCTCTCATTTTTTCGTTCGCACTCCAAAGGCAGGTCCTTTGAAAATAAAATGCAGTATGAAGCAAACTTTATTGGCAGTTACGATACTTTTTCTTTATAGTAATTCTATACATAGCCAGGGGAAACCGGAAAAAAATGTTTTATCCGGAAAAGTAACAGACGCAAAAACCGGTACGCCACTTCCCGGAGCCAGCATTTTTATTCATGATTTAAAAATCGGCGCTATTGCCCATGAAGATGGTAGTTTTAAAACTTCATCAATAGCACCGGGCAAATATCTGGTTGAAATTTCTTCTGTCGGATTTGAGACGATTATTGAGTCCATTGACATCGAAGGTAATACCGAAATGAATTTTGCAATGCAGCCAGCGGCCCGTGAACAGGAAGGTGTAACAGTAACTGGTGTTTCTGCCCCGACAAGGTTGCGTCAATCACCACAACCTGTAGCGATAGTAAAAAGAGATGATCTTGTAAAAATCAGCTCCACCAATATCATTAATAGTCTTGTGCATATCCCGGGCGTAAATACATTGACAACCGGGCCGGCTATTTCAAAACCATTCATCCGCGGATTGGGCTATAACCGGGTAGTTACCATAAATGATGGTGTGAGACAGGAAGGTCAGCAATGGGGAGATGAACATGGGATAGAAATTGATGATTACAGCGCCCAGCGTGTTGAAGTATTGAAAGGGCCTGCATCGTTGATGTATGGTTCAGATGCCCTGGCAGGTGTTATCAATATTCAGTCACTGTTACCCGCACCGGAAGGCCTTATTAAAGCAAATGTGCTGAGTGAATACCAAACCAATAATCACCTCAGGGGTTTCTTTGGAAATGTAGCCGGCACAAAAAACGGCTTCAGTTTTAATGCCTACGGATCCTATAAAGGGGCTGCGGATTATAAAAACAAATATGACGGCTATGTTTTCAATTCAAAATTTTACAATAAGGATTTTGGCGGTATGCTTGGATACGGCGGCAGTTGGGGGCATAGTTATTTAAACATTACCAGTTTTGATCAGCATATTGGCATGGTAGAAGGTAAAAGAGATAGTGCGACAGGGTTGTTTTTAAAAGCATTGCCTGGTGGCAATGAAGCCATCGCAATGAATGATGATTTTAAAAAGATAGATCCTGAAGTCCCTTTTCAGCATATCCAGCATTTTAAAATAACAAGTGATAACAGTTTTAATATCAGCCGGAGCAAACTGGACCTCATATTAGGTTTTCAGCATAACCAGCGCCGTGAGTTTGGCAATCCTGATAATACCTCTGCTCCAGATGCCTATTTTGACTTGAAAACGTTCAACTATGCTTTAAAATTCAACTTGCCTTATAGGAACTACTGGCGGACAAGTATGGGAATTACCGGTATGTCACAAACCAATAAAAACAAAGCAGAAGAGACGTTAATTCCTGACTATAGTCTGCTTGATGCCGGGATATTTGTATTTACCCAATACCAGAGAGAAAAATTAACCATAAGCGGTGGCCTACGCTTCGATAACCGGCATGTAGACAGTAGGCAGATGATGGACGGAACGGCTATCAAATTCGCCGCCTTTACAAAAAACTTCGCCAATATATCCGGTAGTGCCGGTATAAGCTACCAGGCTACTAAAGAACTTACATTAAAGTTTAATCTCGCCCGTGGGTTTCGTGCGCCAAGCCTTGCAGAATTGGCTAGCAATGGAGCACACGAAGGAACCAATCGCTATGAAATCGGCGATAATAATTTAAAATCAGAGACAAGCCTGCAGATAGATGGCGGTTTTGAAATAAATACTGAACATGTTACGCTTGGCACCAGTGTTTATTACAATCATATCAACAATTTTATTTTTTATGAAAGAATAAGAAACAGTACTGGCGGCGATTCAATAGTAACTGACCCAAACACAGGGAATAAATTAAATCTTTTCCGTTTTAGCGGGCAGAACACAAATCTATATGGCTTTGAATTTAACATGGATATCCACCCTCACCCACTAGACTGGTTGCATTTTGAAAACACAATTTCATATACCAGGGCACAGTTCTCAACAGAAATTGATGGAACGAAGAATGTACCTTTTATTCCTGCGGCCCGTTATATTTCTGAATTAAAAGGAAACTTTTTACCCAAAGGAAAAAAGTTGCGCAACCTGTATATAAGTCTTGAAAGTGATTATACGTTCAAACAAAATCATCCGTTTACAGGTTATAATACAGAAACAGCAACAGGTGATTATTGGTTAGTCAATGCGTCGGTGGGTACAGGTATAGTCAATAAAAAAGGGAAAACAGTTTTTACCATTCATCTCAGTGGGATGAACCTGGGTGATGTAGCTTACCAGAATCACCTCAGCCGGTTAAAGTATACGGATGTCAACAATGTAACTGGACGTACCGGTGTATTTAACATTGGCAGAAATTATGGTGTGAAAGTAAATTTGCCGTTGGATTTCAAATGGAATTAGCTTCGTAATAAACGACAAAGAGGGTGCTCATCCCCTTTGTCGTTTTATCAGAAAAATTCTTTGTTCTTCTTTATATATTCGAGATTTAAAGAGTTTAGATTATCTGTGTATTTATAAAACTCCCGATCCAAATCTTCCCATATATCGTTAACATCGTCTTCTATTTCTTCAACCATCTCCATGCGCTCCCTTCTGTCTTTTGGAACTTTTTTTTCTGGAAACTGGTCAATTGCCTTTTGTAAAATACCAGCTGTATGTATAGCGCCGATGGCTTCAAGCGATGATATTGTTTCATGAGCATATTTTCCTGCAGAATTGCTAAAATACTGGTTGAACCCACCATTATTAATTTCCCGTTCAAGGTTTTGATTTATATAAAACATCTTTTGTGGTTCAGTCAATACATTCATATTTTCTCCATAATTACATGCCTCTCCAATAAAGTTGTCAAGTTCAATTATACTTGAATTTTTATTTTCTGAATTAAGTAAACCCTGTAAATTATCTATGTGTATCATGAGGAAAACGTTAATTAAAATAGTATACTTTCCTAAGCTCTAATTTAAAAATAATAATTGGTATATAACTTTAGGAACTCATAACAATTTTTACTCACTCTTATGCCCTATTTTTATAATAACAAAATAACTATGAAATACGGATTAGCTATTTTTTATTTTCTCATCTTCCTCATTTTTGCTCATGCGCAAAATGGTGTGCAGGGATTTGTAATACCGTCTTTAGCCCCAGTTGTAAAAAATGATGGCGCCATTCTTTTTAAATTACTTGCGCCTGCGGCAAAACAGGTATTTGTAAAGCTGGAAGGCTCAATTATACCGATGCAGAAAAACAAAGCAGGTGTGTGGTCGGGTATTTCTAAAAAAATGGAGCCGGATATTTATACCTATAACTATATTGTTGACAGTCTCACTATAGTTGATCCTTCCAATCCGTTAATGAGAAGGTCGTATGGCGGTATTGGCCCAAGCCTGATAACCGTACCGGGCACACCCGCAGAAAAATGGGAAGTACAGAATGTGCCACATGGCGCTGTAACCCGAGAAGTTTTCAGTTCATCCGTTATCCATGACATAAGGGAGTTTTACGTGTATACGCCACCGGGATATGATGCTAGGGAAAATAAGGAATATCCGGTTTTATACTTATTGCATGGAATGGGCGATGATGCAAGAGGGTGGATTCAGACCGGTGCTGCTGATGTTATAATGGATAACCTGATTGCAGAGGGTAAAGTTGTACCAATGATACTGGTTACAACATTGGGGTACGGCGTAGCCGGTACAGTTGCAAGCCCGAAAAGTTTTGACCAGTTTACAAAATCACTCGTTGATGAAGTGATTCCTTTGGTACAAAAAAAATACAGGGCTTCTTCGAATTCGTCTCAGCGTGCAATTGCCGGTCTTTCCATGGGCGGTGCCCAGGCCGCATTGGCAGGGTTAAATCATCCGGAGTTATTCAAATGGATTGGTGCTTTCAGCAGCGCTTTTATGATGTACGGCATTTCAGGATTCGGAATGGGCGCAAAAATTTCTTCACTGGATTCTATTTACAATACAACGTTTCCCCTATTGGATGAAAATATCAATAAGCAAGTCAAACTTTTTTGGATATCCTGCGGGCAATCCGATTTTTTGTTGGGAAATAATCATGACTTCATGAAGTGGCTAAGCTCCAAAAAGATAAACTTTCAATTCAAAGAAACACCCGGTGCCCATACATGGAATGTTTGGCGTAGAAACCTGATTGAGTTTACACCGCTACTATTTCGATAAAAGCAAGGAGTATATAAAATGGTTTCATACAAAAATGAAGATGTTGTATGAAGCTCTATTGATTACACCCTCGCTATCCGAAAGAGTTACTCCTCTCCTGCTGTATTTTTCATCTTCATCAAAAGATTATAAGCGCCTTTAACAACTATTGCCTGGCTTTTCAGTTTATTGGCGCTATCATTGTCTATTTCTGTAAAGCCGTCTTCTGAGTTACCCGAAGTCACTTCAGCTATTTCAAACTGGTTATTCCCTTTGTCAATAAAGACGTATTGCTTTTTCTCAAAACTTACAATCGCGTCAGAAGGCAACACATAAGAATCTTTGCTTTGCACCTGTATTTCCGCGTTCATAAACATACCCGGCAATAATTCTTTATCATATTTTTCAAAATGACAATGCACCTCAAAACTTTTATCGCCGGAAATATTTTTACTAATCAATATTATTTTACAGGGATACCTTTTTTCGGGGTTTGTATTCGTATAAGCAAAAACGGTTTGCCCGATAGAAAGTTTGCTGATATCCTTTTCAAAAATATCGAGGCCAAGATGGATATCTTCAGGATTTACAATTTCAAATAATGCATCGGAAGGATTTACATATTTTCCGATGTTTACATTTACCTTAGATACGAACCCATCGATAGGTGAGGGCACAGACACATATCGTGTAATTGTTTCGGCTGTCAGTTTATCCGGATTGATATTAATCAGCCGCAGCTTTTCACCCAGCGCTTTTAATAAAATTTTTTGCGAATTGAATTCAGCCTGCGCCTGCTGATAAACCTTATCACTGCTTGCTTTGCTTTCATTGAGTTCTTTCTGCCGGTTATATTCCTGTTCTGCATATGCCAGCTTTGTTTTAGCTGTTAAGTAATCCTGCTGCAATTGAATATACTGCGGATCCTGCATCAATGCGAGTGTTTCGCCTTTTGATACATGCATGCCGGCCAGCAATTTTGAAGATTGCAGATAACCGCCTAAGGGCACACTGATAGAAACAATATTCTGCGGCGGCACATCAATGCGGCCATTCACTTTAAGCAAAGAAGATATATTCCTGGTTTCCGGTTTGCCGGTTTCTATACCGGCATTTTTTACCTGTGCTTCTGTCAATAGAACACTATTATTATCTGCCGCTGTATTTGCTGCTTGCTTATCTTCTGTTTTCTCTTTATTGCCACAAGCTGTAAGCAATACCATCATCCATATTACTGATACAATCTTTTTCATCATCTTTTATTTACTGGTAAATGAATTTATTTCTATAATACTCTGGTTCAGGTTTCGAACAGCTTCAATATACCCGTTGTGTATACTGGTCGCATTGCCCGCGAGCAATACCCAATCGAGATAGTTGATTTCACCGTTTTTAAATTGAAGATTAGCGGTCTGAATTATCTTGTCCGCACTCTTCAATGCAGTAGCTTCATAATAGCGGACCGTTTGCATATTTTTTTCATATTGCTGCAGCGCCTGCCTGTAATTGGATTGCATTAATTGAAGACCTTGTACATATTCATTTTGGACCAACGCCAGATTTGCCTTGCCAGCTTGAATTGCGGCCCGTTGCCCTCTTGTGAAAAGAGGAATACCAATACCGGCCTGCACTGAATTGAAACGTTTCGAACCCGAATAAGTAATGCCATCTGCACCAGCGCCTCTTATCGTCATACTATTAAAACCCAATAACAAATCAGGAGAAAGTTTTGATTTTTCCAATGCAAGTTTTGCACTGCTCACCTGTTGCTGTTGTTCTAGTTGAAGGATATAAGGATGCTGGTTCAGCGAAGCCATATCATCAATTAAAGGCAACGACATCTTAAATGGAATATCAACCGGCACAAAATCAGTGTTGGAATTCAGTAGCCATTTCAATCTTAGTTGAAGTGTTTTAAAATCTTCATTCAACTCCCGCAATTGAACCGCGACCTGGCCTTGTTGCGTTTCTGCGGTTGTTGCTTCGAGTATGTTGGCTTCCCCTGCTTTTAACCGCAGCTTTGACATGTTTAAAAAATCAGTGAAGAGACTGTCTGTATGCTGCAATAATTTTTTCTTTTGCTGCAGGTATAACAGCTGGTAGTAAACCAATGTTACCTGTTTCCTCAATTCATTTTCACGAACGGCTACATTTAATAAGCCGCTTTTCCATTCTTCGTTATATACATTTTTTTGTCTTGAATAAACAGTTGGAAATTTCATGCTTTGCGCAATGCCAAACTTATTATCACTATAAGCGCTGTTTAATTGCCTATAATCAATTATTGCATTGGCTTGCGGAAGCGACCAGGCAGTGGCTTTTACCTTCTGAAGATATTCTGCATTGAGTTGTTCGCTTTTCAGGGAAAGGTTGTTCTTTACTGCAGTATCAATTGCCGCCTGCAATTCAATGGTTGTTTGCGCACCGACAGCCTGCAGGTAAATCAATCCTGGTATAATCAGAGCAAGCGGTTTGAGTATTTTCTTCTTTCGCATAATAATTCCTTTTTCAAAAATGATATATAGAACAGGCAACACGAATAAAGTGAGCAGTGTAGCTACAAGCAACCCGCCGATAACTACTGTCGCGAGCGGCCTTTGTACTTCCGCACCAGCTCCGTTACTTAATGCCATTGGTAAAAATCCAAGCGATGCAACTGTAGCTGTCATTAACACCGGCCGAAGCCTTTCGCTTGTTCCAAGTTTTACGATTTCTTTTAAATCGGTAATGCCTTCTTTTTTTAATCGCTTAAAATCGGCAATCAACACAATACCATTTAATACAGATACGCCGAATAAGGCAATAAAGCCGACACCTGCAGAAATACTGAAAGGCATACCGCGGATGGCCAAAGCGAATATGCCGCCGATAGCAGATAGTGGAATGGCAGAGTAAATAAGCAATCCTTCTTTAACAGAATGAAAAGCGAAGTACAAAAGCAGGAATATAAGGATCAACGCCACAGGAACGGCTATGAGCAAACGCTTTTTGGCTTCTTCTAGATTTTCAAACGCACCGCCATACGTTATAAAATAACCCGGGGGCAGTTTGATTTGCTGTTCTACTTTCTGCTGCAATTCTTTTACCATTGTTTGTACATCGCGGCCACGAACATTGAAACCAACTACTATTCTCCGTTGTGCATCTTCCCGCTGTATCTGGTTAGGCCCTTCCTGTACTTCTACATCCGCTACCTGGTACAAAGGAACCTGTATACCCTGCGCAGTTGGAATCAGCAGGTTTTGTACATCGAACACATCTTTTCGCTGGTCACCACTCAGTCTAACGACAAGGTCAAAACGTTTTTCTCCTTCATAAACAATACCACTGCTTTCTCCGGCAAAAGCTGTGTTTACAATTTTATTAATATCACTGATGTTTAACCCATATTGGGCGATAGCGGCGCGGTTGTATTGTATAATGATTTGCGGCATACCTGTAACGGCTTCTATATATAAGCCCGTACTTCCTTTTACGGTATTACTGATCTCTCCCAGTTTTCTTGCATAGTGGGCCAATGTATCAAGGTCTTCCCCGAATATTTTACAAACCACATCCTGTCTTGCCCCTGTCATCAGTTCATTGAAACGCATTTGCACCGGGTATTGAAAACCGAAAGTGACGCCGGGAATCGCTTCCAATTCTTTTGTCATCTTTGCCTCTAGTTCAGGGAATG
>JAFDYH010000039.1:16181-18488 GCA_018267535.1 Bacteroidota bacterium
GGCATTGGGTCAATCGGTATTTCGCTGCTTCCCGTTTTGCCCACCACTTTCTCTACTTCCGGAAATTTTTCTCTCAGGATTTTTGCTGCCGTTGAAACGGCTGCAATAGATGTACTGATATTACTACCTGTGAGTACCCTGGTTTCAACTGCAAAATCTCCTTCTTCGAGCGAAGGGATAAATTCACCACCCAGCTGTGCTAATACAAATACGGCGATGGCAAATAATAAAATGACGATAGCTACAACAGTCTTAGGAATTTTCAATATAGTCTCCAGCATTTTCCTGTAAACACCTTTTATTCTATCCATGATGCGCTCTGACAGGTTTTGCTTATGCGAAAGCTTTTTACTAAGAACCAAAGAACTCATCATCGGGATATAAGTGAGCGAAAGAATGAATGCGCCGAGTAATGCAAACGCGACTGTCTGTGCCATTGGCTTAAACATTTTTCCTTCAATCCCCTGCAACGAAAAAATAGGCAGGTAAACAATCAGTATTATGATTTGGCCAAACACGGCGCTGTTCATCATGCGGCTGGCCGAATGCTTCACTTTGTCATTCATTTCAGCCTGGCTGAGTTTATTCAGCTTACCAAAATGTTTGCTTTGCGATAAGCCATGCATAGCTGCTTCCACTATAATAACTGCGCCATCTACTATCAAACCAAAATCCAATGCACCAAGGCTCATCAGGTTGCCACTTACACCAAACAAGTTCATCATGATTACGGCAAACAGCATTGCCAATGGAATTACTGAAGCAACCAATAAACCGGCGCGCAGGTTTCCCAGAAAAAGAATAAGAACGAACAAAACAATCAGGGCGCCTTCCAGCAGGTTCTTTTCCACCGTGTGAATTGCATTGTTCACCATTTTAGTCCTATCCAAAAACGCATCAATCACTATTCCCTCAGGTAATGTTTTCTGTATTTGTTCTACACGATTTTTTATATTTCGTATCACCTCATTACTATTCGCCCCTCTAAGCATCATCACTACTGCGCCGGAAACTTCTCTATTACCATTATAGGTCATAGCGCCATAGCGGGTTGCATTACCCAGGCGCACTTCGGCCACATTTCTTATCAGTAGAGGGGTGCCATTGGAAATATTCTTTACTACTATATTTTCAATATCCTCAATAGAACCAACCAAACCTTCACTCCGGATAAATAAAACAGTTGGCCCCTTTTCAATATAAGCCCCGCCGGTATTCTGGTTATTATTTTCAAGCGCAGTAAAAACATCATTAATGGTAACTGCATTTGCTTTCAGTTTTGAAGGATTGACGGCTATTTCATATTGCTTAAGATAGCCGCCGAAACTGCTGACATCGGCAACACCTTTTACCCCTAATAACTGCCTCCTTACTATCCAATCCTGTATGGTGCGGAGTTCCATCGGGGAATATTTATCCTCGTACCCCTTTTTCGGCCGCACTGTATATTGATATATTTCGCCAAGCCCGGTGGTAACCGGAGCGAGTTTTGGGGTTCCGAATTGTTTGGGTATCTGCTCCTGTGCCTGCAGCAGCCTTTCGGTTACCTGCTGCCTTGCCCAGTACACATCTATATTGTCATTGAATACGATGGTAACAACGGAAAGGCCAAACCTTGAAAAACTTCTTATTTCTTTTAAGCCAGGAAGGTTGTTATTGGATTGTTCGATGGGGAATGTAATCAACCGCTCCACATCAGGCGCCCCAAGTGAAGGAGAAACTGTAATGACCTGCACCTGGTTATTCGTTATATCCGGTACTGCATCGATCGGGAGTTTGCCCAATTCAAAAATTCCATACGCAATAAGGAACAGTACCGCAATACCTACAATGAGTTTGTTCTTAATAGAGAACGCAATGATCTTATTAAGCATTTTTTTAAAAGACTTGATAAAATGAAGAATAGGGTAATAGCTTCAAAAAAAGCAAAGGGGATTTGCCGGCTATACCACAGGTGGGCCGCGAAGAGAAAAATGATGAGACTGGCCTTTGAGCAAAGGTGGCCTGATTTCGACATACTCTTTTTTAGTAAGAACCAGCTCGTGATTTAAAAGAGAAATGTCATATTGATGAGCATAGAATAAATCAGGAGAAAAAACTTTTGTAACAGTGATCTTTACCTGGTCTGAAGAAAAAACATGAGCAATATGGTGAGGCGGTAAATGATCTTCGTCGTGTCCCGTATTAAAATCATTGTGATGTTCTGAAGCGATTTCAAAATCCTGGTGATGATGGGCAACGGACTGATGATAATACAGAAGTACCGTTGAAACGAAGAATAATATTTTTGCCAAAATATTTCTCACC
>JAFDYH010000039.1:18525-18764 GCA_018267535.1 Bacteroidota bacterium
CCATAACATGACAATCATTTGACAGCTTTTTGCCTATTAAAAGCTTCTGTTTATACTTTTTTGTACAAATTCATCCCTATCTTTGCGGAAATGAAAGAAGGCACAGAACAACTCCAGCCAGAAGAAGTGGATGAAAGTTTGAGTACGATTGAAAAAACCATAGGCAGCGACTATAAATATGGTTTCGTTACAGCGATTGAAACTGATTCCGCGCCGAAAGGATTAAGTGAAGATATTAT
>JAFDYH010000039.1:18805-20412 GCA_018267535.1 Bacteroidota bacterium
GCTTATCGCTCCTGGTGCCGCATGGCAGGTGAAGAGCCTACATGGGCCAACCTGAAATTTCCAAAGATCAATTTCCAGGACATTATTTATTATTCTGCGCCGAAGCAGAAAGTAAAACCTAAAAGCCTGGAGGAAATCGATCCTGAGTTAAGGAATACATTTGAAAAACTGGGCATATCCCTCAATGAACAAAAGAGATTGAGTGGTATCGCCGTAGATGTAGTAATGGATAGTGTGTCTGTAGGTACTTCTTTCAAAGAACAATTATCAGAATTAGGAATCATCTTCTGTTCAATGACAGAAGCTATACAGGAGCACCCTGAACTGATCAGAAAATACCTGAGTACGGTAGTGCCAGTTACGGATAATTATTATGCAGCATTGAATTCGGCGGTCTTTACCGATGGGTCGTTCTGCTATATTCCAAAAGGCGTTCGCTGCCCGATGGAGTTATCGACTTATTTCCGCATCAATGCAGAAAATACCGGCCAGTTCGAAAGAACATTGATCGTTGCTGAAGAGGGAAGTTATGTGAGCTATCTCGAAGGTTGTACTGCACCGATGCGTGACGAAAACCAGTTACATGCTGCAGTAGTTGAACTAATCGCTTTGGATAATGCCGAGATCAAATATTCAACGGTACAAAACTGGTATCCCGGCGATAAGGAAGGCAACGGGGGCATTTACAATTTTGTAACTAAACGAGGTATTTGCAAAGGAAATAATTCAAAGATATCGTGGACACAGGTAGAAACCGGCTCTGCCATTACATGGAAATATCCGAGTGTAATATTAAAAGGTGATAATTCTGTAGGCGAGTTTTATTCTGTGGCCGTAACGAACAATCACCAGCAAGCAGATACAGGTACGAAAATGCAGCACCTCGGTAAGAATACAAGGAGCCGCATTGTATCCAAGGGTATATCTGCGGGTTTCAGTAACAACAGTTATCGTGGGCTCGTACACGTTAGTAAGAATGCGGCGAATGCCCGTAACTTTTCCCAATGCGATTCTTTATTACTTGGTGATAAATGTGGTGCACATACATTTCCCTATATAGAAGTAAAGAACAGTTCTGCGATTGTAGAACATGAAGCTACTACATCAAAAATCGGTGAAGACCAGATATTTTATTGCAATCAACGTGGTATTGATACGGAAACCGCTGTTGCTCTAATTATTAATGGCTTTGCAAAAGAAGTAATGAACCAATTGCCAATGGAGTTTGCGGTAGAAGCACAAAAGTTATTGGCGATTAGTTTGGAAGGAAGCGTGGGGTAAACCCCCAAATCCCTAAAGGGATTTTAGAGTTTTTTGAATCGAATAGAATTAATGAAGCTGAAATGCTTAATTACAAAAGAATAATTTTTAACTAAAGCCCGGCCTCCCTCTCCAATGGAGAGGGAACGAGGGTAAGGCCTAAATAGCACGATCATGTTGACCATTCACAATTTACAAGCAGGTATTGAAGGAAGGAAAATCTTAAAAGGGATTAACCTGGAAATAAAACCAGGAGAAGTGCATGCAATAATGGGTCCGAATGGTTCGGGTAAAAGCACTTTGGCTTCTGTATTAGCAGGCCGTTCAGAGTATGAAGTTACTGATGG
>JAFDYH010000039.1:20445-21153 GCA_018267535.1 Bacteroidota bacterium
GAAGGTTTATTTCTTGCATTTCAGTACCCTGTTGAGATACCGGGATTGAGTACCACCAACTTTATTAAAACAGCGGTTAATGAAGTACGTAAGTACCGTGGATTGGATCCATTGGATGCTGTCGGCTTTCTGAAACTAATGAAAGAAAAAATGGCTTTGATGAATATCAGCCAGTCTTTATTAAGCCGCCCGCTGAATGAAGGCTTCTCCGGTGGTGAGAAAAAGAAAAATGAAATATTCCAGATGGCCATGCTGGAGCCAAAACTGGCGATACTGGACGAAACAGATTCCGGTTTGGATATTGACGCCATCCGTATTGTATCCAATGGGGTAAACAAATTACGCAATAAGGATAATGCCGTGTTGATGGTAACACACTATCAGCGCCTGCTGGACTATATTGTTCCGGATTATGTACATGTATTATACAATGGACGTATTGTAAAATCAGGACCAAAAGAATTGGCACTAGAACTGGAAGAAAGAGGATACGACTTTATTAAAAATGAATTGAGTGAGGCTGAGAAGGCTGTAAGCAATAGGCTTTAGGTTATAAGCTTACAATCTTCAAAGGTTGAATATACAATAGCGATAATCTGGTTTTTCTATATAAGGAATTGGGCCAACGGCTTTTAGCCTAAAGCCTATAGCACAAAAAAAATGAACGCAGTCGAATATTTTAAGGAACGGTTTGACCAATTGCAATCG
>JAFDYH010000003.1:0-16518 GCA_018267535.1 Bacteroidota bacterium
TGATATAAAATATGGCAATGAAAAAACCAGTCGCCGCTTTCTGTAGCAGCAAACTCTATCGTATCTCTTTCCATCGGCATGATATCAATAACATTTTTCATCGGCGCATATTCACCCTGACCATTCAGCACGCGGAAATCATGTCCATGCAAGTGCATCGGGTGCCGCATCATACTATTATTATATAAAATGATCCTTAAGTTTTCTCCTTTTCTAATTAAAACCTTATCGCTCTCCGAAACTGTTTTATTATCCATTGTCCATACATAGCGGTTCATATTGCCGGTAAGGTCAAATTTTAACTCCCGCATTGGCCCTTGTAGCAGCGTGGTTTTTTCGGGAGATCGAAGCATAGAATAGTTGAGTGTAACAATATCTGCGCTGCTGTTACTCATGTTACCCATATTACCCATATCATGGTTGATATGAGATGAGTCCATCATACTCATCTCATATTTCTTCATTCTTTTATCCGGCCTTTCAGGTCCTGTTATTTCAGGGTACATTACCGTATTCATATCCATTACCTGGTTTTGCATCTTCATGCCATTCATTTCAATTAGATTGCCTTTCATATCCATCATCGCATTCATCATCTTCATACCTGCAAAATATTTCGGCCGATCCATCTTCTTTGCATATACTTTTTCTCCACTTCCTAACCACATCGAAGCTGATTTAGTCCGGTCTTCAGGCGTTACCAAAAACTCATAGCTTTTATCATTACCAGGAATTGTTACAATAACATCATAGGTTTCTGAAACAGCGATAATCAACCGATCCACTTCCACTGGTGCCACATCATTACCATCTGTAGCCACAACCGTTATTTTTCCGCCTGCATAAGTAAGCCAGAAATAATCCGAAGCACCGCCATTTGCTATTCTTAACCTGACTTTATCGCCTGGCTTGTACTGCGACAGTTCCAGCTGATTTTTTCCATTCAGTAAGAAATTATCATAATACACATCTGTTAAATCCATTGCATTCATTCGCTTCCATTCATTAACAAACTTTGTTTTGAAATATCCCTTTTTAATTGCCTCTGCCCAGCTTTGTGTACTTTCTTTCTTCACCGAAAACCAATCGTTGGCACTGTGCAGGCTCCGGTCTATTTCTTCAGGCTTCATATCTGCCCATTCACTGATGATAACCGGCACCGTGGGTATATCCCATTCCTTTCTTTTATTCATAATAAATAGCCCATACATGCCGATTTGTTCCTGCAGCTTTGTATGACTGTGATACCAATGAGTGCCATGCTGCACGATCGGGAACCTGTAAATATGTGTAGAATGAGGTTTAATTGGCATTTGCGTAAGATTAGGCACACCATCATAGCGGTTTGGCAAAATCAATCCATGCCAGTGTAGGGAGGTTTCTTCGTTCATCAGGTTATGTACATAAATTTCCGCTGTATCGCCTTCGGTAAACGTGAGTACAGGCATCGGTATCTGGCCGTTCACTGCAATGGCTCTTCTCTTTCTTTTACCAAAGTTTACAATCGTATCATTTATATATAAGTCATATCGGACAGTCTTTGGAGGTTCATTATTTTCAATAATATTAAATGCCGGAAGCACTGTCTTAGCCCCGTTTCCCATTTCCATTCCTTGCTTATTGTGTTGGTGAGTTGTGTTGCTATCACTG
Organism: Bacteroidota bacterium; assembly: GCA_018267535.1. Classification (GTDB taxonomy): domain Bacteria; phylum Bacteroidota; class Bacteroidia; order Chitinophagales; family Chitinophagaceae; genus JAFDYH01. Next base: position 1,651 of record JAFDYH010000003.1, read on the forward strand.
TGCATCTGCCCACCCATCCCTTCTTTTATTTCCAGTTTCATTCCGCATTTCGGGCAACGGGAAGGTTGGGATGATTGTATTTCAGGATGCATGGGGCAACTATAGATCGCTACGCTGTCGCTATCACTTTTTATCGTTGAAGTATCGGTCAATAACAGGCCTGGTGTATTCCCCGCTTTTGTATTTTTTTCTTTTACAAGGGGCATACCGCACTTTGGGCACTTGCCAGGTCTATCCTGATGGATATCCGGATGCATAGGGCATGTATAAGTAACGTTTTCAATCTGTTTTTTTGCTTCTTTTCCAGCTCTCTGTTGTGCATTTGCAGATAAGCAAATGGCCAAAATCAATATGGTTGTAAAGAAAAACTTCATACCCGATTCGTTTGCGGCAGTCTTTTTACAAATAAAAGACCGCCTGAAAATTTATATTATAAAATGTATCCGCAAATTTGACATCCTTTGGTGAAACAACAACAGCAGCTGATTTTACATAGCTGCTTTAAAAGCGTAAAATAAGTCAGCCAATACCTTTAGCCGAATATTTGTTGTATCAACAACTAAAGAATCAATACCCGTATCGAAACAGATATTCAGAACCAATTTTTTCATTTCGTCTCTTTTATTGATGAAAAAACAGAATCGAAATAATTGCTAATACGCTCATACCAGCCATCAATAAGTCTTCAAACAAAGTGACCTTGCTTAATGGTAATTTAATAATAGTACCCAGGCAGGCGCATTGAAAAGATGATTTACGCAAAAGGCTTTTTATAACCCCTATTGAACTAATACCCATTACAAGAAAGGCAGCACTATTTGTTCCTATTGGCGAAATGTTGGTTAAATACGCTATGCCAAGAGCTAATTCTACAAACGGGTAAATAAATCCCCAGGCCGGAAACTTTTCCGCGACAATGTCATAACTGCTGTAACCTTCTGCAAATCCGCGCAGGTTCATTAGTTTAAAAAAGGAAAAAACAAAAAAGAACCCAGCCATAAAATGGCGCATCCAAAGCATCCAGTCAAATCCTTTCGCGTCGAACTGTGCCAGCACGCTAACACCCCCTATATAACCAAAAATCAATACTATCGGGAAATAAGATGGATTAATCATCCCTTCATTTGAGACGTCATTGCTCCTATTATGAGTCATGTCTTCGTCTAACACTATTGTATAATGCCCTGCTTTACGTACTGCCTCCTGCAAAACTGGAGTTGGTATATGCCTGCCCATAGTAATAGTAGCCTGGGGAGACTGTAATTGAACCTCAGCAGCCTCTATATCACCTAATTTTAATAACTCGCTTTTTACTTTTGCGACACAGCTATTGCATGTCATTCCTGTGATTAAATACTTGTGAACCATACGATCAATTTTATAGCACAAATTTCCACCAGGTGAGGTTACAGGCTGTTACACAATTTCCAGTTTATCTTATAACATTTACAGGTCAGATGCTGTCGATAGGCCTACGGCGATGATCCTTTAATTTCCTGAACTGGCCCGGCGTAAATCCTGTTACTTTTTTAAATTGACTGCTTAAATGCGCCACACTACTATAGCCTAACCTGAATGCTATTTCATTAAGTGTAAGTTCATCATACACCAGCCATTCTTTTATTTTTTCGGTTTTCTGAAGGATAAAAAATTGCTCAATCGTATTATTTTCAATAGAAGAAAAAAGAGTACTGAGATAGTTATAGTCTTTATACAAGTGACGGGAAAGATAAGATGACAATTTTTCTTTCATAGCTTCCAGGTCGCCATAATGTACCAGGTTCACGACAAGGTTTTTTATTTCTTCAACAAGCGAAGCTTTTGAATTATCCAGCAACGCAAAGCCTTCCGCCATCAATGCATCTTTTATTTTGCCTGATTGTGTTTCGTTCAAATCTTTTCTCAACTGAACTTTTCCCAATTCAACATGAACGGGCACTATCCCTGCCTTTTTGAAAATTTCTGCTACTGATTTTATACACCGGCCGCATACCATATTTTTTATGTGCAATTCCACTATTTTCATTTTTTCAAAGCGTTCAAAAAAGTCCATTCAAAGCTCAGCAACCAGCTTTCTTTTGCCATTCTATTCATATTTCCGTTTACCTGGAACCGGTAGCCTATATTCACTTTGGAAATGCTGTTGAAGATAAGCTGCAGGGCAGGCGCCAGGTCCCAATAGTGGGCTTTACGATCCAATGTTTGCTGACCCAGCAATTCAACATACAGGTTTAAATTGGTTTGCCTGTAATCAGTATACTCAACCGGCAATAACAAATAACCGGCAGACAAAGAGTAATTAAAGGACTGATAGTTCCGTGGCGGAGTATAAAAAACTTTATCATACCGCGATTTATCCAACACTTGCGTATGACTTACGGTTGCCGACACAGCCAGCTTATTTACTAATTGAGTGGCTATTAATCCCAAAGCAATTCCACTTTTATCGCCCTGCAAACTGATTTCATCAAATTCAAAAGGGCTTCGCGTATAGGAGGCATCGGTAAAAGCAGCCATCCTGAAATGTTTATGGACGTCATCAATAGAAAAAAAGCGGTATTTGATATAAGTATATACCGACTCCCACTTGAACTTGGGTGTGTGCATATCAGCAAAACTGCCACCGACATGCACCATCAGTTTTTTATTTACCCCAAACATTAGTTCAGGAGTGTACCGCTGTATGAGCTTATTTGCAGTGCCCTGATTTTTTGTGATTACATTCCCGGTAACTTTAGCGCCAATGGAGTGGGCCGGCATGTTGGAAGCAGGCTCTGTATATACATATAACTCCTGCCCTGCCACTTCAGAATAACCTGCAGCAATCAGAAAAACTCCAATAAAAAATTTTCGCATAATAATGATTTGAAAAATCACTTCCCCAATAAATCCTTCAGTGCTTTTTCAAGATCATTCTTTTCAAGGTCTATGCCTACAATAATACCGTCTTTATTGATAAGATATGAAGTAGGTATCTGGTATAATCCCCAATCAATCGCTGTTTGTGCTTCCCATCCCCTGTTATCAATCACCTGTGTCCAGCTAATCCTGTCCTGCTTAATGGCTTTCATCCAGTCTTTCTTATTCTCATCCAGCGATACGCCATATATTTCAAATCCTTTACTCTTATATTTTGAATACAACTTTGTCAGGTGCCTGTTAGATAAACGGCAGGGGCCACACCAGGACGCCCAAAAATCAATCAGTACAACTTTTCCCTGCAAAGAAGATAGAGAAACGGTGTCTCCTTTTGGAGTTGTCAATGCAATTTCATAAGCAAGATCTCCCTGCTTTGGTTGTGCATTTACAACTACAGCTAAAGCGATAAGACCGATAAAAAAGAATAATCTTCTGAAGCTTTTCATATTTGAGGTTTAAATGAGACTGCCTCGGCGATCAGGAATTTTCACACAAGGAACACAAAGTAGACAAAGTTTACAATGATAGTCTTTGAAAGACGGTCTTTGCTTTTTCGTCTTCGTTATTGCTTTGTGCGAAACTGGTATTAGAGTTAGTCTCATTTCAATAATTAAATAGTAACGTGATAAATTCTTGTGTTCTGTTCTTTACCGGTTTGCAGGCATTCCATCTTTGTAGTATGACTTACTTTCTTAAACTCTTTTGAAGTAAGAAAGTTTTTATCAAGCAACGTCAATGTTTGTTCGCCGTTCAGTACCTGGTCGCTTACTTCGAGAAAATGGAAGGTCCTGCCACCAATTACAACATGCTCATCGTTTTTCACATTCACATTGTCGAAATTGCCTGTCACTTTTAACTTAGCTACAAAGAACCCGGCGTCTTCTACCGCACTGCGCATCGCATCGATATCTACAGGCGCACCATCTTTAAACACAATATCAAAAGAAGCGTTCTTAATATCAGATTTCACTGTACTTACAAACGCCAATCCCTTTAACGCTTTATTGATCGCATTATTACACATGGCGCAGGTGAGGCCACTGGCCTGTAAAGTAGCTTTTGTGAACTGCGCCTGTGAAAACAATCCTGCCGAAAGAACCGCCAATAAAATGAAAATCCGTTTCATGTATTACTATTACCTTTTTACTTCTTGTTAAATGAGCCCTGAAATTTTCGCCAGCGATCGTATAAACGGCCGCGAAAATCCCAGGGCAAATCTCTTAATTTAAGTCTACTGAATTGATTAAGATTTTTTACAGCAGCTCATGTCACCGCAACCTTTTTCTTTACAAACAGCTGCTTTGGCGCATTCGCCATCTTTCTTTTCGCACTTTTCGCCATCGCAGCATTTTGCAGTTGCCTTATCCCTTTCATACTGGCAGCATTCATCCAACGACTTATAAGCTTCTTCAGTGGCTTTATATTTTGGTGTATCGTAACCAACATTGGCTATTGCCTGTTGTATAGAACCCGCATTGCTCGTATTTACATTATAAGAAACCTTTAGGATTTTTGTTTCCGGGCTCCAGGATGCGAAAGAGGCGCCTGCTTCTTTTGCCGCCTTTTCGATTTTCTTTTTACACATTTTGCATTCACCGGCTACTTTGAAAGATTCTGTCTTTTCCTTCTGTGCAAAAACCGAAGAAGCAATCATTAAACAAGCGATAACTATTGAAAATATTTTAAGCGTTTTCATTTTATATATTTTTAAATGAGAAATAAGTACTGTGAATAGTCTTTACTAAATAATAACAGAAGTCAATCGTAAATGATACTGCCTGTTTCCATAACTAATAAAGGGGACCGGCATAGTGTAACATCATTTGTCGTTGACTATGTTTCTGTCAAATCCTGAAAACGCAATTTTTGCTTTGTAAATCCTGCTGTTTGAGCAGAGGAGGAGAATGTTCAACCTGATGATTGTTTTGATCCGTATTGTAAAAAGAAGTAGAAATAAATTTTGAAGGGATAACTGCTATGGATTGAAAAGCAGTGAAATCAAAAGCAACCTGTGCGGTTTTATTCTGATCGCCCTGCAATTTTACCAGTTTGATTTCATCATGACAGCAGCCGTTAGATTTTGATTTATCCATGCCACAAATGCCACATTCATCTTTTGCAACAAAGCCCATATCGGCCGAAGAAAAGCGGTTCATGCAATAATGCAGGTTCACGATCATACCACTGCTGATCGCAAGATAGAAAAGGGCTACTATGAATACTGATATTTTCTTCATCTGGCAGCACAAAGATAATCATAGAAATGAAAAAGCCTAAATGATCCTTATCATTCTGTCTTTAACCATACAAATTATCAATCAGTTAACAAAATTCCAATAGATACCAAAACGTAACTGGAAGCCCGGATAAGCATAGCCAGGGGCCGGAATATTGTTATCCGTGAATCCAAAGCCATTCGAAAAACTAACGGAGTTCAGGTTGGATGCGCTGATAAATAGCTTGAAACTCCTGATCCTGAAATTCAGGTAGAGCCGGATATCCGGGCGATTTTTAATGGTTAGTGTATCCTGGTACATAAACTGCCCCAATACCGGTGAATAGCTATCCGCTTTATATGCAGTATTATAACGGACTTCTATACCGGTCGCAATATTCAGGTTTTTATAAAAAACTCCTTCCAGGGCCAGCCGGTTGCGGGTAAATATAAGCGGTACATTCAGATCTACATCTCCTGCTTTCTGCTGTGCATAAATATCAGTGTACCAAAACCAGTGCCTGCCAACCTTAAATGTTTTGTGTAAAGCAACCTGAAGAAAATTAAATATTGAACTTTCCTGTTTTAGTTTATAATAACCGGCTAAATACATGTAATTACTGATAAGATAATAGTTGCCCGTCAAGGTTAGTTTTAGTCCAGGGTTATAATAAGAAGCAAAGAATCGCAGTGTATTTTCTTTATTAAAATTCTTGGCGGTTGTATCAAAATAAAAACTACTGCTGGGGTTATAAATAAAGGACGGGGACCGGTTTACATTCTCAAAACCGAGTTGCAGGTATCCTAATTTTTTTCCAATTAGGCGTTGAAGGCTTATGTGCGCCTGGTAATCCCCTGCATTAAACCCGGTAAGATAAAGCTTGCCATTCGCCTCCATATCCCATTTTCTGTCCCGTGTACGGTTGCGGTATTCCGCATGGGCTATAAAATTATATAATGACCTGGTGCCGGTAGCAAATCGTCCGTTCAGGTTTTGCATCGATGCCCCGATTTTTATGAATTGCTGCAGGTTATTGGCATCGGGGAACTGGTATATCGAAAAATCATTAAAAATTTCACGCCAGGTATCGCGGAAACGGACTGAATCTTCTGTATGGGTATTATAATCATAGAAATTGATGTAATAATTTGAATCAGGCCTGTTAATACCGCCAGTATAGTAATCATGAAATTCGTACTTGTAAGTATTGTAACTGAACGTATGCTCGAAACGGACACGCGGATAAAAAAGAGGGATAACCGTTGAATCTGTAACCAGCGAATCCTTTCTGCCAAAATCATACTGTTGCCTCATCAGAAATGAAAGTTCATTATACTGATTGCCGGTAACAATATTTGTTTTAAAAGAATTAGCCGAATACGTTTGATCACCTCCCAGCCAGGTATCAATCTGGAAACGATCTTTATTATCGGGATTTTCCAGGTCGGAAGGGGAGCGAAACCCGCCATTTTCACTTCCTTTCAGGCTGTTGGCCAGCAGCACGAAATAATTATTGTATCGCTTTGCCTTCGATTGATACCAGGAAGTGAAAAGATATGTATTATGATTTGTCTTTTGATTTTTAAAAAAACCCGGAGAGCTTATGACTCTGTAATTAAAAGACGCATTCCAGCCCGGATTTATATTACGGGTAATTAAGGCTTCGATAAATTGTTCTGCCTTGCTCCCCAAAAGATAATTAAGCTGAGCATAAGGCCGCGTGGTATTGAAGAAGTGTACATTCTCCATCTTCAATTTATAAATATCATATGCATGGAAACCCGGGTCCCAGCCAGCTTTCATTAGTGGTGAAAAAAGGAAGGATTTCGCTGCTGAACCATCATTGCCCAGTGTATAATAATCGGCCGGTATAGGAAAAAGCTTTGTAAAATCACTTACGGATGAATCCAATTTATAATTACGTGCAGAATCAATATACCTGAAATTAATGGTTATTGAATCTTCTGTTTTGCTCCTGTGTTTTAAACTGTCTGTCTTACCGCTTGCACCACCCCGGCCAAGGCTTCGCCCGATATTACCTAATCTTCCCGGCAATTGTGCAACGGTAACAAGCGAAAAAAGTAACAAGCAGGATAGTAGCAGGTATGTAATTGTCTTTGCCAGGGTATTAATTTATTTCAGCGGCGGAAAATTAATGAAGCAAAAATACAAATGTCGTTAGTGTATCGTTAAATGGGTGCATTTTAATTTTTATTGGACTATCTTTTAAGGTGTTGTCTAAAAGTTATACTGTTTTTATTATTAAGAAAGTCCAGCTCACTTTTCTACTCCCTATCAAACCTATGATTTTACAATAAAGTAATCTTCTTCTATATCGCACCAATCAATTCCCTGAATATTGTTGCAAAATGCGGTTCGGCCTCTTTTGCTGCCTGCAACACCTCTTCGTGTGTTATTTTATTTTCTTCTTCCCGGATACCAAGATCTGTTATAACACTCATTGCAAATACAGGCAAGCCCATATGGTTCGCCGCTATACATTCCTGCACAGTGCTCATTCCGACCGCATCGCCACCAAGAATATGCACCAGCTTATATTCAGCTCTTGTTTCAAATGTAGGACCCGTGACCCCATAATAGACTCCTTCCTGCAATTTTATATTCTTTGCCTGGGCAATGGATTTTGCTTTTTGAATAAATTCTTTTTTATAAGGTTCGCTCATATCAGGAAAGCGGGGGCCTAATTCGTCAATATTTTTTCCAATCAGGGGATTGCGTGTGTCAAAACTGATATGGTCTGTAATAATCATCAGGTCGCCTACACTAAAGGCCGGGTTTACGCCTCCTGCCGCATTAGACAAAAGCAATGCTTTTATCCCTAATTGTTTCATCACACGTACCGGGAAGACTACCTGCGTCGCATCATACCCTTCATAAAAATGAAAGCGGCCGGCCATACAAACAATTTTTTTACTGCTTACACCTTGCCGGCCGGCAGGCATATTCCCGAAGATCAGTTTCCCTTTATGCCCCTGCACTGTAGAAACCGGGAAATGGGGAATATCACTATAGGCTATTTCCTTTTCTACCTCAATTTCATGGACAAAATTGCCCAGGCCGCTACCTAATATAATACCGACCTCAGGAGTTGCAGAAAATTGCCTGCGGATAAAATCCACTGCTTCTTTTAACTGATCCATAACCGGATGCGGCATAACTAATTTTTGAACCTGCAAATATAGTGTTTTGGGATTGATGGATGCTTAATACAAACTATGGCCATGAGTTATGAAACCGACGCCATGAAGACAGAAAGATGAAGTAAGCCAATAATTATCGGCGGCGTCACAAGAGGATATCTTAATAAAATGCAGCAGCTATAGTATAAAAATATTTACGCCTATGTCAGGGCGCAGGATAGTGATGAATCGATTATATTCGCAGGAAATTATAAGATATGAATCTCCACGAGTACCAGGCCAAAGAATTATTGAAAAAATATAACGTTCCGGTACAGGAAGGTTATGCATGTGCTACTGTACACGAAGTAGAAGATGCCTATCGCCAGATAAAGGGACAGACAGGCAGCAGTTTCGCTGTAATAAAAGCGCAGATACATGCGGGTGGCCGTGGTAAAGGAAAGATAAAAGAAACCGGTATCAACGGTGTGAAGGTGGCAAAGAGCCTCGACGAGATTACTGATTTTGCTCAGAAAATATTAGGAGGCACACTGGAAACAATCCAGACAGGGCCTGCCGGCAAAGTTGTGAACAAAGTATTGGTGGCCCAGGATATGTATTACGATGGACCCAGCCCACGTAAAGAATTTTATTTGTCTATTTTATTGGACCGTGGTACAGGACAAAATGTGATTATGTACAGTACGGAGGGAGGAATGAACATTGAAGATGTAGCCCATGATACACCTGAAAAAATATTTAAGGAATGGGTGTATCCCGGTGGAGGCTTACTTCCCTTCCAGGCAAGAAAGATCGCCTTTAATTTCGGGTTATCCGGTGAAGCTTTTAAAAACATGGTAAAGTTTGTTACCAATTTATATACTGCTTATGTTGGATTGGATTGCTCCATGTTGGAAATAAACCCTTTGTTCAAAGCCGCCGATGATAAAATCGTAGCTGTTGATTGTAAAATGAACCTGGATGATAACGCATTGGTTCGTCATGCTGATTTGGCCTCACTGAGAGATGTAACCGAAGAAGATCCCACCGAAGTGGAAGCTGGTAAATACAACCTGAATTTTGTAAAGCTGGATGGTAATGTAGGTTGTATGGTAAACGGCGCCGGTCTTGCAATGGCTACTATGGATATGATTAAACTAAGTGGTGGCGAACCGGCTAACTTTCTCGATGTAGGTGGTACTGCCAATGCGCAAACCGTGGAAGCTGGTTTCAAAATCATTATGAAGGATCCGAATGTAAAAGCGATACTGATCAATATCTTCGGTGGCATCGTTCGTTGCGACCGTGTTGCGGCCGGAGTGATTGAAGCGTATAAAAATCTTGGTAATATTAAAATTCCGATCATTGTTCGCTTACAGGGAACCAATGCGGTGGAAGCGAAGAAATTAATTGATGAAAGCGGATTAAAAGTACAATCGGCGATTTTATTGAGTGAAGCCGCTGATTTGGTAAAAAAAGCCGTTGCGTAACCTGTAATTAGTTTTAGCCCTGATAATTAAATCCCATTTCAATGAAATGGGATTTTTGATTTAATTTTTTAGATACTTTGGATTTAGAAACGAAATAATCACCTCATAAGTGCCTGGCTCATCGCCGAAAGCTCAAAGCTTCCTTAGGCCTGCAATGCATACATAATAATATTCACACCGAACTTTGTATTGTCTTCACTCAAAAAACGTTTATTGCGGAAATCATAATCCCATTCACATCCATAATCCTTATTACTGTATAAAACAGCAATACGCCCATTAATCTCTATTGCTTTCAGGTAATCATGTACCAAATCATCGCCCCATCCATTTAATTCAAACGAAGTATTGGGAGGACCTTTTTCAAAATTGAAAAATGAATGATAGATTTCATGGTGGTTATTTATTTTCTTTAACGACCCATTGCCAAATAAATTATTCATCTGTACTTCAAATGATTTTGCGAATAACCCATCAATATCATGATTACAATCATCGGCAAAAACAAAGCCGCCATTCTGCACATAAGTTTTAAACATAGCCGCTTCCTGCTTATCAAACTGCACCAGCTTATGTCCGCTTATATAACTAAAGGGCTGTTGAAAAATATCTTCAGTACCTAGGTCGATCACTTTCTCCTGAAGGTTTACAGGGAGGGTTGTATATTCAATCAGAGAATTGAGTATATTCGACGGCATCCGCTGATCCGTATCCCAATCGCCACTATGATAGCGCAGCCTTGTGAATGTAAATTTCTGATTGCTCATACCCCGTTTACTTGCCGGTAATGTAATTTTGCTCAGGAATTGTTTATTTATTTCTAAATTTCCTCTTTTGAAATTAAAATTTCGTCGTTTTGAATTATACACAAGATTCCATCCGCAATTTACTAAGCAAACTGCCCTTATTAAAAAATGAAATCCAAAAAATTATTGTCGGGCAGGATGAGGTGCTGGATGAGATACTGATCGCTCTGATAGCCGGCGGGCATTGTTTGCTGGAAGGGGTGCCTGGTTTGGCAAAAACCCTGATGGTAAGAACTATTTCACAGGCTTTGGATCTTTCTTTTCGCCGTATTCAATTTACACCCGATCTTATGCCTACGGATATAATCGGTACCGAAATATTGGAAGAAGATCATTCAACAGGTAAACGCTTTTTTAAGTTTAATAAAGGGCCATTATTTGCCAATATCATTTTGGCCGATGAAATAAACCGCACACCGCCTAAAACACAATCTGCCTTGCTGGAAGCCATGCAGGAGTTTGAAGTAACGTATGCAGGCCAGACGTACCCATTGCAGAAACCTTTTTTTATTCTAGCCACACAAAATCCAATTGAACAGGCAGGCACTTATCCATTACCGGAAGCGCAACTAGACCGGTTCTTGCTGTATATAAAAATCGACTACCCTTCAGTGAAAGAAGAAATGGAAATATTGAACAATACAACCGGAACAAAGAAACCAGTTATTAATCCATTACTCGATGCCGCTGAAATCCAGCAATTGCAATCTTTAGTCCGGGAAGTGACGATTGATGAAGTATTGGTACAGTACGTAAGCAATATTGTTCGTGCTACCCGGCCAGTCAATACAGAAGTAAATTATGTAAAGGAATGGGTACGCTGGGGTGCCGGGCCAAGAGCGGGCCAGGCTTTGATCCTTACAGCGAAAGCAAGAGCGCTTTTCCATGGGCGTTATGCTGTACTCATGGAAGATTTGCAGGCAATGGCTTATCCCGTTTTACGTCATCGTGTATTAATGAACTTTAAAGCCGACGCAGAAAACATAAGCGCTGATCTTGTAACCGGCGAAATACTAAGAGCAATTGAAAGACCTAAAGCCGTTCTGAATCGTTAATGAATATGGTACCTGTGAATCATAAAAAAAATTTATTGGATCAGCTTCATTACTGCTATCAAATATATTTGCGACGCTCCGTTCAGGGTCTTGTTCGCTTATCGGGTTCATTTCATACAAAACAATATGAAGGGCAAAGCCGTGAAAAATGGAAATTTCTTTACACTTTATTTGCTTTGCGTGAAACACTATTTCTCATTCACCGCTCGCCATTTGCCCTATGAGCCGCCTGCTCGATCCGAAAATATTAACCTCAATAAAAGACCTGCAACTCGCAGCAAAGACAACTGTGGATGGGTTTATGGCAGGTATTAATAAAAGCACCATCAAAGGGCAGGGCCTCGAATTCAGTCAATACCGAAGTTATCAACCGGGCGATGACTTGCGGCAATTGGATTGGAAAATGTATGCAAGGTCCGACCGTTATTATGTCCGGGAATCGGAAGTAGAAACAAGTATATCTGTCCGTTTTATTATGGATGCGAGCGCCTCGATGAGCCATACCGATAATGGCTACACGAAAATTGAATATGCAAAATACCTTGCAGCGTCCCTGGCGTGGTTGTCTAACCTGCAAAGCGATGCCATTGGTCTGTATGTACTGAATCATGACAATCTTTTCTCACTCGCTACCCGAAGAAATTACCAGCACCTCGCAAGATTTTATTATCAACTGGAATCGATTGTACCCGAAGGAAGGTTTACTCAACCCATACACTATAAGAATGTTTTTTCTGCTTCCACAAAAAGGGAATTGGTCGTTTTCATTACCGATTTGTATGAAGAAAAAGGAGAAATAATTGAAATGATGAATTCGCTGACAACAATGAAACACGAAGTGATCGTATTTCATATTATGGGTAACAATGAACTCAACTTCGATTACAAAGGTTATGCCGCACTTGAAGACCTGGAAACAGGAAATATTATCCGCATTAACACCTTACAAAAAAACGAAGCTTACCAGGAAAAAATAAACCATTATTTATCCGTATTGCGAATGAAATTGCTGAACAAAAATATTTTTTACCGCCTGCTCAATATGGCTCACCCTCTTGACCAGGCCCTTCGTGATTTTTTAAATCAACGTAACAAACTAAGCGTATAAGCATTGCTCCAGTTATTACAACCTTCCTGGCTTTTTGTATTAGCGGGTATATCCATTCCCGTTATAATCCATTTATGGAATCAACGCCCGGGAAGGATATTAAAAGTAGGCAGCATTTCCCTGATTCCTGAAGAAACGAAAGAATACAAAAGAAACCTGCAATTGTCCGACTTATTGCTGTTGCTTTTTCGCTGTCTTTTGATTGGCGCCCTCGCTTTTGTATTATCTGACCCTGCCTGGAAGAAATCAACTGTTACTACAAAGCAAAAAGGATGGATATTAATTCCGGCAGAAAACTTCAATCCGATTTATTCGCATTTCAAAACCACTATCGATTCTTTATACAAAGCCGGTTTCGAGTTTCACTATTTCGACGAGGGCTTTACTAAAGAAAAATTAGAAGATGCGATAATAAGACAACCCGGTTCAGTTAAGAATAGTTTATCCTATTGGAAACTGGCAGAATCTCTCGACGCCACTTTAACGGTTTCTCTTCCCATTTATATTTTTACAGATAATTTTTTAAGCCATTTTTCCGGCAACAGGCCCGTTCTGTCAATTCAACCTGATTGGCAGGTATTTACTCCTGCATCAGCTACAACAGGAAAACAAACGGAAAACAAAGACAGCTCATCAATAGTTATTTCCCTATTTACAGACAAATACAGCAATGACGTCAGTTATATAAAAGCAGCGATTAACGCTATTCAATCTTTTAGCAAAAGGGATATCAGCCTTGCACTTATTAATGATGAAAAACAAATTCCCTCAAACCAGGACTGGTTATTCTGGCTATCTGATCTTCCTTTAAAAAAAAATATCCCGGCAAAAAATATTTTTCACTATGCGGGCGGGAAAGTGGTTGCAAGCCCTTCCGTAATCATTTTTAGAAATAGCAATACTTCGCTACCACTATATAAAATTACCAGGGACAGTTTACCCAATGGGAATGAAGTACTATGGCAGGATGGATTTGGCAATCCGGTATTGAGCCTGTCTGTACAAAATGAAAAGAATATTTATTCATTTTTTTCCCGCTTCGACCCGGCCTGGAACGAACTGGTATGGAATCATAATTTCCCGGCCATAGTTTATATGTTACTATCGGAGAAGAAGGCGAACAACCTTTCTATCAATGACAATCGTATCATTGATCAGAACCAATTACAACCTGCATACCAGGTTGTACAACCCGGAAAGAAACCCATTGATCAATTTGAAAGTAAAGATATCTCCGGCCTGTTCTGGATTTTGGTATTCCTTCTTTTTTTTGCAGAAAGAGTTATTTCATTTTACAACACAAAACTGAAAACAAATGAATGATGTGAAAGGCCTGCATATCATTCAACGCCTGCGGAAGAAATGGATCGCTCAATCCATCTTTTCTGCTTTAATAGTTTCAGCGGGTATCACATTTGTATTTTACTTTTTGGGTAATAAACTTTTTTTACTACCCTTGCTTTGGACAGTGGCCGTTTTTTTGATCCTAACTGTAATTCTTTTATTCATCCAAAAGCCCTGGCAAATCAGTGATGCTGGCATTGCACAATTATTAAACCAGCAATATCCATCCCTGGAAGAAAGCAGTGGCCTTTTACTGAAAACATACTCCGGATTAAACACACTTGAAAAGTTACAATGCGAAAAAACAGAAGCGGCTTTATCCGGCATTCCCTCTCCGCTAAGAATCTCAAAAAAATTTCTCGCTCCCCTTCTCTTTCTTATACTGTGTGCAACAGTTGGCCTTATCATTGATAAGCTCCCTTTTGCTTTGCTGAATACACCTGATAAAACAGTTAACAATAGAACGACAGAGCCTGTAAAACAGGAAAAAAATTTACCACAAATAGAAGATGCACTGATTATAATAAAACCCCCGGCCTATACAAAAAAAGAGCCCAGGGAACAGAATAAATTCAACCTGGTCATCGAAGATGGATCGGTAGTTAGTTGGAAAATAAACACAAACATTCCTGTAAAAACAGTAAAAATTATTTTTAACGATTCTGCAACGATAGGAATGCAGGTTATTGATTCAGCATATCGTTTATGGAAGTTGGATAAAATTGTTCCATCATCTGGCTTTTACCAGCTTAATATCGACAGCAATTTATCCGAATTATATAAAATTGAA
>JAFDYH010000003.1:16571-23231 GCA_018267535.1 Bacteroidota bacterium
CCCGTATTGATATAAATGATGACTATGGAATAACCAAAGCTGATATCACTGCGACCATTGCAAGCGGCAGCGGAGAAGCAGTAAAGTTCAAAGAACACATATTGGAGCTACCCGGTTTCAATGCAGGTAAAACAGAATATCGCTTACAAAAATTATTATCCTTGCCACAACTGGGAATGCAGCCTGGCGATGAACTGTATTTCTATGTAAAAGCCATTGACAATAACAACCAGGAAACACGTTCAGATATTTATATCATTCACCTGCCAGATACGGCCCAATTAATGAGTCTTGAAGGCTTAGCCAATGGCATTAACTTAAAACCAGAATATTTCAGGAGCCAGCGCCAAATCATCATTGAAACAGAACAGTTATTAAAAGATAAAGACACCATCAGCGCAGAAGAATTTAAAAACCGGAGCAACAACCTTGGTATTGATCAGAAAATGCTTCGTCTCCGTTACGGGAAATTTCTGGGCGAAGAAAATGAATCCGGCACTTTTGAAAATGAAGGGCTTGATAAGTTAGGTGATCCTGGTAATTTCAGCAACGCCGATCTGCTAAAAGATGTGTTTACCGATAAGCATGACAATGCTGAAGATGCAACCTTCCTGGAACCGGAAGTAAAAAATCAACTGAAAGCAACGCTGACCGAAATGTGGGATGCAGAACTTCGGTTACGCACTTTCAAACCGCAGGAGGCCTTACCTTTTGAATATAAGGCTTTGCGTTTATTAAAGGACCTGCAGCAGAAATCAAGGGCATATGTTGCTAAAACAAATTTTAAGACCACACCGCTCGACTTACAAAAAAGATTAAGTGGTGATCTCAGCAAAGTAGGCGCACCCCGGTTACAAAAAAATATCGAGTTGAAAACTGATCCCTACCAGGCGGCAAGGCAAGCATTGGGAGTTTTGGAACATTTAAAATTAGCCGGTAAATCAAAAGATACCTGGCAGGAAATATTAGGAAAGGCTACGCTATTACTAAATGAAAGTGCTATTAAACAACCTGCATTATACTTGTCTTCGGTACAGGCAATAAGAAAAATAACAAACGATATCAATGAAGGCAATCCGGTATCAAAAACCGATATTATTGTTGCTGAAAATGGATTGCAGCGATTGCTTTCGGTTCCGCTGGAAAAACCTTCGGCGGAAATTAATGATGGAGACCTGCAACTATCAAAACCATATTTTGACAACCTGCAAAAGAAACACCAATGATGAGCTGGTATATCATATTGATCGTTGCCTTGTTGTTTCTTGCATTGGTTTGCCGGAAGGAATTGAAAAGAAAAAACCGGAAACGCCTGCTGCTACGCTTATCGGCTTTTATATTGGCTATAGCCGGTTTATTATTCCTTGCCTTCCCTTTCAAAAAAAAGAACGGCAACAAATCAGCGGGTAAAATCATCTTGCTGACAGAAGGATTCGCCAATGACAGCCTGGATAATTTTATTCAAAATGATAAAGCATCATTTTTTACTGCCGATTTATCCATCGCAACATTTTTCCCTGGCAAAAATGTTCAATTTATAAGCAGCCTGACAGACTTTTTTAATAGTCGAGAAAACGATACCATTCATGTTTTTGGAAACGGGTTTTCAAAAACCGAGTTAACCCAATTGAATAAGTCATCATTTGTTTTTCATTCCAACGAAAATATTCCCGCTATCACATCTGTTTACTGGAAGCAACAATTAAAACCCGGCGAGCCTTTACACATACAAGGCAAATACGATAATAGTTCAAACAAAAAGATAAAAATCAGCCTGAAGGGTTTTGGTGAAACTTTTGATTCCTCTTTTATAGCAAGCCACTCGCAAAAAGAATTTTCTTTAATAACAACCCCGAAGCATGAAGGCAAAGCTGTTTATTCGCTACTGGTGATTTCAGAAAAAGATACATTGCAGAATGAGCCAATAGCATTGAATATACAACCTGCTGCACCGCTTAAACTATTGCTACTTTCTTCTTCTCCTGATTTTGAAAAAACGTTTTTGAAAAACAAATTGTCGCAAAGTGGTTATGAAATAACAGCCCGCACTGTAATCAGTAAAGAAAAAAGCAGCCAGCAATTCATTAATATGCAGCCCGCTTCATCGGATTTAATGAGTCCCGCAAGTCTTGAAAAATTTGATATAATTATTGCGGACGACGACGCTATTGCCCAATTGAATGCATCACAGTCAACGAATCTCCGTTTGGCCATAGAAGAAAAAGGAGTTGGTCTTTTGGTCAAACTCAGCACTCTTCCAAAAAAATCTTCATTTTACTCCGGTTATTTCCCATCATTTGCTTTACAGCAGGACAAAAAGCCCTTTATTACTATTCATTCTTCAATGAATAGCAATAGCTATAAATTAAAAATCGAAGAGCCCATTTGCTTACGAAATGAAAAGGGTACACAAATTTTGTTAAAAGATGAACAATCCAACATTTATGCATCGAATGTTATTTATGGACAAGGCCGAATAGTCGCAACCACTTTAAATAATACTTATACATTAGCACTTGCCGGCGATACCCGCTCCTGGGAGTCGTTTTGGTCGCTGTTATTGAATAAAGCAGCTAAAAAAATCCTTCCTGCAGAAAATTGGGACATCGCCCCGGCCCTTCCATTGGTAAATGAACCAATCTCACTAAGGCTGAATAATAATATGGGAATTTCACAAACAATAATCGGCGACAGTAAGGTTTACCTGCAAAAAGACCCTTTACTTGCATATCAATCGGAAGGGATGTACTGGCCTGCTGAGAGCGGGTGGCAATCGCTAATTCAGCAGAATGGAAAAATACTGAGCTGGTATGCTTTTGACACCGGCAATTGGAAGGTGATAAGAGATTATCAGAAGCTGAAGGATACAAAGGAATATACTTTAAACCACCCTTTGAAATTTATTCAGCAAAGCGCAGGACAAAGCTATAATTGGACGTCTCATCTCAGGTTATACCTGGTCATTCTGTTTTTTATTTGTTGCAGTATTTTGTGGGTGGAGCAAAAACTGGGGTAAACTGGTTAAAATCTGTTATAAAAAAAGAATTAGATTGCTGGCGCCAAAAATCACATGAGAAAAACTAAATGCAGGGCCGGGTTGGCCGAAGTACATTCTATTCCTTAACCCAATTAACAATTTACATGAGAAGAAAAGACTTCCTGCAGCTTTCCGCCATGGGATTAGGCGGATTAGTGCTGCCTGATTTTTCCTTTGGTAATCCCATCGATCCATTACAGGCATTAAACGAACGAATGGATGTCGCTGAGAAAAAGCAATTGGCCGATATTGCTTTGAATGCAGCTAAATCGAAAGGTGCTTCATATGCCGATGTCCGTATTGGCCGTTACCTGAATCAATTTGTGGTAACAAGAGAAAGGCGTGTTCAGAATATTGCCAACACAGAATCCTATGGAGTAGGCATCCGGGTTATTGCAAATGGTGCCTGGGGTTTTGCTGCCACCAACAAGGTAACCAAAGAAGAAATTGCGAAGACTGCTGAAAAAGCTGTCGCTGTCGCGAAAGCGAATGCAAAGATTTTATCAGAGCCGGTACAATTAGCGCCGCAAAAAGGGTATGGTGAAGTAAGCTGGAAAACGCCGATTGAAAAAAATGCCTTTGAAGTACCGGTAAAAGAAAAAGTAGACTTGCTGTTAAGTGTAAACGCCGCTGCTATGGATGCAGGTGCCAATTTTATTAATTCAATCATAATGGCGATCAATGAGCAAAAATATTTTGCTTCAACGGACGGCTCTTATATTGACCAGGATATTCACCGGATGTATCCCACATTTAATGTAACAAGAATTGATAAAACAACAGGTAAGTTTCAAACAAGACAAGCTCTTAGTTCTCCTGTGGGCATGGGCTATGAATACCTCCTGCCGACAGCGGATAATAAAGTGCCCGGCATTGTAACAAGATATAAAAGCCGTTATGATATGCTGGAAGATGTGAAGGCAGCGGCCGCAAATGTGGACGAAAAATTAAAAGCAAAAAGCGTCGAGCCAGGCAAATATGATCTTGTTTTAGATCCTTCGCATCTGTGGCTGACAATCCACGAATCGGTTGCTCATCCAACAGAACTGGATCGTGTATTGGGCTATGAAGCGAATTATGCCGGTACAAGTTTTCTTACACTGGATAAATGGAAATCAAAAAATTTTCAATTTGGAAGCAAACTGGTAAATATTCATGCCGATAAATTACAACCCGGATCGTTAGGGGCAGTGGGTTACGATGACGAGGGGGTAAAATGTGGTGAATGGGAATTAATTAAAGATGGTATACTGGTTAACTACCAGGCCATCCGCGACCAGGCTCATATTATCGGGCTAAATGCTTCGCAGGGCTGTTGCTATTCACAAAGCTGGAAAGATGTACAGTTTCAGCGTATGCCTAATGTGTCCCTGAAGCCAGGCAAAGAGAAATTATCGGTAGATGATATGATCAAAAATGTAGAAAAAGGAATTTATATAATCGGTAATGGCTCGTTTTCGATTGACCAGCAGCGGTATAATTTCCAGTTTGGTGGACAGCTATTTTATGAAATCAAAAATGGAAAAATTGCTGGTATGCTGAACGATGTGGCTTACCAGGCCAATACACAGGAGTTTTGGAATTCCTGTGTAGCGATTGCAGACAAAAACGATTACCGGCTTGGTGGCGCTTTTAACGATGGCAAAGGTCAGCCCGGGCAATCCAATGCGGTATCGCATGGAAGTTCCACCACACGCTTCAATGGAATCAATGTTATTAACACAGCAAGAAAAATCTGAAATTAACTATGGCACTTTTAAATAAAGATGAATCGAAGGCACTATTGAAAAAAGTGCTGGACTATTCAAAAGCGGATGAATGCGAAGCAGGCCTTTCCGGATCTGAAGGTGGCAATATCCGTTATGCGCGAAACAGCGTTTCTACTGCAGGTGATATCAGCCAGCTAACGTTGGCGGTTACCTCTTATTTCGGTAAAAAATCAGGAACAGCAACTATTAATGAATTCGATGACACCTCATTGGAAAAAGTAGTGAGAAGATCTGAAGAACTGGCAAAACTGGCCCCGGAGAACCCCGAGTATATGCCTTTGCTGGAACCACAGGTTTATAAGGAATCAAAAAGCTTCAATGCGGCAACAGCAGCAATAACCCCGGATGACCGCGCTGACGCGGTAGCAAAAAGTATTACTGTTTCGAAAGACGCAAAACTGGAGGCAGCTGGTTTTATAGAAAATGAAACTGCCTTTTCTGCCCTATCCAATTCAAAAGGCCTATTCGCCTATGAAATGGGAACCGATGTTACGTTTTCAGTAACGACAAGAAACGCTGAAGGTACAGGTTCGGGATATGCTGCAAGAGGATTTACCGACGTAAAAAAACTAGACACATTTTCTGCAACAAAAATTGCAGCGCAAAAAGCCAATAGTTCTGCCAATGCAAAAGCAATTGAACCTGGAAAATATACAGTAATACTGGAACCAGTTGCCGCCACTTATTTCCTGGAAAGTTTATTTCGTGGCTTTGATGCCCGTAATGCAGATGAAGGAAGAAGTTTTATGAGTAAAGCAGGTGGTGGCAATCGCCTGGGTGAAAAATTAATGGATGATAAAGTAACTATTTACTCTGATCCGTTTAATTCGGAACTTCCGTCTTCTACATGGAATAATGATGGACAACCGTTGGATAAAGTAAACTGGGTAGAAAAAGGAGTGGTACAAAATTTATCCTATTCCCGTTTCTGGGCGCAGAAAATGAACAAACAACCTCTCCCCTTTGGATCCAATTTTATTATGGAAGGCGGTAATCTATCTGTTGATGAAATGATAAAGAATACCGAGCGTGGCATATTGGTTTCACGGCTCTGGTATATCCGCATGGTTGACCCGCAAACTTTGTTATTAACGGGATTAACAAGAGATGGAACTTATTATATTGAAAACGGTCAAATCAAACACCCGATAAAAAATTTTCGCTTTAATGAAAGCCCGGTAATTGCATTGAACAATATTGAAGCGCTGGGCAGGCCGGAAAGGAGTATCAGTGTAGAATCTTACCGTAGCTATTTAATTCCGCCAATGAAAATCAGGGATTTTACATTCTCTTCTTTATCGGATGCTGTTTAGAAACTATTGGCTGAAGTGCAGGGGGTACGGATTTTGATTCTTTCATCCTGTATCTGCTTTAAAAAATATTCATGCGCTATATGAGGCATGGTAGCCTATGCGTTATGGTCTGCTCTAAAAAACCGGTCAGGCAAAAGTTATATGACACCGATCGGATTTATTGCAGTAGAAGTAGAATTAAATGGAATAAGCATACTTCTGCAGACACGGAGATTTAATTATGACAATAGATTCATGTTTATTTTTTAAAACAGGTTACCGGTCATAAAAAAATATTTATTACCTATTCCGCATTCCTTAACTTGTCACCGGTTTTATTTTTAAAAATTAAACCTTAAAAATTTGAAACGTAGAGATTTTTTATACAACTCCGGCCTTGGTATAGGGTCGCTGTTGCTTCCTGGCAGTAGTCTTTTTGCCAACCAGGTCCCCTTAGATAAACCCTGGTCGACAATCGATACAGCTGACAAAAAAAGAATGGCAGATATCGCATTAAATGCTGCAAGAGGAAAAGGTGCCACTTATTCTGATGTGCGTATCG
>JAFDYH010000040.1:0-2690 GCA_018267535.1 Bacteroidota bacterium
TGGCTTTTCTTTCGTGAACTCTTTCGTTCCAAAAGTGTACTCAATTTTATTCCGGTAGTACCTTGTCTCATCGGCACCGGCGATGGGTAGTATTTCGGGTAAGTCCAGTTTGCCAATCCGCTGCAAATTATCTGCTACTTGCTTTTGCTTGTATTCTAATTGTTTCCTGTAGGGGAGCATTTGCCATTGACAGCCACCACAAACGCCAAAATGGGAACAAAAAGGCTTTTCCCGCTCCTGAGAATAGCTGATAAACCGAAGTGGCCTTCCTTCTCCCCAATCCTTTTTACTTTTCAGTAGCTGAAGGTCTACCACGTCCCCGGGCACGGCATTTTCAATAAAAATCACTTTGCCATCCACCCGGGCAAGTGATTTTCCCTCTGCTGCATAATCAGTTATGCGCACATTTTCCAGCAAAAGATTTTTTTTTCTTCTTTTCACGGCGCAAATGTACTGAATGCAGCGGGCTAACGTTTTCAAAGCTATTATGGGATATTTTACAGCTTGCTGATGGGCAACCAGTCTTTCTTTCTACTCGTCACAGCTATTAGTATTCCCGGTGTTTTTGAATATTTTTGGCAATTATTCTTACTTATGAAGCGATTTTACTCCCTATTCCTCCTGATTACGGTTCTTTCCCTGCATGCCCAGCAAAAAGAAGGTTATAACATAAAACTTACTTTCAAACCATTTAAGAACCAATACGTATATCTCGGTTATTATTATGGCACGCAATACCCGATTGTTGATTCTATCAAGTTGGATGAAAACTACCAGGGTGTTTTTAAGGGGGATAAAAAATTAGGAGGTGGTATTTACCTGATAGGTTACCCGGACAAGGCCCATTTTTTTGAATTTCTTGTTGACAAAGCGCAAAATTTTTCAATTTCTGCAGACAGTTCTAATATTCTGAACGGTTTAAAATTTGAAAACTCTCCAGATAATATTCTTTTTAATAATTATCAGAAATACATGATGGCAAAGGGAAAGGAGATTGATAACTCAAAAGTAAAACTTACAGGTGCCAGTCATGCAGATTCAATAAAGTTGAATGCGGATATTGATAAAGGCAACAAGGAAATACGGGAATACCGGGAAGATCTGATGAAGAAAAATCCGAATTCATTCCTTACTTCCCTGCTTGTTGCTATGCGCGAACCTGAAGTACCGGCAGCAGAAAAACATCCTGGCGGAAAATATGATTCCTTGTATGCTTACCGGTATTTTAAAGACCACTATTGGGATGGCGTAAATTTTTATGATGAAAGAATGGCAAGAACAACATTCTTTGATGGTAAGCTCGATAAATATTTTGCCCAACTGGTTTATCCAGATGCAGATTCAGTGAATAAGGAAATCGATTGGATGCTTGGATATGCCAGTGCCAATGCGGAAATGAAAAAATTTCTCCTGCTGAAATTTGTGAACCGTTATTTGAATCAGAAGTATATGTGGGAGGACAAAGTGTTTGTTCATTTATTTGAAAAATACTTTTCCAACCAGAAATATGATTGGCTGACAGAAAAAGGAACACAATTAATATCGAATCGTGCCTATAGCCTGATGGCAAATATTCTCGGAACCTATGCGTCGAATGTTGTTCTCCCGGACACAACAGATCAGCGTATTTCTCTGTATGCGGTCAATGCACCTTATACGCTGGTTATTTTCTGGGACCCTACCTGCAGTCATTGCCGGGAAACACTGCCTAAAATAGATTCTATTTATCGGGCCAGCTGGAAAGATATCGGGCTGAAAGTGTACGCAATCGGGAGGGAAACAGATGGGACGCGGGCAGACTGGCTGAATTTTATCCGTAAATATCATCTGCAGGAGTGGAACAATGTGTTTTATTCAAAAGCCGAAGAAAACGAAAGAATTGCTCAGAATACACCCGGATACTCGCAGTTGTATGATGTGCAAAGCTTCCCTACATTGTATTTACTGGATAATGAGAAAAGAATAATAGCCAAGAAATTGTCTTTTGAGCAAATGAACGAAGTACTAAAGGAGAAAGCCAGGAAATAGAGAAAAGGCAATATGCCTGAAAATTATTTCCTTATTGGTTGGGCATTCCAACTTTTGGCTTATCGGCTTTGCAGGTTCCAAACCATCTGAGCCCAGCGAACCCAAGACAGGTATTTAAAGTTTTTGCTTTAATAACTCTCCCGCTAACAATTAATTATGCATTTTTTTCGTTTTAGAAAACCTGAATATTGTATAAAATTCAATTCTATGAGCAGAAAATTGTTTGTACTGGCTGCAATCGTTTTGTTGAGCGTGGTGGCAGGAGCACAAACCTTGTTTACTTACGGGCCTTATAGTGTGGATGCAAAGGATTTTTTGAAGGCATTTGAAAAAAACAATACTAACCAGACAGGTAGCAGGACACAGGCTTTGAAAGACTATCTCGATCTTTATGTTCGTTCCCGTCTTAAAATACAGGAAGCGTACAACCGTCATTATGATACATTGCCGCAACTGAATGCTGAAGTCGATAATCTGCGTCAGCAGATTATCGATAATTATATGAACGATCCTGAAAGTTTTAACAGGCTGGTAAACGAAGCTTTTACCAGGAGTCTGAAGGATATTCATATCGCTCATATTTTTATCAGCTCCAAAAAAGCTGATGGAACAATAGATAGCATAGCTGCCAAACAAAAAGCAGAAGAAGCGTTTCAACAATT
>JAFDYH010000040.1:2780-3067 GCA_018267535.1 Bacteroidota bacterium
GATATTGGATTTATTACAGTTTTTAATCTTCCTTATGTGCTGGAAAATATTGCTTATTCCACGGCACCGGGTAAATTCTCCAATATCTATCATTCTAAAGCAGGTTATCACATCTTTAAAAATATTGGTGAAAGAAAAGCGGTTGGAAAAGTAAAAGCACAGCAGATTTTGCTGGCATTTCCTCCCGGCTCAGACGAGGCAACAAAAAAAGCTATCGGGAAACGGGCGGATTCTCTCTACAAAGTTTTACTGAAAGGTGGGGATATAACAAAACTTGCTTCTCAATT
>JAFDYH010000040.1:3113-6654 GCA_018267535.1 Bacteroidota bacterium
ATTGGGCAATTTGATCAGGGATTTGAAAATTATGTATTCAGTCTCCCAAAAGAAGGAGCTATCGGGAAACCTTTTTTAACGCAACATGGCTATCATATTGTAAGACTTGTAAAGCGATTGCCTGTTATTACCGATCCTGAAAATAAAAATAACAAGCTGATCATGAAAAGCCTGGTAGAGCAGAGTGACCGCATGCAGATCAGTAAAGATTTATTATACGGAAGAGTAATTCAGGCAGCGGGATTTAAAAAAATGCCTTACGACGAATCTGAATTGTGGGCGTTAACTGATAGCCTTATCGATTTCCACGCTTTAAGTAAACCCGTAAAAATAACCACAGAAACAAAACTGTTTACTATCGGTGACGAAGCGTCGACAGTTTCTCAATGGGCGGATTATGCAAAAACTTTTCGTTATAAAAGCGATGGTTCCGGCTATAAACCCAATGCCCAGGTAATGGAGGAATTTATCAATTACCGGGCACAACAGTATTATCGTGACCACCTGGAAGATTTTAATCCTGAGTTCAAAAGCCAGATGACAGAGTTCAGGGATGGTAATTTATTTTTTGAAGTGATGCAGCAGGAAATTTGGAATAAAGCCCAGGCTGATTCTGCAGCGCTGGAAAAGTATTATGCGGATCATAAAAATCAATATAACTGGAAGCAGAGTGCAGATGCTGTAATATTTTTCTGTTCTGATATCAATATTTCAAAAACAGTATACGACCAGGTTAAGAAAAAACCTTCTTCATGGAGAAGTATTGTTGATGCATTAAGTGAAAAAGTAGTTGCTGATTCCGCACGGTATGAATGGTCGCAGATTCCCAATGCAAATAAGGCAATGCTGAAGCCCGGAATGATTACCAGTTCTGTTGTAAATAAAAATGATAACAGTGCATCATTTGCCTATATTATCAAACTATACCCGCAACCGCAATCCCGCAGTTTTGCAGAAGCAAGGGGGTTGGTAATAAACGATTACCAGAATGAATTAGAGGACAAGTGGATTGCAGAATTAAAGAAAAAATATCCTGTTACCATTAACCAGCAGGTGCTGGATAGTATAACAAAATAAAATAACGGTTTATCAGGAGATATTAGTGACTGAAAGAAATTTCATAAATATCCGGCCATAATTTGCCTGTTACATAAATTTTATCCGCCACAGAATCATAAGCAATACCATTTAATTGCTGCGATCCTGAAAACTTCTGCCTGGCTTCTTCTGCCAGTGAGGCAAGGTTTATTTTACCAGTAATGTTTCCTGTAGCAGGGTCAATCCTGATGATATAATTCTGTTCGTACACATTGGCATAAATAAAACCGTGGATCATTTCCAGTTCATTAACGTTTGCTAATGTTCCGTTTTCGTCGGTTATGCGAAGTGTTCTCACAACTTTAAAATTTTCCGGATCGAGATAGGTAAGGGTTCCGGTTCCATCACTCATGATCAGGGAGGAGCCGTCTGTCGTCATTCCCCAGCCTTCATCAGAAGGAAAAGTAAACTCCCCGGTTTGCTTAAATGTTTTTGCATCGTATATAAAACCAACTTTCGTTTTATAAGTAAGCTGGTACACTTTATCGTGAAGGAAAACAATACCTTCCCCAAAATACCTGTGCTTATCGAGTTCAGCTTTTACATTGATCTTTCCTGTCAGCGAGTCAACCCTGCCGAATAAAGACCGTGTTGAGGGAAAAGCGCTGTCATAACCTGTACTCTCATATAAATGGCCCCCATGAAAAAGAAAACCTTCTGTATAGGATGTCGTATCGTGAGGATAATACTTTACTACGGCGAAGTTGATGAAAGGAACCTTCTTTTCTGTAAGGTCTGAGTTATTACTGTCCGATGAGCCTTCATTATTGTTGCAGGCAACTATAATGAAGGAATATATAACTACCGATAAACCGATTTTCTTCATCCGGCTAAAAAAATAAGCTCAATTTCTTATAAATTTTTTACCACATTTACTACGATATGTGGTTTACCCAGTGTATAATAATGTAAAACAGGAACGCCATTCTTCTTTAAATCCCTGGACTGATGAAGAAGCCATTCTTCGCCAACCTTTTCTACTTCTTCATCCGATTTGCATTTCAAGATTTCATTTGATAAATCGGCAGGAAGATCAATATGAAATGTTTTGGGAAGAATAGTCAGTTGCTTTTTACTGTAAACAGGTTTCAGGCCGGGAATAATAGGAACAGTAATACCCGCATCCCGGCAGGCTTTCACAAATGCATAGTATTTTTCGTTGTCAAAAAACATTTGTGTCACAATATAATCCGCGCCACCGTCTACTTTTGCTTTCAGGAAATTAAGGTCTGTCTGCATATTCGGTGCTTCAAAATGTTTCTCCGGGTATCCTGCGACGCCGATGCAGAAATCAGTTTTTTGCGTCCCTTTTAAATCATCTTCAAGATAAATACCGGCATTCAGATTCGTTACCTGTTTTAAAAGATCCGAAGCATAGCGATGGCCGCCGGGCTCCGGTTCAAAGGCAGATTCATTCTTTGCTGCATCCCCACGAAGAACAAGAACATTATCAATGCCAAGGTACCGGAGATTGATCAGTGCATCTTCAGTATCATTTATGCTAAACCCCCCACAGATAAGATGAGGCACAGTGTCCACATTGTACCTGTTCATTATCGCTGCACAGATGCTTTCTGTACCGGGGCGTTTCCGAATGATCACTTTCTGAAAGCTGCCATCCGTATTTTTTTTAAAAACATGTTCGCTCCGGTGATAGGTAACATTTATATATGATGGCTTGAATTCCATCAAAGGGTCAAGATGCTTGTATAACGCTTCTATCCCTTTTCCCTTCAGCGGCGGCAGCACTTCAAAAGAGATCAGTGTGTCTTTTGCCCCTTTGATATGATCGATTACTTTCATCCGTGAGTTTGAATTTTATTGACAAGTAAGCTGGCTCAATAACAGAGCTTATTCAAAAATATCGTGCAAACTTAAGCATGCAGGCGCATTAGTCAAAACGTAAAAGGGAAATGGCCTGTAAGACAATTGATTGCTGTTCAGGCATTGGGAAAACAATAAAATCATAAAAAAGGATTGTTATCCATGTCATTCATGTATCAAACCTTATTTTTGTTGGAATGACTAACAACATACATACGGCAAATCTTGTAAAACGGTATGGGGGCCGCACGGTTGTTAACCATGTTTCCTTTGAAGTAAAACAGGGAGAAATAGTAGGCTTGCTGGGACCAAACGGCGCCGGTAAAACGACTTCTTTCTACATGGTTACGGGATTGATAAAGCCAGATGAAGGAGAGGTTTTCCTGAATGATAATAATATTACCAAACTGGCAATGTATAAGCGGGCACAATTAGGTATTGGATATCTGCCACAGGAGGCTTCTATTTTCCGCAAACTGAGTGTAGAAGACAACATACTGGCTGTGCTCGAAATGACTAAGCTTACTAAAGATCAGCAAAAAGAAAAACTGGAGTCTTTATTGGACGAATTCCGTTTACATCATGTACGCAAAAGCCCGGGAGATGTTTTAAGCGGTGG
>JAFDYH010000040.1:6700-33491 GCA_018267535.1 Bacteroidota bacterium
CCGATTGCCGTTGAAGATATACAGTCTATTGTTGCAAAGCTGAAGTTTAAGAATATCGGTATACTTATTACCGACCATAATGTAACAGAAACGCTTTCAATTTGTGATCGTGCCTACCTTTTAATTGAAGGAAAAATATTTAAGCATGGTACTGCTGAAGAACTGGCCGTTGATGACCAGGTCAAGCGCTTGTATCTTGGAAGAAACTTTGAATTGAAGAGAAAGGATTACCTGTATGAAGAAATACAGAATGCGGCTAAAGAAAATACGGAGTAATAATCTTTAGTGATGAATAGGCCTGCAATTAACCGGTTTCTTATTAGTATTCTTCCGGTTTTGTGAACCCGGGTATTCTAATTCCTGAAAAGCAAGTAAAATCACCGTGTTTTAATATCTTGCTCTGATTAATGAAACTGCTCAGCCCTGCCATATCATCTCTCGCCCGCATGCGCCTGTGGCGTATAGAAGCATGGAAACTCCACCCTGTGGATGCCCAGCGGGAAGTACTGCAGGACCTTGTTACATCCGCCCAATACACCGAGTTTGGCCGGAAATATAAATTTTCAGAACTCTTTAATATACGCTCATTCAAACAAGCTGTTCCTATTCATGAATACAATGATATAAAGCCTTATATCCAGCGTATCATGAACGGCGAACAAAATGTGCTGTGGAATACACCGATCTTTTGGTTTGCAAAAAGCAGCGGTACTACAAGTGATAAGAGTAAGTTTATACCGATCAGTGACGAAAGCCTGGAAGACTGCCATTATAAGGCAGCCAAAGATGTATTGACGATGTATTACCAGTTTAACCCGGATTCTGAATTATTAACAGGAAAGGGATTGGTAATCGGTGGCAGCCATACTATTTCACCTATGAACCACGAAGCGCAATATGGTGATTTAAGCGCTGTATTATTACAAAATTCCCCTTTCTGGGCACATTGGCTGCGGACACCCGAACTAAGCATCGCCCTGATGGATGAATGGGAGGATAAAATTGAAAAATTAGCGCTCAGCAGTATTAAAGAAAATGTGACTTCAATTTCCGGCGTACCTACCTGGACGTTAGTTTTATTTAAACGCATTCTGGAAATAACAGGAAAGAACCATATGGCAGAAGTATGGCCCTCCCTGCAGTTATACATGCATGGGGGTGTTTCTTTCACTCCCTATAAAGATCAGTTTGAAAAACTGATCGGTAAAGACATTCATTATCTGGAAATGTATAACGCCAGTGAAGGTTTTTTTGCAGCGCAGGAGATACCCGGCGATGACGGTATGTTGCTTTTTACCGATCACGGCATCTTTATGGAATTTATGCCTGTGAGTGAATATGGCAAACCCAATCCAAAAACAATCGGGCTGGATGAAGTAGAAAAAGGAAAAAACTACGCACC
This sequence comes from Bacteroidota bacterium, assembly GCA_018267535.1. Classification (GTDB taxonomy): domain Bacteria; phylum Bacteroidota; class Bacteroidia; order Chitinophagales; family Chitinophagaceae; genus JAFDYH01. Next base: position 8,103 of record JAFDYH010000040.1, read on the forward strand.
GGTAATAAGTACGAATGGTGGTCTCTGGAGATATCTTGTTGGTGATACGATTCAATTCACGTCGTTAATACCTTTTCGCATAAAAGTTTCAGGCAGGTTAAAGCATTTTATAAATGCCTTTGGCGAAGAATTGATTGTTGACAATACAGATACAGCGATAGCAATAGCCTGTGAAAAAACAGGAGCTATTGTTAATGATTATACTGCCGCACCCGTATATTTTTCAGACGCCTCCAATGGCGCTCATGAGTGGTTGATAGAGTTCGAAAAAATGCCCAAGGATTTTAACCGGTTTATTGATGAACTGGATACGGCACTTAAAACGGTTAATAGTGACTATGAGGCAAAACGCCATAAAGATATTGCCCTCCGCAAACCGGAAATACATGCTCTTAAGAAAGGGCTATTCCGGGAATGGTTAAGAGATAAGGGAAAGCTGGGCGGACAACATAAAGTGCCAAGGTTGAGCAATGAAAGAAAATATGTGGAGGAAATCCTGGCAATGAATAAAGTGAATTGATTTCTGCGCTGTTATTTGAATTCAGTTATTTTTGTTTTGCTAAATCGGCTTACGAAATGGGCGAGTGAGATTCAGGCTATTGAAGGAAATAACGATTGACAAATTTCATACAGGCCAATAATAACAATCAGACACATGAAACTACTGGAAGGAAAAATCGCAATTGTAACAGGTGCGGCAAGAGGAATCGGAGAAGGGATTGCCCTGAAATTTGCAGAGCATGGTGCTAATATCGCATTTACTTATGTGAGTGATAGCAGTGAGGAAAAAGCAGTTTTGCTGGAACAAAAACTTACTTCACTCGGTGTAAAAGCAAAAACTTATAAAAGCAATGCAGGGGATTTTAGCCAGTGTGAGTTGTTTGTAAATAATGTGCTCAAAGAATTCGGGACAGTTGATATCTGTGTAAATAATGCAGGCATATCAAAAGATAATCTATTGCTGAGGTTAACGCCGGAACAATGGGATGATGTAATAAAAACAAACCTGAATAGTGTTTTTTATATGACCAAACAGGTAATCAGGCCCATGATGAAAGCCAAGAGCGGCAGTATTATCAACATGAGTTCTGTTATCGGCGAAATGGGAAATGCAGGACAAAGCAGCTATGCCGCGAGCAAAGCGGGTATTATCGGCTTTACAAAATCAGTTGCAAAGGAATTGGGCAGCAGGAATATCCGTTGCAATGCGATAGCACCAGGATTTGTAGAAACCGACATGACAAGCTACCTGAAAGACGGTGCAGGTGCGGAAAAATACAAAGCCGATATTCCTTTAGGAAAGTTTGCCAGCACGGAAGATATTGCCAATGTTTCCCTGTTTCTTGCGTCAGGTTTATCATCTTACATAACAGGGCAGGTGATCAGCGTTTGCGGCGGATTGAATATTTAGCAGAAACAACCACAAACAGCCATTTCCCCAGTCAGAAATCAAAAAGGTTATTCTATTTTGGAGGATCAGCGTGTATATAAAATGAATGCAAAAGAGAAAACTCTTTTTGTTCTTATCCAGCTTTTTTTTATTGCAACTATAGTTCCTTCTAATAACCTGCTTGCGGGGGTTATTACAGGCAGTATGATGCTTGGCTTTTTACTCTTCAACAGTTTCAGGGAAAAAGGGGCACTCTTAAAAGGAAGATCCTATATCATCTGGATGTTTTTATTTTTTGTATGGATTTTTTTCAGCGTCTTAATCTCTAAAGACATTGACAGGGGCTTTGGAGAGCTGGATCCACGGTTACCTTTTTTGTATTTCCCTCTCACAATTGGTTTGATAAAATTAAATACTGAATTTAAAGAACGAATACTTCTTGGATTCGCATTAATTGTAACTGCATTTTGTATTGTATCTCTTACCCGTGGAATATACTATTACAGTAAGACCGGGAATTCGGATTCAATATATAGTGATGGATTGGTTTTTTATGCTGACCGTACTGCTATCTATATTGCAGTACTTGTAAATTTTTCTATCTATATAATTTCAAAAATTATTTTTTTCAAAAATCATAAATACAAAGGGCTTTTTGTTTTACTTCTTATTTTTCTTTTATTAATGAATTTTTTACTGGCAAGTCGGAACATGCTATTTGTGCTTTCCGCTTTTATCATTGGATTTCTTATCCACTATATTATTAAAAGAAAACAATACATGGTTGGATTGACATTGCTGGTTAGTATTGGCTTACTCAGCTTTGGAGCCATCAAATTATTTCCAAAGACATTAAACAGGTTTATGGATTTCAATTACATTAGCTACGAATTCACTCATGAGGGGTCTGAAAGTAATTATTCCAAACCCACTACAGCCGACCAATGGAATGGCGCTAACTTTCGCCTGGCCGCATGGAAATGCGGTTGGGAATTATTTAAAGAACATCCGATAACAGGTGTACATATTGGCGATAAAAAGGAGAAACTGATAGAAAAATATAATGAGAAGAACTTTCAATTTGTAATAAAAAATTACAAAAACGTTCATAATAATTACCTGGACATTTTATTTGGTACAGGTATTATCGGTCTCCTGCTTTTCTTTATAGGCTGGCTGGTATTGCCATTGCGAATATGCTTCATTTATAAGGATTATTTATCTGCTATAATAATAATCACGTATGCTATTGCTACTATAACAGAAGTATATTTTGATAGAAGCTTTGGCGGTATGTTGTTTGGGTTTTTTATTCCTTTCCTACTGGTTGATAAAAAAGGCTAAAAGCACCATCATTGATTATCTTTTTTATACAGTTCGACCGCTTTACTTGTTTCTCCAAAAAAAACAAGTTCGCCATTTTTCATATAAGCGGTACGCTTACAATATCTCTCTACTGTAAACATACTATGGCTAACCAATATCACCGTCTTTCCTGCGATCCAGCTTGATTCAAAAACTTTAACTGCTTTTTCCTGAAACTTCATATCTCCAACGGCAAATATTTCATCGAGAAACATAATATCAGCTCCTGCATTTACTGCAATAGAAAACCCAAGGCGGGCTACCATACCCGATGAAAAATATTTGATTTTCGTATCTACAAACTCTTTAAGTTCTGCAAAGTCAACAATCTTATCAAAAATTACATCTACCTCCTTTATTTTCAAACCTAATACAGAGGCTGAAACGTAGATATTTTCTCTTGCTGTTAGTTCATGGCTCATCCCAACACCAAGATTCATTAACATTGTAGATCCGTTTATCTTCAAGTACCCGGTGTCGGTCGGATAAACACCTGCCAATACTTTAACCAATGTAGATTTTCCACACCCATTTCTCCCGATTAAGCCAATACATTCACCTTTGTTAACATCGAGAGATACATTTTTCAAAGCCTCAACTTTTTTTCGGCGGGGAGGGTTAAATAAGTTGAACAACCTATGCTTAACAGTGTTGTGACTATCCTCTGTGATCACAAACGTTTTACCTATATTTTTAGCAATCAGGGCAATGTTTTTTTCCATACGATTAAAGTTTTTCAGCAGCTTTTGAACCTAGCCTGTTTAATAATATAATTCCAATCAGAAAAAAAAGAATTGCATATCCAAAATCAAAATAAAAAAGCTGCCATTCAGGAGGTTGGTTTTCTAGAATAGTTCTACGTGCATTGATGATCAGACCCGCTACCGGGTTCAGATAATCCAGGCCGGGCAGGCTTTGACGATAGACGGTTAGTTTATAAAAAATGGGGGAAAGGAAGAAAAGGAAATTGATAAACACCTGCCAGATTTGAGTAATATCTTTTGCAATTACATAAACATTCGACAGTATCAGGGCGATGCCAAGAGATAATAAAAAAAGATTGAAAAAAAGAGGAAGCAAGTAAAATGCATTTATCCCGATTGGTTTTGATTCTGGCTCAAGAAATAAATAAAATAAAAAAAACATCGTGGTATTAAAGAAGAAACCAATAGAATTACTCAAAAGAGTGGAAATATAAATTTCCAGTTTATTCATATTACTATACTCGTAGAGATATTTCTTTGTTTGAAGAATCTGAATGCTCCCACCACAGCCTTCTGTAAAAAAAATCCAGAAAATAAGTCCGATAAAAAGGTAGGATGCAAAAGCCGGTATATCACTCTTAAGAATGATTTTAAAAGCTATGTAATAAATTACAATATCCATTACCGGTTTCAGTAGTGCCCAGAACAGCCCTAATTTATTTTCATAATACCGTAGCTTAAATTCAATTTTTGCCAATAACCAGGTTCTTTCCAATTTGTTGGTTCTATGAAGCCAATCCGATGCTACTTTCAGCAACATTTTTATTTTTTTACTTTTTTATAAATTGAGTAAGCAAAAGTCTTCAAAAATTTATTTCGCTTTACTCTTTGTTTCAATTTTTCCTGCCATTTACCAGGTAAAAAAGGTAGATAAAAGGAGCCTGGTAAATCCAGCGTAGGATTGTCAAAATTAAGACTGCTTCCGTTTGCCTGCAATAGATTGACAATTGCAGATGCGTGCTTTTCATATAATTTTGAATGTTTTCTCGCGATCAGAAAATGCAGGTAAAGACGTTTCACTCTTGTAAAGTTTCTTGCCATTGAACCCTTTCTGACGCGGTAATTGAACAAACGCTCAGGTAAAACGATACCCCCGCAATTATTTCCTACCATATTAATTACACTGTCCCAATCTTCCATTCCATAAACAAATGATTTGTCGTTTAAACCAAATTCTAATATGGCCTCGTGTTTGTAAACCAATGAGCTACTGTTTACCATGTTATGAAGCAGAAGGTAGGGGGGTTCAGGGTTAAATGTCGGCCAGCTATTATTGCTATCTCCAAAATATTTCGTCCAGCATCCGGCAAAAAAAACATTTTCATATGCCCGGAGCACTCTTATTGCTTTGCTGTAATAAGTTTTTTCTACAGTATCATCTGCGTCGAGGAATGCTATATACTGACCATTTGCACTTTTTGCTCCTTGATTTCTGGTTTTTGGTAAGCCTTCGTTTTTTTTCCTGATAATCTTAACAGGATAATTTGATTCTATTTCTTGAAGAACCGTTATGCTCTTCTCTTCATAACTGCCATCATCCACTATTATTATTTCCTTGTTGGGATAGTCTGAAGACAATACCGATTGAATACATTCTTCAATATACAGCCCCATATTATAATAAGGAATGATAACCGAAAGTAACTCTTGTTTTTGAAGTTCAGTTTGTCGGGTAAAAATAGGTTTCTCGTAAGGATGAAGAAAAGGGAATTCTGTGTACGTTGTATTATTTGGCACAGGGTCCAGCAGAACTTTCTTTTTTTCAAAAATAGCAGCATAAGAATACTCTTTTTCGATTGTACGGATAGCATTTTCTGTTATCACATTTATTTCAGCAGTTGATAAATCTAGAATTTCTAACAGCTTACTATTAAAGTCCCCATCTGTATTATGATCAAAAAGAAATCCGTTTTTCCCATTTTCAATGACTTCAGATTGCCCCCCCTGTAATGAAGCAAGTACGATTTTACCCGCACCCATTGCTTCGAGAACCGTATAGGGAAGATTATCAAACAGGCTTGGTACGATAACTACATGGGCCAACGAAAGTCTTTTTCTGGCTTCGAGAAAATCATATTCCCCATGTAGTATTAACAGTCCATCATTTACATATTTTTGATAATGGCGATTTACCCAGTCACTCATTTTTAATCTATCTGGATGAAAGATCTGATCTATTCCACCTATTATATGCAGCGGATGCTTGAAACCACCATCCCACAGAGTTTTAAAATATTTTAGCAATTCGAATGTTCCCTTCAAAGGAGAAAGTTTACCAAAACATACAATATAATTTTGTTGAAATTGAGTTACAGGTGCAGAACTCCCAATAGAAATAGGATTTGGTATATAGAATTCTGCAATACCATTCCAGGGCATTCTTTGCCTGGCTTGGTTAACAAAATATTTGCTTGGTGAAATCAGGATATCTGCGCTTCGTATAACCGATTTTTCCATTTGCCCTATCCAATAATCCGGAAACTGATAAACAGGAATATGGTTATATTCAAGACAAATGAAAGAAGGAGCATGACAGGTTATAAGTATCTTCAAGTCTTTGAACAATTCGTATTTCAAAAACTTAAATTGCTGGATGTAATAAGCTATTCCCAGGTATTCCTGTGATTCAAGTATGGCAGGCATACCTTCTTTATTAAGATAGCTATTTATTATATACGCATATTCATAGCTTAGAGAAGCATTAAAGCCCAGAAAATGATCAGTTTTTGTTTTATCTGGCATAAAACGAACAATCCGTATATTATTTTCTATAGTTACTTGGTCGCCAGACAATGATAAATCATAAATAAATACAGTTACAGAATACCCGTTTTCACTTAACATTCGGGCTGTTTCAAAACAATAAGTGCCAATGCCTCCTCCTTTGTGTGGAGGATATTCAGTAGTAATAAGCCAATAAGGTAAATTATTCATTTAATAATGTGAATTCTGTTGTAAAAGGTAACTATATAAACATTAGTCGGCTATTGCAAGAATGTCCCATTCAACCATTTTTTCTCCGTTCCATGCGGTTATTCCTTTTACCGGGAATTCTAAACTTTCATGCGGCATGTAGATTTTATAGCCCAAAGCATATAGCAGATCATATATTTCGGAATAATCATAACCCATTTCTTTCATCCAGAAAGGCGCTATTTCTAAGAAAAGCATTGGTTTGAACCGGCTAAGTACACCTGTTAACCCCTGCAATACAAATAACTCAAAAGATTGTACATCAATTTTAATAAAATCTATTTTTTTGTCCTCTTCTTCCAGCATATCCAAAAATTCATCCCCTGTAATTACATCGATACGTTCACCAGCGGATGCCGTGGTTATTTGCTTACTCAAATCAATGCCTAAACCGCCAAAATTGTTCTTTTGAGAATAATCGATAGGATACATTTTCAGTTTTGCTTTTTCTTTTCCAATTGCCCACCGGTAACTCCACGCATTAGAACAGTTGTTAAGCGCCAGATTCGCATTTAAAACTTTAAAAATATAGTTCTGAGGTTCAAACGAATATACTTTACCAGAAGGCCCAACTAGCAATGAAAAGAGAACTGAGTGATGGCCAATATTTGCACCAATGTCATACACATACATTCCCGGTTTTAATAGCTTTTTAAATAATTCACTGTCCCGCTCTGCGAAATAGCCGGAATGCATAATATCTCCTGACACACTCATATCATTATTGTTCACAAGGAATCTTCCGATTCTTGCATCAACAAGGCTATGTATATCATCAACCGGGAAAATCCGAATATCTGATTGATCTGAGAATTTATTATTGGAAATAATTCTGCCAATCCAAACTTCTGTTCCCCTTTGACTACTAATATTGTTATCGCTCAAATCAGGCCCTAATGCCTTAATACGCAGAGTGGAAACCCCTGGCGGTATTTCTGTACTATAGCGGTATACAAATTGCTCCGCTCCATATAAATCCAGTTTTTCTATTCTTTCCCCAAGCGTAATTTCTACCGCACCGCTCCAGGGATGCCTGATAAACTCAATTTCTACCTTCGTGCCACTGATACTTGAAACTATCTCCTGTCCTGGAAAAAAAAGTGTGATAAAATCTCTCTTTAAAACTGTACTTCGCCGTATATGAGCACCTTGTGGAAACTCAATGAATTTTTCTTTCATCAGATAGAGTTTAAATCTGGTGGCAAAGGTAATTACCGGAAGTTGATTTGGCTCAGGTTTAATAATTCAGTAAAATACCAGCATTGTGAAAAAAGAGCAGTTAAATCAACCTGAAAAGCCTTTTAAGTGGAAATTTGCGACTGCTTGGAAAAAGGTATATAAATGCTAGTTTTGCAAAACTTTGAACCTTTATAAATGGTAATCCTGGCCTCCGGAAAAATTCAATTGCAGAACTTTCTTCTAAAAGAAGGTGACCAACTTGCTGTTCCTCTTCATTTTTCACCTCAAGGCGATTTTGTGTACCCCTTCTCAATGATAAATTCGTTTGGAGAAGATACCGATTTGGTTGTTTCTATCGTGGTTGATGAAAAAGTGAAAAAGAGCGAATCTATCCGCTTCGAGAGCGTTACTTTTAAAAAAGATTTGAGCTTTTCTTTGTCAAACCAGGAAGAGTCAAAAAACACCCGTGTTACTTTTTTACTTAAAACTGGTCATGTAGTTAATCTTTTTTTACCGGCAAGCCCGAAGGCTGTTCAGAAAATAGAAACAGTACCCTGCGAACTGACGGATGTGCAGGATAGAATAAATCTTGAAATTGATTTGGCTGAAAAAGATGAAGAAACATTACTTCGTCCTTTCATGCCCAGCGAAGGAAAACCAACTCCAAAAGTGATTGATGAAAATCATATCGAATCACTTATTCACAACCGCTTTTTTAAAGGTTTTATCAGTCTGCGTGAAGCGCAGCAGCAGCTGGACTATGTAATTTACAATAAACTATTCGCACCAGATGGATCAAAGGGGCTTCTAAAGTGGAAACGTGCTGTTTACAGGAAATTTGTCCGGGGCGTTTACCGGCGGCTTACAAAAAACTCTCACCGGAAACAATATTTTGCGAAATTATATCGCAACTATATAAATAATAATGTTATCTCCGAAAACATTCATGATTGATAAGCGTTATCCCTTATGCGAATTTGTATTATAACAAAATTTTTACCCCCCACTTCTACCGACGGAATACCAAGAAACAGATGGGAATATGCACTACAATTTGCTGCTCTTGGCCATGAAGTACATATCATTACGTCAGGCTTTAAAGGAAACGAGAGGTTTCAAAAGGGTGTTTATATTCATGAAATTCCCGCCTGGGACCAGCATATTTTTTCCCGTTTATTTACTTCTTTAGAGGTTGATGAAATATGCAGGCATAAACTCTGTTACAGTTACCTGGTGTATGAGAGAATCAAAAAACTAAATGAGTTGCATCCAATAGATATTATTGATTCGCCTCTATGGGATATCGAAGGATATATCACTAAAGTCCGTATCGGACATATTCCGATGGTTGTTCGGCTTGAAACAACAACGATGCTGCTGACGGAAATCCTTGATGACAAAACTCCTGTTAAAAACTCTTTAAATGAAATTGAAACCCATTTCATGGAACTCGCCAATGGGTTTGTTTTTGACAGCTGGTCAATCTTCAGAGAGACTGAACGCCTTTACCAATTTAATTTTTCTTCAAAACCATATGCTGTCATTCACCACGGAATTGATGTTTCAGATATTGAAAATAAGGAAGAAGCAAGTGCTGCCACCGTCACGGGAAAAGTGCATGTTCTTATTGCAGGACGCCTTGAAAAAAGAAAGGGATCAAATATCCTTGTAAAGGAAATTTTACCAACTATATTAAATGGAAGCAACAATACGGATATTATTTTTCACATAGTTGGAAAGGACAGTGGGGAATGGGACGGTTTTATGAAAGAAACTGGTGCTGGCTACCATGACTACATCCGTAAAAACTTTAAAAGATATCTCGATAAACAGATTTTCATTTATGGATATGTTAGCGATGAACAACTGGAAGAACTTTATAGTTCATCCGATATAGTTCTTGCATTATCAAGATATGAGTCTTTTGGGCTTTTATATATAGAGGCCATGAAAAAAGGTAAACCACTGATTGTCTTTAACACCGGTGCGGTTCCTGAAATTTTTGAGAATAACCAGGATGCTATTATTATACCTATTGACAAGCCAAAGCTGGTAGCGGAAGCAATTTTCACATTAAAAAATAGCCCGGAATTAAGAAAAAAGCTTTCCATTAACGCAATGGAAAAACTTAAAAATCGATTCTCGTCTGAGTTAATGGGGAAAAACTGCGCAGCTTTTTTTGAAGAGATTGTTTTTAGGCGGCCGGAAGAAAGGATTTTCCAGGCAATGAATTGCCTGACAGACAGGGACGGAGTAAGTAATACTACAGTAGATTATGACAATTTGCTAAAAACGAATGGGGCCCACACACAAATCATCGGGAGTTACGCCAGCGAACCCGTTAAACATCTGAGCCAGAAAATCGAAAACATTCAATTTTCCAATACTGATTATGTAATTTATCATTATTGGAATTTTTGTGAAAAGGCAGAATATTTTAATGGGATTGTATTACCAAAAAAAATTTTCTTTTTTCACAACATAACACACCCCAATTTTTTTCATAAAGAGGATGAAGCTTATCCATCCACATTAAAGGGTTATGAACAATTATCGATGTTCGATAATTTTGATTTGTATGTATGCCACAGCAATTATTCCGCTTCGGTATTGCGCCAAGCAATACAAAAAACCATTACAACACTAATCATTCCGCCTATTGTGGATCCAAAAATAATTACAGAAAGGCCCTATGATTATACCTTTAAAAAGATAGATGGTTCACCTCATATTATTTTCGTTGGCAGCATCGCGCCGCATAAAAAACAGACTGATATCCTGCGTTTCTTTCAATACTATGTAAATAAAGTAAATCCGTCTGCTACTTTAACAATTGCAGGAGGAGGATCTCCTAAATATGTTAAAGAGCTTCAACAGCTTTTAAATACCTTGAAACTGGGCCCAACACAGGTAAAAATAACCGGCAAAATTTCCGATTCGCAACTATATGCATTGTACAGAACAGCAGATGTTTTTTTGTCGATGAGTGAACATGAGGGCTTTGGAGTTCCTTTAGCGGAAGCAATGGCATTTGACATTCCTGTGGTCGCTTATAATTCCACAGCAGTGCCGGAAACAGTTGGAGAAAATGGTTGTCTTTTTGATAAGAAGAATAATCGGGTTATCGCTGAAATAATTGAAAAGCTTAAAGACGTTCAATTCAGAGAAGAAGTAATCAGAAAACAAAGAGAGCATCTAAAAAGATTTTCTCCTGCAGCCATTTTTAAATCTTTCGAAGATTTAAAAATCTTTTCCACTGAAAATTACAAGCTGCGTATTACAAGAAAATTAAAACAAGGTCCCCTATTGATCGATGAATTGTATTTGTGTAACGATAAACGCCTCAACATACAGGGCGCTACTAAAATAGTGGACGATAATCTGCTTCTTATCGATCCTTCAAAAGAAGAGTCATTTATTACTATCGAAGATGAATTTAATGATTTTGAAGTTAGTTTCTTAACTCACCCCTGGAGTGGAAAAGTCTTGTTATCGGTGGATAATGAAAATGAACAGGAGTTTGATCTGTATTCTACAAAGAGAAGGATAAAGTCATTCAAAATTGAAAACATTTCTCCGGGAGTTCATGAATTGTTGATAAAGCCTACAGGAAACAAAAATGAATTGGCACAGGGTAATGAAGTTTTTTTTGAGAAGCTGATCCTGCGTAAGCCACTTCAGAATGGAGAGAAAAAAAATGGTACTGTCGTTAACGCAAAATCTGATAAGTCGAATCTTAACGATGAGTTGAACAGCGTGAAAGTGGAGACAGTTGCTCAAACAGAGGCTGAAAACGAGGAGATCATTGAGAATGAAGAATACAGGTACCTGTTACAACCTGAAGAAATTATCTCATCACACCCTTCATTGAGGTATAATGGCAACTGGTCTGTTAAGGAACTTTACTTTCATTACACCGATGCAAAATCTGAAAGCAGCACAATTGAGTTTGAAGGAGAATTTTCATTTCTCGACCTTACTTTTCTGACACACGATTGGAGTGGGAAAGTGCTTGTAAAAGTCGATAACGCCTACACAGAAATACTTAACCTGTACAGTTTCAAAAATGCAGAGAAAACTTTTAGGCTTGGAAAACAATTTTCTTTTAAAGAGCATACTGTACTTATAAAAACACTGAGGGAAAAGGATATCCGTTCAAAAGGATACGAAGTCTTCTTCAAAGGGGTAACAGCCATACAGAAATGTGCTATAAAAGTTGACGATGACACATTAAAAGAAAAATACAAAGTTTCCATAATAATAAATACGCTTAATAGAGCAACCCATTTAAAAGCCTTATTAAAAGACCTCGAGAAACAAACTTACCCTTATTACGAGATTGTTGCAGTAAACGGCCCTTCGACTGATAATACGAAAGAAGTATTAAAAAAATACGAGGAGAAGATTAAAATAATACACTGCCCTGAAGCAAACCTGAGTATGTCGAGGAATTTAGGAATTGAAAATTCAGGAGGAGATTATGTTGCATTTATCGACGATGATGCATTGCCTTCAGATGAAAAATGGCTGGAAAACTTTATTTGGTTTCTGGTGTATAATTCAGATCGCAATATAGGAACCGTAGGTGGTCCTGTAAAACATAAGGATACGCAGCATTATGAATTCAAGAATGGAGCGACTTCAGATTATGGGATGCAAATCTTTCGCGAAGAGGAACTGAAAACCCATATTCTTGATGGTAAACGTTGGGTACAAGGTGTACCAGGGGGGAACAATGTCACATCCAAAAAAGCGCTTTATGACATTGGTGGTTTTGATGAACGATTTATTTATTACCTAGATGAGACTGATATGTGTATCCGACTTGCAAGAAAGGGCTATTATATAGCAAATAGCCCAATTAGTTACATCCGACATTTTAAAGCGCCCAGCAACATGAGAAAAAGTGCTTTTGAAATCAGATGGGATATAATCGCAAGGTCAGATACTTTTTATTGCCTGAAAAACGGGCATGATTTAATGATTATCCGCCTGATTCGGGTTTTAACCGGTTTTAGGAAAAAACATTTTTTTATAGAGGTTGGAAAGGCATATAAAGAAGGAAAAATCGATCGGGCCGATTATAAGCGATACCGAAAAATGTTAAGAAAAGGATTTTGGCAGGGTATTCGTTGGGGTGTTATGCAGCCTCGAGATATAGATTATCTGAAAAGTAATTGTACCGAATTTCACTTGTTTCCAAAAGAATCAGTTTTTTTGTCCAAATAATATTTATGATAGAAGAAATAATCAGAAAAATTGTTAAAGAAGAACTTATTCATCATAAAAATTACAGCCACACTCCATTTGCGGTTTATATGGGTGATGGAACTGTCCTGACAAAGTCGTTTTATGATGTAATGTATCTTGTAAGCAGTTATGATTGCACAATGGCCCCCCATTTTATTATTCATGGCGTTTATGAAAGTGAGCTAACAAAATACTTTTTAAATAATGTTAAAGAAGATTCAGTGTTTGTAGACGTTGGGGCGAATTTCGGTTATTATTCCTGCCTGATGGCTAAACGAATCAATGGTAGCAAAGGGGGTCGCGTTTTTTCTTTTGAGGCTAATATTAATGCTTTTGTTTTGTTGCAAAAGAACATGATGGCCAACTGGGTCGATCAAGGAGCAGTATCTCTTAACCATATTGCAATCAGTGATAAGGAAGAGGAAGTAAGCTTTAAAAGTTACAAGTACCGTTTTGGAGGTTCCCAGTTTTATACGACAGCTGAAGATGAACAGTTGATTAATACTATGGAAGTTCTAAAGGTAAAAACCAAAACACTTGACAGCTATCTTGCCAATCACCGGGTAGATTTCATTAAAATTGATGTTGAAGGAGCCGAGTTTAAAGTATTGAGAGGTGCGGAAGGTATCATCAGAAATAATCCTTCTGTAAAAATTCTCTTGGAATGGGACAATGGTCAATTCAGTGGTCAGGGCGTAAACATTTCAGATCTGGTGAATTTTTTAAGAACAAGAAACTTAAAACCTTCAAAGCTTAATTGGGAAGATGGTTCAACTTCAGATACTTCTTATGATTATCTTTTGTCTACTCACGATCATTTATGCGGGGTATTATTCACCCGTTGAGTTGGCAAATGGAAGCGCCGGGTCTATTTAACTAGTCAGCTAGAAACTATCAACGCCAGGGGTGAAATTGTTTAACTATGAAAAATTCTTATTCATTGTTACCAAACAATTTTTGCTTAATTGTACCTAAAAAGCTTCTGTAAACATAGGTACGCTTATACCATTCTATATCCTGTTTGAGGCGGTCTATATCGGCGAGAAGTTTATTAATGAGCTGGCGGTTACCTTCACTGGAGCGTTGGCATTCCTGCAGCTTATCAGCGGTATCCCTGATAACAGTATTTTTTTCGTCAATTATAGAACGAAGCTTTTGGATTTCGTTTTCCTGCCGGGTAATTGTTTGCTGTTTGTATCCTATCTCTTCGTCCATTTTTTGGTCTATCTGTTCGAGAAGATTGCTTACATACTCAACAGACAGTACCCTGTCTTCCTGTATTTCCGGTAAAATTTTGTTTCTCATTCTCTCTGGTTTAGGCAATACTTAATTGATCATTAAATCCAAGTCCACCCGGAATGACTTTATAAATATCCCGGTAACCGGTATAATTATTATCCCTGTCGAACTCCTGTTCACACAGTTCCCTGGAGTATTCACCCATTACTGAAAGCATATCCTTATTATTGTAATATTTAAGGATCATGCTGATTGCCTGGTCTTTATTATCAAACAGGTCTCCGTTCATCCCTGGTATTACAACATCCCTGTTTCCCACACAATTACTAAGTAATACAGGTTTATTATACGATAATGCATGCAATGCAGTAAAAGACAATCCCTCATATTGTGAGGTTGATAAATACACATCACAATTTTCAATCATGTTCCTGACTTCAGCCTCATTTTGCCAGCCTGTTACTTTGATATTATCAGAGGCAAGAAAGCCTCTTTCATCACCGTCTCCGATCCATACAAACTCAAATTGGCTCAACTCCTGAAAATAATGGGCTATTTCATTAAAAAGGGCTGGGTTCTTTTGTGAAACAATTCGCCCGCTGGTAACAATAGTGAACCTGTTTTTGTCTTTTTCGAAGGGTTTAGACTTTTTATTGGAAATGCTTACACCGTTGTTTATAAAAGAAGCTTTAATGCCAATTTTTTTAAACGCTTCAAACTCCGATTCAGAGCAACAGACAATTTTACCGCCTAATGTACTTCCTAATTTTTCCAGTTGCCTGTAGAAAGTTCTTACCAATATGTTTTTGCCGGATAAAAAGGAAGCGCCGTGTGGTGTATAAATAACGTTTCTTATTCCCGCCATTCTGCCGGCTAGGCGCCCTAAAAACCCACTTTTTGATGAATGCAGATGAACTGCATCAATAAAATTATTCTCCTTTAAACGACGAAGTATAATGTATAATTCGCGGAGAGCTTTTAAATCTTTTAGCGGGTTTATAGAACGGTTTGCGGATTTCCACCGCACGAAGCGTACGTTTTCCTGGGGAAATAATTTTTTTACTTCCGCCGCACTCATTACTTCTTTGCGCTCACCATGCACTACAATATGGGTATCATCTGGCATAGTTTCAGCCAGTGACTTTACAAAGAAAGCAACACCAGAAGCAAAAGGTTCAATGACATGTACAATTTTCATAGAAACACGTAAGTGTAAACAATTATTTTCGTTACAACCAGCTCAAAAGCAGCAAGTTTGACCGCTAAGTCATTGCACACAAACCTAAACGTGAAGCGGTTTGGTTTAGTATAAGTCTGATGGCAAGAAAATCATTATGACAACCGATACCCGGAGTATGTTGCACTATATTAAGAGATTAACCTCTTAATATTTAAGATGATAGAGTATGGAATTTTCATAAGAAGCCAGGTTTTGATTATTGCCAATTTTTTCAACGCAAATTTATGACCAAATTTTTTAATGATGGCCATCCTGCTTTGTAATTGTTGGATTCTGTTCGTATATGAAATTCCCTTCATATTGAGTTCACAAACAACCAGATACAGAGGAAGGATCGCTGTTTTTCCATAGTCAGCAATCATCCAGAACCATGCATAATCTTCAGCATGTGGATAGGTTTCGGGGTATAATCCGATTTTGTTTAAGATTTCAGACCTGATGACAATTGTTGGGTGAATAAAAACATTCGTGAAATACAGGGTTTTGGCTATCGATCGATGATCGCAAGGGGTCTTGTGTTTGAGCGTAATACTTTTTTCCGGATTTTGAAAATAACACCAACTACCCAGCAAAATTACATCCGTGTTTGATCTCAAATATTCTGTTTGTTTATAAAAACGTTGAGGATGGCAGGTATCTCCGCAATCTAACCTGGCGATATAATCGCATCTAACAGAGCTGATAATCCATTGCAGACCGGTATTCAAAGCAACCGTTATGCCTTTATTTTCCGTGAGCCTTAGCAAATGGACCGGATGGGCGGTGGCCTCTTTTTTTATAATTAATTCTTCGCTGATCTTTTCAGTGCTTCCATCATCCACTATAACTATCAGGTATTTCCCCTTGTCGTAAAAAATGCTTTCAACAGATCTTATTAAACCTGATAAATTATTATAGCAAGGTATTAGAATACAGAGCTCATAATATTTTACAGGGTTATTCATTCGTAAATTGAATGTAAGTTAATCAGTTGACTGTGCCGGGAAACCGGAATGCTTTTTACAATTTTATATTCCGGGTCTGAATATAATAATGCCATAAAAGCATTGTTGCCATGGAACGATAGGGCTGCCAGCCTTTCGCTATTTTAATAATTTTTTCTTTGCTGATAGTTTTTTTCAAACCTTTCACTTCCTTTAGTGCATTGACCATCGCCAGGTCACCTGTTGGAAAAATATCGGTTCGCTGCAAAGCGAATAAAAGATAAATATCTGTTGTCCAGTTACCAATACCTTTTAGCTGTGTTAACTGCTCACGGACATCATCATCATGGTGACGATAATATTTCTTTAAATTTATTTTCTTTGAAAGCAATGCAGTTGCAAGATTCCTGGCGTAGGTTGTTTTCTGCCTGCTGAAATAACAGGCTTTCATTTCTGCATCTGATAAAGCCAATAATTTTTGGGGAGTAATTCTTCCAACTTTTTCTTTTAATTTAATAAAAGCTGCTTTTGCTGATGCAAGTGAAACCTGCTGTTCTAAAATAATATGGATAAGTGTGACGAAACTGTTGGAGCGGGTCCACATTGGTGGATAGCCATATGTTTCAATAATTGATTTAAGGGCGGCGTCAGTTACTGCAATTTTATCGCAAAGGCTCAAAAAATTATCTTTAGTAAACCGGGGAAAATCTTCTTTTACTGCGGCTTTTGAATTGACTAACACTCTATTTTTTCTTGAATTTTTCAATGGCTTGCCTGGTAAACTCGCTTAATACCAATCGTCCGCTTATCGCTGCTCTTTCTATTAATAATTTATCCCAATTCTCTGCTCCTTTCCAGAATATCTTCTTCATTTCTTCCATCGCCCGCGGGCTGGAATGCATTAATACGTCGGCAAGCCTTGATAAAGATTCATCCATACTCTCTATAGATGGATGCAGTTCTGCATACAACCCTTTTCTTCTTGCCCAATCTGCATTACGCCAGAGTGTGGCATCGATGGCCAATTGAGAAAAAGCAGATATCCCAATCTTTCTTTCCACTACGGGTCCTACTACAAAGGGCCCGATACCGATTGAAAGCTCACTCAGTTTTATCTCTGCTTCTTCAACTGCAATAGCATAATCTGCGGCGGCGGCAATACCAACGCCACCACCAACACATTTACCATGAATACGGGCAATTATAAACTTAGGGCAGGTGCGCATTGCATTTATTACATGAGCAAAACCACTGAAGAACTGCAAACCCTGATCTTCATTTTTTATAGCGATCAGTTCGTCAAATGAAGCGCCGGCACAAAATGATTTATCTCCTGCAGAGCGCAGTATAATTACTTTTGTTTCTTCATCATTTCCTGCACGGTGAATGGATTGAGCCAGTTCATCAAGAATTTTTGCCGGCAATGAATTGCTTTGCGGATGAAAAAATTCTATTGTTGTAACGCCATGATGGTGCTCCACTTTTACATAGCCATCTTTAAATTCATGTATCATGCTAAGCGATTAAAGAATAAATTTAATTTCTATTTCTATCAAAATTATTGAAAACAAAATGGATTGAATTTCTTTAATTTTTTAACCTTTTTTCTTTACCATAGTCAAAATAGTCGCTATTCCTATAACCGGATCATCGCTTTCATCTAATATCTCAACCAGCCATTTTACTATCCCTTTTTCGATATCATCTCCTTTTTTAAAATCTTCCGGTTTGTCAATTATTTTTTTATCATTGGGTATTTTTTCTTTACAGGTAAACCGCACATAAACTTTGGCATCAGGATAAACGGGTTTTGTAAACCGGAGTTCATCAATGCCGTAGTTTAATAATACGGGATTCTTTTCATAACTATCCACAAATAACCCGGCAGCAATACTCATCATCAAATATCCGTGCGCCACCTGTTGTTCAAACATAGTTCCGGTAAAGTCAGTTTTTTTATCATGTGCATAAAAATGATCGCCGCTTAGCGCTGCAAACTCATCAATATCCTTACTTGTTATGATTCTTTTATCAGTAACCAACTGGTCGCCGATATTCAATTCTTCATAATATTTTTTAAAGGGATGTACGATGTCTGTATTTCCTTTGGCGTATTGCTGGTATACCTGCGTAACGGCGGTTATACTTGTGGGTGACCCCTGTACCGCCACTCTTTGCATATAATGTTTTACCCCCCTTATTCCCCCCATTTCTTCACCACCACCGGCCCTGCCGGGGCCGCCATGAATAAGCATGGGTAAAGGAGAACCATGCCCGGTACTTTCTTTTGCACAATCATTATTCAATATTAAAATTCTGCCATGATGAGTAGCTGAACCCAGCACGTATTGCATGGCAATTGTTTTGTTCGCGGTAACTATGGAAGAACACAATGAGCCTTTCCCTTTTTTACTCAATTCAATAGCTTCATCCATATTCTTATAAGGCATAATTGTAGCAACCGGGCCAAATGCTTCTATTTCATGCGGCTCATTATTGGCAAAGGGGGTTTCACTCAGTAATAATAATGGTGAAATAAAAGCGCCTTTGTTTATATCGGCATCTATTAATTCCACACTATCTAAGGATCCGTATATTATTTGCGAAACCGCCAATAATTTTTGCACCCGCTCTTTTACTTCCGTCCTTTGTGTTTGTCCGGCCAGTGAACCCATTCTTACTTTTTCATTTAATGGGTTGCCAATAACAGTTTGAGATAAGGCTTTTCCCAATGCAATTGATACATCCTCAATTTTATTTTCCGGAACAAATATCCTCCGGATTGCGGTACATTTCTGGCCAGCCTTTACCGTCATTTCTTTTCTTACTTCCTTTAAAAATATATCCCACTCCGGCATGCCGGGTTTTACATCTTCTCCCAACACAATACAGTTGAGTGAATCAGCTTCCATGTTGAATGGAATATTTTCTGCCAGTATCTGTTTATTTGATTTTAATAATAATCCGGTAGATGCAGAGCCGGTAAATGTAACCACGTCCTGCGATTGGACATGATCCAATATATCACCGGCATTGCCACAGATAAGCTGCAAGGCACCTTCCGGTAAAATGCCGGAAGAGATAATTTCTTTTACTACGGCTTCTGTAAGATAAGATGTAATAGTTGCAGGCTTTACCATTGCAGGCATTCCCGCCAGCCAGTTCACAGCACATTTCTCCAGCATACCCCATACTGGAAAATTAAAAGCATTAATGTGTACCGCCACCCCTTCTTTAGGAACCAATAAATGATGTGCCATGAAATTTCCATTCTTACTTAATGGCACTGGTTCTCCATCCGTACAGTAGGGAAGATCAGGAAATTTTCTACGAAGGGAGGCATTGCTGAATAAATTGCCAATCCCACCTTCAATATCGACCCAGCTATCAGCTTTGGTAGCTCCTGTTAAATAACTGATTGAATAAAACTTTTCTTTTTGAGCCAATAAATGAGCTGCCAAAGCTTTCAGCATTCTCCCTCTTTCATGGAAGGTCATTTTTCTTAATGCAGGATTACCTCTTTTCCTTCCATACTCCAGTGCTTTATTAAAATCGATTCCCTTTGTTGTGGCTGAAGCAATGGCCTCTCCGGTTACTGCATTATATAATAACTGGCCATCTCCGTCGCCGGTTATCCAGTTACCTGCGATATAATTTCCAAGTTTTGTCATACAACAAGCTATATGTTCAGAACGAAATTAATTTAATTGTATTCAGGAATTATTTATTTAAAATGCGTTTGATCATATTTTATCTGTTGTATCCTTATTACTTTTGCCCGTTCGTGAAAAAGGTTTTCGCATTTCTGCTACTGGCTGCTTTTGCAGTGCAATCCTTCAATAATACGTTTATTGTTTTCAGCTTTTATGTTAATCAAAAAAAAATAGTGGCTACACTTTGCGAAAACAGGTATCGCCCTATGCTTCATTGTGATGGTAAATGTGTGCTTGCAAAAAAAATCAAACAGGAAGAAAACAAGGATAACCAAAACCCTGAACGTAAACCGGAAAACAAAAACGAGGTTATTTCTTCAAAATCTTTTTTTGCTACCATTCAGCTAACTTCTTGCGAAAGCTCCCCAAAATATATTCTATATATGGAGAATGAGGTAAGCGGTGACTATATTTCTGTCTTTCATCCCCCTTCTGCCTGATCTTTCCGTTACTATTTATTGCAAACTGTTTATCAGCAGGGAAATGCTTATAAGCAAATTATTTATTTATCAACTTCAATTATGAGAAAGATCAGAATCACTCTTCTTAGTATTGTCATATTCGCATCAACTGTTAACGCATGTGAAATATGTGGTTGCGGTGTAGGTAATCATTATATCGGTTTACTACCCCAGTTTAATCATCAGTTCATAGGGGCCCGATACCGGTTCAGCAGTTTCAGAACTGTGCTTAAAGATGCCCCCGATCAATTCAGTAAAGATTTTTATCAAACTATTGAGTTATGGGGCGGCTGGAATATTGGCAAACGTTGGCAATTGCTGGCCTTTGTGCCCTACAATATTGTACATCAGAATTCTGATGAAGGAGTTACCAACCAGAGCGGTATTGGAGATATCAGCTTACTGGTGAATTATAAGTTGCTGAGCAAAGTTGCCGGTAGCACTTCGCACCAGATTTGGATTGGAGGGGGACTAAAACTACCTACAGGCAGGTTTTCTGCAGACTATACTGATCCAGATCTGGCTTCAATTGCGAATTCCCAGGTTGGTTCCGGCAGCACTGATTTTTTATTGAACGCCAACTATACAGTCCGCATCGCCAAATTAGGAGTAAGTACCAACGCCAGTTATAAAATAAATACGGCAAATAAAGATGACTACAAATTCGGAAATCGCTTTTCAGCTAACAGTTTTGTTTTTTATTCTATTAACTCTGGTAAATCAGTGATTATGCCGAATGCAGGCCTCTTATATGAACAGGCAGCCATCAACGACCTGAAGAATCAAAAAGTAGAGCTGACCGGGGGACATTTAATGATGGCAGCTGCCGGAATTGAACTTGCTATAAATAAGATCAATGTCGGGGTAAATATTCAGGCTCCCTTATCACAAAATTTTGCGGATGGTCAAACAAAAGCAAAGCTGAAAGGAATGATGCACATTACATTTGCGTTTTGAAAACCGATAGTCTTAATTAAATTATTAATATACATGAAATCCTTCCTGGCAATAATATTGATTGGTACATTATTTACAGCGTGTAACAATACTGAAAATAAAAGTTCAAGCCCTCCAGATCAGCCGCAGACGCACGAAGACAGTTTGTTTAAAGATGTAATGGATGGTCACGATTTTGCAATGGCTAAAATGAACCGGATACCAAACGTGCAAAAAAAGGTACAGTCGGCGATTGATTCAATCAATAAAATGCCTGAAAAACTGAAAAAGGACGCAACGGCTTACAGGGTGAAACTTGATTCATTAGCGGAGCAATTAAGGTATGCCGACTATAGTATGAATAAATGGATGGAAGAGTTCAATTATGATACAGCTACAAAAAGTGCTAACCGGGGACTGTATCTGGAGTCGGAAAAGAAAAAGATCGCTGCTGTAAAAGAAGTAATGCTATCTTCTTTACGAAAAGCAGATTCTTTGTTTAAAAAGTAAAGCACTATCAGATCTGTACTGGTATAATCTATCAGGACAGATCTGTTTATGATGCCATTGATACATCGATGGCCTGCCTGAGTGCTGCAAAAATTTCATGCACAGAACCCTCGCCGGCGATTACTTTAAACTTGTGTGCCTTTTTGTAATAGTCAGCAACAGGTGAGGTTTCATTGCTATAAACAGAAAAGCGTTTACGGATTACTTTTTCGTCGGAATCGTCCGACCTGCCAGAAGTCTTACCTCTGTTTAATAAACGGCTTACCAGTTCTTCTTCACCTACTTCCAGGGCAAGAACAACGTCAATTTCACTTTTTTTCAGGGCGAGCAACTTATCCAAAGCCTGGGCCTGTGCTACTGTACGGGGAAAACCGTCAAAAAGAAAACCAGGTGCTTCTTTATGATGTTCGATACTTGAATCAATCATTCCTATTACTACTTCATCCGGAACGAGTTGCCCCTGGTCCATAAACTTCTTGGCTTCAAGTCCGAGAGGTGTTTTATTGGCAATTTCTTCCCTTAGAAGGTTACCTGTTGAAAGATGGATTAATCCATATTTCTCCACAAGCTTTTCAGATTGAGTACCTTTACCACTGCCGGGAGGGCCAAATAAAATCAAATTAAACATGGGCGCTGCTAATCTTGGTGAATAACAAATATAATGGTCAATCGGGTAAAAAGGACAACCCTGTATATATTTGAATGAATTCAATTTAAAGGCTTCTTTTTCAAAGAAATGTTAAGACGGATCAGTTTGTCGCTAATGCGGCAAACCATCTGAACCCTAAAGCCGTAGATTTGTTTAACAGAATAATCAATGAAAACGATTTCCAGATATTTTATCTTAATTTTTGCGGCAGCCTGTTTACAGCAATGCAGTTATTCGCAGAATAAGTCGAAACTAAACATAGAAAAAATGGACAGCACTAAGAAAAACAATCCTGTTTATTCCAATACGGATACATCAAAAATTGCCCTTTCAGATGAAGAGTGGAAGAAAATATTGCCAGGAGATGTATATAATGTAGCCAGGCAAAAAGGTACTGAAAGGCCATGGACAAGTAAGTATGAAAGTTTTTTTGATGTGGGAACTTATTACTGTGCTGTTTGCGGTAACGCATTGTTCAAAAGTGATACAAAATTTGAAAGCGGCTGCGGCTGGCCCAGCTTTTATGAACCGATCAGTAAATCGAGTATTATTTATGCACCTGATAATTCTTATGGTATGAGCCGTACAGAAGTGATGTGTGGTCGTTGCAAATCACATCTCGGCCATGTTTTTGAAGATGGCCCACCGCCCACAGGTTTACGTTATTGTATAAATGGAGTAGTGCTCGATTTTGCAAAGGCAAAGGAAGCAGAGAAGAAGTATAATGAGAAAGGAGGCGAAAAGCCTAAAAATTAAATCAGTAATTAAGGTCTATTAAGGCTTCCTTACCCGGGAAGCTTTTTTTGTAAAAGGAAGCTTTATGCCTGGCCACTTAGCCCTGTTATACTGCCATAAAACGGCTATTTTTGCGTTCTTGAAAAAATGAGTACTAAGGATTTATACGAAATAGTGGTTGGTTTGGAAGTGCATGCCCAGTTGTTGACAAAAAGTAAACTCTTTTGTGGTGACAGCATTGCATTCGGTCAGGAACCGAATATACAGGTGAGTCCAATAACATTAGGTCATCCCGGTACTTTACCAAAGATGAACCGGCGGGCTATTGAATGTGCTGTAAAAATGGGCCTTGCCTGTCATTGCGAGATTGAACGCTATAATTACTTTGCCCGCAAAAACTATTTTTATCCTGATTTACCAAAAGGTTACCAGGTATCGCAACATACTACGCCGATCTGCAAGTCAGGTTTTATCACAATCAAAAGTGGTAATAGCGCAAAACTCATCCGGCTAAACAGGATACACCTGGAAGAAGACGCAGGGAAAAGTGTACACGATGCGGATATTCATAATACCTGTGTAGATTATAATCGCGCTGGCACCCCCCTGATCGAAATTGTAAGCGAGCCAGACTTGCGAAGTGCCGAGGAAGTATATAACTATCTGACAGAAATAAGGAAAATAGTTCGCTATCTCGGTGTCTGCGATGGCAATATGGAAGAAGGTAGTTTACGCTGTGATGTAAATATTTCTGTACGCAGAAAAGGAGATGAAAAACTCGGGACTAAAGTGGAAGTAAAAAACCTGAATTCGATCAGAAATGCCAGAAGGGCTGTCGAAACTGAAGCGGAACGCTTAATTGGTTTGATTGAAAAAGGAGAGACTATTATTCAGCAGACAAGAAGTTTTGATGCAGGTAATGGTACAACATTCGCCATCCGGGATAAAGAGGATGCGGATGATTACCGTTATTTTCCGGAGCCAGACCTGACGCCATTTAACCTGGAGGAAGAGTTTATAGAAAGGATAAGGAGAGAGATCCCGCAATTACATACGGAAAGGATCAGCAAGTATGTGAATGAATATAAGCTTTCCGAGTACGATGCTGTTATACTAACAGAAGAAAAATCGTTTTCTGATTATTTTGAAGACCTGGTTACTTTCGCCAGAGATTACAAAGCCTCAGCCAACTGGATGGCCGGTCCCGTTAAATCATGGCTGAATGACAATGGCAATGAAATTGAAAATTTCCCGTTAAAACCGGAAAGGTTGTCGGCCCTGATCCAGTTAGTGAATAATAATAAGGTTAGCTTTACAGTTGCGTCCACAAAGTTATTGAATGCTTTGCTTGGAGATGCCTCAAAGGAACCCCTTCAACTGGCAACTGAACTGAATCTTTTACAAGAAAGCAATGCTTCTGCTATTGAGCCTATTATCGAACAGGTCATTTCAAAATATGCAGATAAGGTAAAAGAATACAAAAAGGGAAAAAAAGGCCTGTTGTCGTTATTTGTTGGTGAAGTGATGAAATTATCAAAAGGGAAAGCCGACCCAAAACTGACCAATGACCTGTTAACAGAAAAATTAAATTCATAATAAAACTATTCCGTATGCTTCGATATGCCGTGGTATTATTGGTTGCAGTGAGTGTGATTTCCTGTGGTAGTGACTCAAAAAAGTCGTTTACAATAACAGGAACGATTAAAAACAATAATGCAAAAAAAATATACCTGGAAGAAACACCAATGGCAGGCGCACAGCGGATTTTGGTTGATTCGATGGTGTTGGGGAAAGATGGTTCTTTTACCCTGAAAGCAAATCCGAAAGAAGAAACATTGTTTAACCTCTACTTAGACAATGATGTGTATCCTTTCTTGCCTATAATAAATGATGCTTCAAAAATTACAGTAGAAGCTGATTTTAATAATAAAACAGACCTCGCTAAAGTAGAAGGCTCTCCCGCAACTTCTTCCCTGAAAGAATTTATGAGTAAAGGAAATGAAAAATTGATGAAGGTGAATGTATTGGGCAGAGAAATGGATAGTCTTGTAAAAGCAAAGGC
>JAFDYH010000041.1 GCA_018267535.1 Bacteroidota bacterium
TTTTCCAACGTTTATAAGTTGAATAATGATAAAATCAGCTTTATCGCTGTTTTTATCTTTTATTTCGCCGAACGCAGGTACTTGACGTTCTGTAATTCTATTCATCATTTTGTCTGATCCTGGTCCCGACTGTTATCGGGATAGGTAGATTTAAAGATCCCAGGGATTTCACCGGTAAATCTTTAAATTATCAAAATATGGTTCAGGCAAATAAAAAAGACTTTCCTGATAAAGGGGGCTGGGTCGGTTGCCACCTTCGCAGGAAGTCGGGAGGAGGAGATCAATTATGCCAAACATTCGTGACTTATTAAAACAACGCATCCTGATCATAGATGGGGCCATGGGTACGATGATACAGCGTCACAAGCCTACAGAAGCTATTTATCGGGGTGAACGTTTTAAGGACTGGAAGATTGATGTAAAGAACAACAGTGATATTCTAAATCTTACACAGCCAGCAATCATCGAAGGCATTCATCGCGAATACCTGGAAGCCGGTGCCGATATTATTGAAACAAATACTTTCGCTGCTACATCCATACCACAGGCCGACTTCGAACTACAGCCCTATGTTTATGAAATCAATGTAGAAGGTGCAAAAATCGCACGGAAAGCAGCAGACGAGTATACAAAGAAGGATCCTTCAAAGCCTCGTTTTGTGGCAGGCGCCATCGGGCCTTTAAATAAAACATTATCGTTATCACCGGATGTAAACAACCCTGGTTACCGCGCTGTAACATTTGATGAAGTTGTAGATGCTTATTATGAACAGGTAAAAGGTTTGGTAGATGGAGGTGTAGATTTACTGTTGATAGAAACCATCTTCGACACATTAAATGCAAAAGCCGCCATATTTGCGATCAAGAAATATTTCAGGGATATAAAAAAAGAGCCTTTGCCTGTTATGATCAGTGGTACTATTACTGATGCTTCGGGCAGAACATTGAGTGGTCAGACGCTGGAAGCTTTCTATACTTCTGTTGCCCACGCCAAACCACTGAGTGTTGGTTTGAACTGTGCTTTAGGTGCCAAAGAAATGCGCCCTTATATCGAAGAGCTTTCACAGATATCATCCTGCTATGTTTCGGCTTATCCGAATGCCGGGCTGCCCAATGCAATGGGAGAATATGATGAAAGACCCGAAGATACCGGGCATTACCTGGAAGATTGGGCCAAAGAAGGTTTTGTAAATATTGTCGGTGGCTGTTGCGGAACTACACCAGACCATATCCGGCATATTGCAGAACATGTAAAAAATATTAAACCAAGACCGTTACCGGTTATTGAAAAAGAATTGGCAAATCGCTAAAGAAAACTGTATTTTGTACCATCTTCATTATGGAAAAAATCCTGTTAATAGCAGCCATCGCCATTCTTATTGTCAATAACTTCTCGTACTTACGGAATTTATTGTCCAAAAAGAAAATATAGATGCAGGATACTGTTGTAATAAAACCTTACTTAAGACTTTCCGGATTAGAGCCACTTGTTATTCGCCCTGAAACAAATTTTGTAAATGTGGGTGAACGGACCAATGTTACCGGCTCTAAAAAATTTGCACGGCTTATTAAAGAAAATAAATATGAGGAAGCGCTGAGTGTTGCCCGCCAGCAGGTGGAAAATGGCGCTCAAATACTGGATGTGAATATGGATGATGCACTGCTGGACGGAGTGCAGGCCATGACTACTTTCTTAAATCTTCTTCAAAGCGAGCCGGATATAGCGAAGATCCCCATCATGGTGGATAGCTCGAAATTTGAAATCATTGAAGCAGGATTGAAATGTGTACAGGGTAAATGTATCGTCAACTCCATTTCCATGAAAGAAGGAGAAGAGAAATTTATTCAACAAGCAATTATCTGCCAGAGCTATGGTGCTTCGGTTATCGTAATGGCTTTCGACGAAAAAGGGCAAGCCGATACAGAACAGCGGAAAGTAGAGATTTGCCACCGGGCTTATAAGATACTGACAGAGAAGGTAGGTTTCGATCCCCAGGATATCATTTTTGACCCCAACATTTTCGCTATTGCCACCGGGTTAGAAGAACATAATAACTATGGCGTCGATTTCATAGAAGCAACCAAAAAAATAAAGCAATTGATGCCATTGACAAAAGTCAGTGGTGGTGTCAGCAATCTCTCTTTTTCATTCCGCGGCAATGAACCGGTACGTGAAGCCATGCATTCCGTATTCCTTTATTATGCGATCAAAGCCGGTATGGATATGGGCATTGTGAATGCCGGTCAGTTGGTGGTGTATGATGAAATAGAACCACAACTAAGGCAACTTTGTGAAGATGTAATTCTCAACCGGAACAATACAAATAATGAAGCCACAGAAAAACTTATTGCTTTTGCGGAAACAGTAAAAGCAAAAGGAAAAGAAGAAAAGAAAGATGATGCATGGAGAAATACTTCTGTTGAAGAACGATTGAAACATGCATTGGTAAACGGCATAACAGACTATATAGAAGCAGATACTGAAGAAGCCAGGCTAAAATATCCCAAACCGCTGGAAGTAATTGAAGGACCATTGATGGATGGTATGGGTGTAGTGGGAGATTTATTTGGTGCAGGGAAAATGTTTTTGCCGCAGGTTGTAAAATCCGCGAGGGTAATGAAAAAATCTGTTGCCTGGCTGACCCCATTTATCGAAGAAGAAAAGAAAAAAAATCCGGTGGCGGAAAATGGTAATGCCCCCAAAATATTATTAGCGACTGTTAAAGGTGATGTTCACGATATTGGTAAAAATATTGTCGGTGTTGTACTAGGATGTAATGGTTATGATATCATTGACCTTGGCGTAATGGTACCAACTGATAAGATCCTGGAAACGGCAGAAAAAGAGAATGCAGATATTATTGGCCTAAGCGGTTTAATTACCCCTTCTTTAGACGAAATGGTGCATGTTGCCCATGAAATGAAAAGGAGGGACATGAAACAACCATTATTGATTGGAGGTGCTACAACCTCACGGATGCATACAGCAGTAAAAATCGCTCCGCAATATGATAACGGCGTGGTGCATGTGCTGGATGCAAGCCGTAGTGTTACCGTAGCCGGTTCACTATTAAGTAATGAACAGAAGAAAGACTTTTTAACTAGCATAAAAACAGAGTACAAAAAACTGGCCGATGATTTTGCCAATAAAAAACCGGTAAAACAATATATTTCATTTGCTGATGCCCAAGACAATAAGGCTAAAATCGATTGGGATAACTATACAGTACCTGTTCCTTCCTTCACCGGCACAAAGGTCTTCAACGATTACGATCTTAAGGAAATAAGAAAATATATTGACTGGAAACCGTTTTTTATTTCCTGGGAACTACATGGCAATTTCCCGGATATATTGACAGACAAAACGGTTGGTACTGAGGCGGCCAAGCTCTACAACGACGCAAACGATTTGCTGGATAAGATTGTAAATGAAAAATGGTTAACTGCCCAGGGAGTGATTGGTTTCTGGCAAGCAAATACTATAGCACCGGATACCATTGAAGTGAAATATGAAAAAGCAAATATTAAATTAGAATCCCTCAGACAGCAGATTAAAAAGGCAGCAGGCCATCCCAATCTTGCATTATCAGACTTTATTATGCCTAAAGAAAAAGGCAAAAAGGACTTTATTGGGTCGTTCTCTGTAACTATAAAAGGTATTGAACCGCATATCAAAAAATTTGCAGAGGCTTTAGATGATTATAATAAAATCATGTTGCAGGCTTTGGCTGATCGCCTGGCAGAAGCATTTGCGGAATGCCTGCACGAAAGAACAAGAAAAGAATTCTGGGGCTATGGAAAAGATGAAAGCCTTACAAATGAAGAATTAATTAAAGAACAATATACAGGTATCCGGCCTGCACCGGGTTATCCGGCCTGTCCCGATCATACTGAAAAATATAAACTCTTCGAACTATTGGGTGGTGAAGAAGCCACGGGCATTCATCTTACTGAATCACTAGCGATGTACCCGGCCGCATCTGTGTGCGGTTGGTATTTCAGTCATCCGCAAAGCCAGTATTTTGGTGTTGGCAAAATACAAAAAGATCAACTGGATGACTATGCGCAACGAAAAGGGATGAGCATTGAAGAAGCGGAAAGATGGTTGCGGCCAATATTGGAATAATTTTACAGGATTACTTTTGATGCCTTTTTTCAAATAGATAAAATCTTATTTTTTTGTCTTAGCCGTTCTTTTATCGGTTTGTTGTAAAGCACAAATTGTTCACTCCGGCACTTACCTTTTCAAGTAGTGTGATTTGGAATACAATCGTTGTATCGCAACCTGTAAAGTGGTAAATTAAGGGAAGCAAAATAACTATCTATGCTACCAAAAAATTAGCCAATGCCATTACCGGCATCAGGGAAGGGGGTATTATTGACAAAGGACTAATCCTGAAGCATAAGCCAGGGAAATGGATCATCGGGAAAACAAATTGGAGTTGATGGGTCTGCTATAATTAACTTTAAAAAAAGGGAATATTGGACATTTTGAATTCATTGACAAAACTCATTTTGTTCGCATAAGGATTACAGTACTTTCGCCGCTTATAAATTCAAACAATTACCTTTGCACCGCAAAAAATCAGAGACTTGATATGAAGAAGTGTGTTTCATTGACCGGCAGTATAGTGTTACTATTTTGCTTTCCCTTCATTACATCAGCGCAAGTAAAAAAGAAAAAAAGAGGAGAGTTATATCTTTCATGGGGGTATAATACAGAATGGTATACCAACAGCACCATAAAAGTGTATCAACCCGAACTGGGTAACCGCTTTCATTTTATCAACGTAAAAGGCCATGATCATAAGGGCTGGGACGAAGGCCTTTTTTCAAAAGCGCTAAGCATCCCTCAATATAACTATCGTCTCGGTTATTTTTTTAATGATAAAAACAACCTTGGGGTCGAAATAAACTTTGACCATACCAAGTTTATTTTTGCAGATAATCAGCAAGTCCATATTAAAGGTACAATGGGCGGCAAACCGTATGATGGTCGTATCATTTTTAAAGATAATTCCAATGAGTCAAACCCGGATAGCAGCTCCTATTACTTCCTGAACAATGGGGCGAATTTTCTATTATTTAATATTATGAAGCGCTGGCATTGGTATACGAATAAAAAGGAAAATATTAAAATTGACTTTTTAGGAAAAGCGGGTATCGGCCCCGTAATACCTCATGTACAAAATAAATTTTTCGATCAGCCTGCGAATAAACCGCATTTTCAGATAGGCGGGTGGAATACAGGTGTTGAAGGTGCTGTACGCTCCACTTTTTTTCATCACGTTTATCTTGAATTTGCAGGCAAACTTGATTATGCCCGTTATGCAGGATTGAAAATCTATAAAGGAACCGCAAGACAGGCATTTGGTACAGCAGAGCTGGTCTTGAACCTTGGGCTCACCTTATAGTTTCTGCCTTTAGTATTTTTTGCGCCCCAGTATCTGTATATTTTTTTATCAAACTATTCAATTGCTTTTTTAGTTGTGCAATAACGGAACGATACTCTTTTTTACTATATAGGTTTTGCATTTCTACAGGGTCATTCTTCAAATCATATAGCTCCCAGAAGTCGGCAGGGCCATAAAAGCGTATCAGTTTATACCGGTTGGTACGTATCCCAAAATGGGGCGATACATGATGCGGTTCTGGATACTCATAATAATGATAATACACAGCATTTCGCCATTTGTACTCTTTGTTTTTTAAAACGGGTAAAAATGATTGCCCCTGTATATCCTCTGACGGTTTTATACCTGCTATATCAAGAATGGTAGGCGCAAAATCTATATTCACCACCATGTTATCAATTGAGGAACCCGGATTTATTACACCTGGATATCTCATTATAAAAGGTGTGCGCAAAGATTCTTCATACATAAATCGCTTATCAAACCAACCATGCTCGCCCATATAAAAACCCTGGTCTGAAGCATAAATAACCACTGTATTTTCAGTAAGATTATTTCTATCCAGGTAGTCCAATACCTTACCAATATTCCTATCCAATGATTTTGCGACAGCTAAATAATCTTTTAAATACCGTTGATATTTCCATTGCAACAATGCACCAACTGTATACTGATGCTCATCAAAATCCTTACTGACTTTTCCCTCGTAATAGTCAATGAATGCTTTTTTCTGTTCAGGAGTGAAACGGTTATAGGTACCATCCCTTTCATAATCCGCATGAACTTTTAAATCTTCTTTCAACCGCATTGTTTTGGCAATTGTCATATCCTGGTTAGCAGCAGCTTGCCTTCCTTTATAATCATCATGAAATGTTTTTGGCAGGGGGAAATTGATAGTATCATAAGCGCCGAGATCGCGGATATCCGGCAACCATTCACGGTGTGTTGCCTTTTCACCAATTACAAGAAAGAAAGGTTTATCTTTTTCTCTTTTATCGAGCCAGCTAAACACAAGGTCGCTGATTACTTCTGTTATATATCCGTTCATCCGCACTGTATCGTTCTGCATGTTGATGAAATCCGGGTTGTAATAATTGCCCTGGTCCGGCGGTACCATCCAATAATTAAAGGCATCTCCCGGTAATGTTTGCAAATGCCACTTGCCAATCCATGCGGTTTGGTAATTATGAGTTTGAAGAATACGGCTCACTAATTGCTGATGGATATTAAAAGGGTTAGTGATATCGTTAATCTTCAGGCCATTTATATGACTATACTTTCCCGTTAGTAAAGTGGCACGGCTGGGTGCACAAAGCGAATTAGCGACAAAAACATTTTTAAAAACAGCCCCCTGCTTTGCTATCCTGTCAATATTGGGAGTAAGATTAAAAGGATTGCCGTAGGCCCCAATAGCCTGGTAGGCATGATCATCTGAGAAAATAATGAGAATGTTTGGTGGTTTTGGCTTATTCAGCTGTTGTGCCTGGAGTATATCAAAACAAAGTAAAATAATTATCGTGACCAGTTCACGCTTCATCTGAACTTGCATTTTATAAAAAGAAATTCAAATCAAAAATTCGCAAGGCTACAGCAATGCAAATTTTTGTAATTCCACCCTTAACTGCGCCGGTGAATGAAAATGAATGGAAATGATTCCCAGCTCTTCTGCCGCTTTTATATTTCGTAAATTATCGTCGATAAATAAGGCATTTTGTGGTATTATGTTATACCGGTCGAGCAGGCGATGATAAAATTCATGAAAAGGTTTTCTTGTTTTTTCATCACCACTTACCACACGCCCATCAAACCAATGCAAAAAATTATACCGGACCAATGCGACATGAAACAAGTCACCCTGCCAGTTGGTTAATGCATAGGTTTTATATTTTCCTGAATCTTTCAATTCACGGAATATCTCAACTGTTTCGTGTATCGGGCCCCGGAGCATTTCTGTCCAGCGGCCATAATAATCCCGGATCGGCACTTCCCAATCCGGAAACCGGGTTACAAGCATTTGTGTTGCATCAACAATAGAACGGCCGGCGTCCTGTTCTTCATTCCAATCGCTTGTACAGATATTATTAAAGAAGTAATC
This sequence comes from Bacteroidota bacterium, assembly GCA_018267535.1. GTDB lineage: Bacteria > Bacteroidota > Bacteroidia > Chitinophagales > Chitinophagaceae > JAFDYH01. The sequence goes on from JAFDYH010000041.1 coordinate 7,509, forward strand.
TCTTTTTTCCGGCGAATCGAAATAAGTGTCGGTGAAAACATATTTCGGGTTCCAGTCCAGTAATACACCCCCAAGGTCAAAAATAATGGTGTCGATAGCGTTTGTTACCATTTGCTGAATAATAAAATGAACATTTAAGTCCCGATAGCTATCAGGAGCTACACTACAAAAGCAAAACAATATTCCTGTAGTTGGTCACAAAAAATTAAATGCGAATTTAGGTAAACAGGTTTATCTTTTTTCAAATAACCACCATAGGCGCTTCCTGGGTCTCACTGTATAATTACCCGTAATATAAGTAGCAATATGTTTCATTGCTTCGTCTATACTATCTGTAATAAGAACCAATGAAAGGTCTTTCCGGTCAATGGTACCATGTATGGCAAGATATTCCATATATTCCATCAGTTCCTTATGATATTGTTTGCCGTAGAGTACAATCGGGAAGTCAGTAATCGTTTTTGTTTGTACCAACGTAAGTGTTTCAAAAAATTCATCAAGGGTACCGAAGCCGCCGGGCATGATGATAAAAGCATAGGAGTATTTTACCATTATCGTTTTACGGACAAAAAAATGTTCATAGGTGATAGATATATTAACATAAGGATTTGCTTTTTGCTCAAATGGCAATTGAATATTACAGCCTACCGATTCACCGCCGTTTTCAAATGCACCCCGGTTAGCTGCTTCCATTATACCCGGGCCGCCGCCGGTCATAGTTGTAAATCCCAATGCAGCGATGCGCTTTCCAAATTCGCGGGCCACATCATAATAAGGATGATCTTCTTTAAAACGGGCTGAACCAAATACTGTAATACAAGGCCCCACAAAATGAAGAGTTCTGAAACTTTTAATAAATTGCCAGAATACACGCCATGCAAAAGCCAGTTCATAGCTACGGCTCTTAGGGCCATCGAGATACACATGTTCTTTGGCAGGAATTATTCTTTTTTGCGCTTGCTCTGCAGATGCTTCCATGTTAGTATGTAAATTGCCGCTCAATTTAACTAATAATACTTCTATCCCCTAAAGGAGAAATAAAAAACTAAGTTACTGCTAAGCTTATGCGTATCATTTCCTATAATGTAAACGGAATACGGGCTGCCATCAAAAAGGGATTGATTGACTGGATGAAAACAAATCCTGCTGATGTAATCTGTGTGCAGGAAACAAAAGCAGAAAAGGAAAATGTGGATCTCTCTCTTTTCAATAACCTGGGTTATCATGATTATTGGTTTAGTGCACAGAAAAAAGGATATAGTGGCGTTGCTGTATTTACAAATGTGAAACCGGATCATGTACAGTATGGCACGGGCCATAAAGTAAGCGACGATGAAGGCCGCGTACTACAACTGGACTTTGGCGATACCCGCTTGATAAATGCCTATTTTCCGTCAGGTACTTCAGGAGATATACGGCAAACATTTAAATACGAGTGGCTGGATGAATTCTTTGTTTTCCAGAAAGAGTTAAGAAAAAAATATCCAAAGCTTATTTTATGTGGGGATTATAATATTGCTCATTGTGAAATTGATATTCATGATCCCAAGGGAAATAAAAACTCCTCCGGTTTTTTACCGGACGAGCGCAAATGGATGGATAAATTCTTTGACAGCGGTTGGGTGGATAGCTTTCGCGAATTTCATCCTGAACCACATCGCTACAGCTGGTGGAGCCAGCGATTTCCCTCTGTCCGACTGCAGAACAAGGGGTGGCGTATTGATTATATAAATGTTACAGAACCACTTCGTAAAAACTTACTGAACGCGGAGATTTATCCGGATGTAAAACAATCGGATCATTGCCCGGTATATCTTGAAATAAAATTGTAATACCATTTATCCTGTTTATTTTTTATGATCGTTTATAATCTCACCATGAAAGCAGATCATAGCATTCATGAAGAATGGCTGCAATGGCAAAAGAGAGAACATATACCTGAGGTTATGGCAACAGGGCTATTTACAGATCATAAATTCTTTCGTTTATTGGAACAGGATGAGGCAGATGGTTTAACTTATATACTACAATTTTTTGCTGCTGATATTGATCGCTATCAAAAATATATTGCTGACCATTTTACCTTTTTCCAGAAGAAAGCATTTCTGAAATGGGGCGATCGCTTTATTACATTTGGTACAGTGATGCAGGTTGTGCAGTAAGTGTGGAAAAGAATCAGGTCCGTATTACCATTCTACACCCGATGTAAATAACTGCTGAAACCCTTGCCTGGTAAGCCTTTCATTAAATTCCTGTGAAACAGGCCACAGCAAAGGGTTTCAGGCAATAAAAAACTGGTTACCAATAACTGCCCGTTTTATCTTCTGCTAACAGAACCCTTATCCCTTGCGGATTTCACCCGATAAATCACATTTTTGCAAATAATAAAAAATTTTGTTGAAGGGCAAAAGCATATAAATTTGCCCTCTCTGTAAAATAACTCTTTAAAAAATAACTTATGAACAAGGCAGAATTGATCAACAAAATCGCAGATGATGCAGGAATCACGAAGACACAGGCGAATGCTTCCCTCGATTCTTTCATCGAAGCTGTAACCAAAACATTAAAAGGCGGTGGTAAAGTTACATTGGTGGGCTTTGGCACATTCACTGTTTCAAAAAGACAAGCCCGTAATGGCCGCAATCCACAAACCGGCGAAGTAATTAAAATCAAAGCAAGAAAAGTAGCCCGTTTTAAAGCGGGTAAAGAATTATCTGCTAAGCTCTGAAAATACTTTCAACTTCTTTAAAAAAGCTCCCGTACTTTTTTTCGTATCGGAGCTTTTTTAATCAATAGATCAATTTTTATTCAAAAAAATAAAACAATTTATATGGGCAGAGGGGATAAAAAAACTAAAAAAGGAAAAATTTTTAAAGGCTCTTTTGGCAAAAGCCGTCCGGCGAAAACGGTAAAGAAAGCAGCGCCAAAAAAGAAAGGATAAAAATTCGGGAGTGATTAGTTAACCGGCAAACGTTAACTAATCACTCTTATAAAATTACTTAAGGGGCCAGCCTCTCTATTTTCCATTTGCCATTGTCTTCCAGTGTATATTGAATACGGTCGTGCAGCCTGCTTTTCCGGCCTTGCCAGAATTCAATAATTACAGGTTTTACCACGTAGCCTCCCCAGTACGCGGGTCTTTGTACATCCGATTCTTTTGCTTCAAAGGATATATCGTCATATTTTTTTTCCAGCCATTGCCGGCTTTCTATCACCTGGCTTTGCGGAGATACCAAAGCTCCGACCTGGCTACCCAAAGGACGTGATTTAAAATAAGCATCACTTACCCCATTGCTTACCTTTTGCACTATACCGGTAACGCGTACCTGTCTTTCCAGTTCTTTCCAGAAAAAAACAAGACAGGCCTTGGGGTTTTCTTCCAATTGTGTCCCTTTATAACTTTTATAATTAGTAAAAAACACAAACCCTTTTTTGTCAAACCCCTTTAATAATACGATGCGGGCTGACGGAAACCCATCCGATGAGGCTGTAGCCAATGTCATGGCATTTGGTTCTTCTATTTCCGATTTCAGCGCTTCATTCCACCATACATCAAATTGCTGTAAGGGGTCAGGGGCGACTTCTGATTCTGATAGCGACCTTGATAAATAGTCCTTTCTGATATCTGCCAATGTCATATTTCGGGTTTAATGTACAAAATTAAATAGTCTAAAATAAAACAAGGCCTCATTGGTAAGGCCCTGTCTGAGTTGAGTGTTCTGTTTTACCTATTTGAAATCTGTTTGCTTGCGTAGCAGGCTGTCCCTTTCTTCCGACACAACATTCAGCATACTTTCCAGTTCCCCTATTTTCCTCAATTGGCTTTCCAATTTTTTATTCGCATCTGCAACAACGTGCAGATCATTGTTCAGCTCCTCCAGGTACGAAACCCTTTTCTGGAGTTGTTGTCTTTGAAAATTAGCTTCCCTGAGTTTATCGGTAGCTTCTTCCAACTGCAAAGATATTTGCTGATGATCTGACGAAAGCGATTGCAGTTTTGATTTCTGATCTTCAAAATCCCTGATCAGCTTATAATGCGTTTCTTTCAAATCTTCGTACTCAACATTCAGCATTTTAGATTGGTTCAGTTGCGTTTCAAGCTTCTGTATTTTACTTTGTAATACATTAAACTCACTATAAGCACTGTCCAGTATGGAATTCATCTCTTTCGTAAGCTGTTCTTTCTGGCGGATATTGTTTATCTCCTTTTCTTTATCACTCAATACATTTTTCAGCCTATTTAATTGGTTATTCAGCTCTTCTTTCTCTTCCAGTATTTGTTTTTGCTGTTCCTCCTTTTCTTTAATAACATCTATTTGTTCCAGTAACCGGTTAATTTTTTCATTATGTTCCATCAGGCTGCTTTGGGCCATACGCAGCTGATCGATATAGGCCGGTTTTTCTGTTACAGTAGCTGTAACCTGTGTCGCCGATTTTTTTAGTTCATCTAATTCGCCTTGTAGTTTCCTGTTCATGCGGATCATATTCTCTGCTTCCAGCCTGTATTCTTTTGCGTCCTGTTCCGCATCTGCCAGTCTCTTTTTTAATTCAGAAAATTCTTCATCCATTGTATCATGCCCTTCAAACTCGGCCTCCAGCTTCCTGTTTTGCCGGATCATTTCCTCTGCTTCAGATTTATATTCCCTGGCGTTCTCCTGGGCTTCTGTCAGCTTATCCTTCAGCTCAGAAAGTTGTTTATCCCTTTCATCCATATCATTGAAGTATTTCGATTTCCAATCCTCAATGTTGCGGTTCATTCTATCTGTTTCCTCAGGAGAAATCTTCAGGTTACGCCGGCTGCTTATAAAAAAATGAATAGTTATCCCTACCAGAACAGCACAAATAAAAAGAATAATAAGTTCTACAATTGATAAAGTCATAGTGGCTCAGATGTAAATAAAATTCAGGAAAACATTGATAAACTAACCTGAAACAGGTTGTTGTACAAATCTAAAGGTAATATACGGGTTTAGCCCTATAGTTAGGGCGACAAATTATTAACAACAATTCAATAGTAAAATTCCGATAGCAGCAGTTATTTTTTTAACCGGTAACCAGCGTACCTACTTTTTCACCGGTTACCACGCGACGAAGATTTCCGGGTGTGTTCATGTCAAACACTACAATCGGCAAATGATTTTCCATACAAAGTGTAAAAGCAGTCATATCCATTACCCGCAGGTTATTCGTCAGGCATTCCTGAAAGGTAATGGTCTGGTATTTTTTTGCATTCTTGTCTTTTTCCGGGTCTGCAGTATAAATTCCGTCCACCCTGGTTCCTTTCAGGATAACATCGCATTTTATCTCGATTGCCCTCAACACGCCTGCAGTATCTGTCGTAAAATAAGGGTTGCCGGTTCCTGCCCCAAAGATTACAACACGCCCCTTCTCTACATGACGCATTGCACGGCGGCGGATATAGGGTTCTGCAATCTGCTCCATCTTGATGGCGCTTTGCAGTCTTGTAAACACTCCGATTTTCTCCAGCCCGGCTTGCAGCGCCATGCCATTGATGACGGTGGCCAGCATACCCATATAATCCCCATGTGCTCTTTCTATGCCGGTTTCGGCCTCATTCATGCCGCGATAAATATTACCCCCGCCGATGACAATCGCCACCTGCACACCAAGATCAGTAATGGATTTTACATCCTGCGCATATTGGGAAATTACTGTAGGATCAAGACCAAAACTTTTATCACCCATCAATGATTCTCCGGATAATTTCAGCAGAACACGTTTGTATTTAGGAAGCATGAAGTGTTTTCGGATTTAAGTTTTCATTCCGTTATTACCGGAACAGGATTTTGATGCGTTGCGAAGATAGGGAAAATAGGGCCGGAACGCTAAAGCGGCACCGACCATTATAATGTAGAAAAGTTATACTACTACATTTATAGCTTAGCAGGAGATAATTTATTCTCCCCGTTCCTTTTTCCTCTTTTACCGGAAAGGAAAATTGTAAAAACCGTCGCAATAAAAACTGCAGCTATAATACGTCATAATAAGTTTTTTTGACTCCCTTATCTCCTGTTAAATAATGAAGAAGTGCAGAAGCGGCGAAAAGAAAACGAGGTTTATAATAAAATTTATGAAATTGAACTTCATAAAACGATGCTTGCTTCTTTGGTTTACTGTATTTGTATTTATTTCAAATTTAAATCAACAATAGAGCGAGATAAAGTATTGATTTTTTCCATTGCCCTATTCCGATGAAAACAAAATATTTAATTCATATTATCAACTGCATCTGAATACTTATTTTAGCAAAAACAATCAAAATGGCAAACAGCAACGTATTCGTTCATCATGTATATTTCTGGCTCGCCAATGAGGGCAATAAGGAAGATAAAAAAGCTTTAATTGCTGGTTTAAAAAAATTAAGCACTGTAAAAACAATCAAATTCTTTCATATTGGTGAACCAGCTGCTACCAATCGCGAAGTAATTGATACGAGTTATGATGTTTCCTGGCTACTTTTCTTTGATAGCAAAGAAGACCAGGACAGCTACCAGGTAGATCCGGATCATTTACAATTTGTAGCGGATTGCAAACACCTCTGGAAAGAAGTGGTGGTATATGATTCTGTAAGTGCAGTATAATAACTCCACTTTCGTTTTTTGTCAGGCAAAAAATAAAAAAGGGAGCTATTGACAGCTCCCTTAATTCTTTTATAAAAAGAATATTATCCTAATGCTACTCTTTTGAATTCTGTCACTTTCAGGTCTCCGCTTTCTTTCAGATACTCAGCAACAGTTTTACCAGCATCTTTTACGAAGGCTTGAGCGGTAAGTGTCTGCTCTTTGAAGAAAGCACCCATTTTACCATCAGCAATCTTGGTCAGCATTTCATCCGTCTTACCAGCCATTTTCGGATCCTGTTTCATCAGGTCAACGATGATTGCTTTTTCGCGGGCGATAATTTCTGCTGATACACTTGCCGCATCAACAGCAACAGGATTCAGGGCTGCAATCTGCATCGCTACATCTTTACCAGCTTCGGCAGCAGGTTTATTTAATCCAACCAATACCCCGATACGGTAAGCACCATGAATATAAGAAGCTACATAAGGAGCATCTACTCTCTCAAATTTTGTAACCCCGATTTTTTCGCCAATAGAAGCCAGCTTATCATTTACCAGGTCTGCTACCGTTGTGCCATTTATTTTAGCAGCATTCAGCTCATCCAGGCTTTTTACATTATTGCTGATAGCGGCATCGGCAATGCTTTGACCAAAGGCAACGAAATCTGCGTTTTTAGAAACGAAGTCTGTTTCGCAACTAACGCATACAACAATACCGGTTTTATTATCCGCAGTTGTTTTTGCGATAACAACACCTTCTTTCGCTTCACGGTCACTGCGTTTTGCAGCTACTTTCTGACCTTGCTTGCGCAACCAATCAATCGCTGCTTCAAAATCGCCGTTAGTTTCAGTTAATGCTTTCCGGCAATCCATCATACCGGCGCCAGTCATCTGGCGAAGCTTATTTATATCTTGTGCACTTATAGTTACTGTGCTCATAGTATCAAGTTTGAAAAATTAAAAATTCAAGAACCTGCTTTCCTTTTTATTCAATAGCGTTACAGAAGTTGAAGTGTGCGACGCAACTAAAGCTACATAGTAGCAATAAGTTGGT
>JAFDYH010000042.1:0-21640 GCA_018267535.1 Bacteroidota bacterium
GCACCGCTGCACATCAGGCAGGGTTCAATGGTAATATAAATAGACGCTTCAGGAAGATATTTACCCCCCAAAGCACTGAATGCAGAAGTTAGTGCAATCATCTCAGCATGCGCGGTAGGATCATTCAACCGTTCCGTCATATTATGGCCACGGGCAATTATCTTATCATTCATTACCACAATGGCACCGATAGGTATTTCACCATCCTCAAAAGCCTTTTTGGCCTCCTTCAGCGCCTGCATCATAAAGTATTCATCTGTCATACTAATTCTAAATTACCTAAAATTGCAAAGTAATTATGAATGCATCATTTGTTCAGGTAATAATTTGCCTTGTCACCGGTATTGCCGCTATTATTTTGTTAACGGCACGTTTTCGTGTGCATGCGTTCTTTGCCTTGTTCATTGCTTGTTTTATTGTCGGATTGGGTGTGCAAATGCCTGTTGCCGAAATTATCACCACTGCCAAACAAGGCTTTGGCAATATCATGCAATCGCTCGGCCTGATTATCGTATTAGGTACAACCCTCGGTGTAATACTGGAACATACCGGCGCCACCCATGTGATGGCTGAATATATTTTACGCAAGACAGGTCAGCGGAATGCCCCGGCTGCCATGAGTATTACAGGTTTTATTACCGGGTTACCCATTTTTTGCGATTCAGGTTATATTGTTCTGAGCGGATTGAACCAATCTCTCGCAAAGCGTACGGGCATTCCCGTTGCAATCATGTCTGTATCTCTCGCTACAGGATTATATGCTGTACACTGTTTGATTCCGCCACACCCCGGGGCATCAGCAGCTGCCGCTAATATTGGTGTTGATTTCGGTAAGCTGATCGTAACGGGTATTATTGTTGCAATACCCGCCGCTGTTGCCGGTTATTACTGGGCAAAATATGCAGGCAAAAAAATTGACTCCTCCAATCAACAGGTAGAAGCTGAGGCTAAACCAGTAACTACCAAAATGCCTGTATTCTTTGCGTTTCTCCCTGTTATAATTCCCATACTCCTTATTGCTGTTAAATCATTTCTTTCGATAGAAACAAAACAGGCGTCTGCCATAGTGAATATTTTTTCATCGGCGGGTGATCCTGTTATTGCATTGTCTGCAGGTGTGGTATCGGCTTTGCTAGTGAGCAGGGCATGGAAAAAAGAGGTGGTCGGAAAATTATTGCAGGAAGCTGCTGAAAAATCGGGAAGCATCCTTGTTATTATTGGAGCCGGTGGCGCATTCGGCGCCATATTGGCCGCTACGCATATCGGCGAACACTTCAGCAATGCATTGCCTTTGCAGCAGATGGGTATCCTATTTCCTTTTCTGCTTACTTTCATTTTGAAAACAGCGCAAGGTTCATCTACTGTTGCTATTATCACTGCATCATCAATTGTTGCTCCTCTATTACCGGCATTAGGGTTAACAACTGAACATAGTAAGTTACTTTGCGTTTTGTCGATGGGTGCCGGCTCCATGATGATTTCGCATGCGAATGATGCTTATTTCTGGGTGATTGCGAAGTTCTCAGGACTGGAAATGAAGACAATGCTAAAAACTTATTCTATTGCCACTTTGGTTATGGGTCTTGTAAGCCTGGGGATGCTGTATATCGTATCTTTATTTATGTAACAAACCCGCTGTCCTTCACACAACAATACTACCTATATAAGTGCGTAATGAAACAGGTTCTGATTAATCAAAAATAAAAATCATGACTACCGAAACGGTTGCTGAAACAAAAGTGATGCACTACGCCTGGCATTTGGCAACAATGCGTGACTACTTTGAAAGTGGCGCTACCCGTTCCTACGCATTTCGTAAAGAACAATTAAAAAAGCTGAAGCAGGCCCTTTTAAACCATGAACAGGATATTTATGATGCTTTATATGCAGATCTGAAAAAAAGTAAAGAAGAAAGTTATGCCTCAGAACTGGGTTTATTACTCGCTGAAATAAATGTTACCCTCCGCAACCTGCGCAGATGGATGCAACCACAATCCGCAGGAACCGACCTGGTAAACCTTCCCTCTAAAAGTAAAATTTATCGCGACCCGCTGGGTGTTGTTTTAATCATTTCCCCGTGGAATTACCCTTTACAGCTATCGCTTATACCATTGGTTGGCGCTATTGCCGGCGGCAATTGTGCTGTTATCAAACCTTCGGAACTGGCGCCGGCAACATCTACCCTTATTGAAAAAATAATTACAGAAATATTTCCGCGGGAATATGTTGAAGTCGTCAATGGAGAGGGTGCAGTAATAATACCGGAAATGATGAATACTTTCCGGTTCGATCATGTATTCTATACTGGCAGTATACCCGTTGGAAAAAATATATACCAGCTTGCTGCAAAACAATTGATACCTGTAACCCTTGAGCTTGGCGGTAAAAGTCCAACCATTGTTGAGGCAGATGCCGATCTGAATGTAGCAGCGAAACGAATAGTATTGGGAAAATTTTTAAACGCCGGACAAACCTGCATCGCTCCTGATTTCTTATTGGTACATGGGTCCATAAAAGATAAATTACTGGAAAAAATAAAAATACAAATTGAAAAATTCTACACAGCGGATGCCGCATCCAGTTATGATTATGGTAAAATAATAAATGAAAGAAGATTTGATAAGCTGATAAGTTACCTGTCACAGGGAAAAGTAATTGTTGGTGGTCAGTATAATAAATCAAAATTGTTCATTGCACCGGCAATCGTTGAGGACGTGAACATGAATGATCCATTAATGACAGAAGAAATATTCGGGCCGATATTACCGGTTATCAGCTTTTATAATACCGAAGAAGCTATTAAAATTGTAAAGGAAAATGCAAATCCTTTAGCATTGTATCTCTTTACATCCAGCAAAAAGAAAGAAAAAGAATGGATCGAAAATGTTTCTTTTGGCGGCGGCTGTATTAATAATACGGATTGGCATTTTACAAATCATCATTTACCGTTCGGTGGTGTTGGTAATAGTGGCATCGGCGCTTATCATGGAAAATATACTTTTGACACGTTTACAAGATTAAAGCCTGTAATGAAAACGCCGACATGGTTTAATCCGGCCCTAAAGTTTCCACCGTTTAAAGGAAAACTGAAGTTGTTTAAGTGGGTGATAAGATGAGTGGCGAAAGTCAATTGTGGATTGTAAACAGGAAGATGTAACTGAAATAAAACAGAATTGAATAAACCAAAGAAATTGTTTCTTGTTTTACTACTATTATCTGTCTCCTTTTGGGGATATGTAGAAATTATTAACTGGAATTCGAAAACGATGACTATACGACAAAAAATACTGAAAGCCGTTTATCCTTTGTTTACTTTTTGGTCACGGGCAAGCGGTAAAAATTCAGCAGAGCTCTCAAATGACGCTGTAAAACCTATTATACCTTTCTACAGTTTAAAAGATACATTGAATAACGGAACCGCCTTCGATTTTGCATCGCTTAAAGGAAAAAAAGTTTTGCTCGTTAATACTGCATCCGATTGCGGTTATACCCCACAGTATACCGACTTACAGAAACTATATGAACAATATGGCAATAAAGTAACTATCATCGGCTTTCCAGCTAACGATTTCAGAGAACAGGAAAAAGGAACTGACGAACAGATAGCACAATTTTGTAAAGCTAATTTCGGCGTCACGTTTCCGTTGATGAAAAAGAGCATAGTGATAAAATCAAATACTCAAAATAATGTATACAGATGGCTGACAGATGCTGCACAAAACGGCTGGAACAGTAAAGCGCCTTCCTGGAATTTTGGCAAATACCTGGTAAATGAAGAAGGGACGCTTACCAACTATTTTGACCCGGCCGTTTCACCTTTGAGTGACGAAGTACTTAACGCTATTAAAAAATAAAAACATCCCTGCGGGAAACTATACCCCTAAATTAAAAGTCATTAACTTGGCTTGTGTATATCTGCGAACATCAGCGTTAAACAACATATTATGTTTACCAAAACCGATATAGAAAAATATTTCCTGGCAGAAAAACAACTTGGTTTTATCGGGTTGTTTATTGCCGCCGCTTTAGTTATCACCGCTATTGTCTTTTTCTTTTTCCTGAAAACAAATTTTTACAAAGGCGCTGGTATCCCTTTATTACTGGTTGGGTTATTACTCGCCATTGCCGGATCTGCTATTTATAAAAGAAGTGATAACGACCGCATACGAAACGTATATGCTTATGATATGAATCCCTCCGAACTGAAACAAAAGGAATTGCCAAGAATAAAAAAAGTAGTAAAAAATTTTACCATTTACCGGTACACTGAAATCTTCTTATTGCTTTCAGGCATCTTTCTTTTCTTTTATTTCAGGAATAGTGAAACACAATTTTTCTGGAAGGGATTTGGGTTAACATTGGCCATTATGGCTTTGTTTATTTTTATCGTTGATACAACCGCTGAAAAAAGAGCAAAAGTTTATGCCGAAGGGCTTGCGTCTTATCTTTCCAAAAAATAGAACATGAACTATAATGATATTATAGGCACAATTGGTGTTGGGTTGATACTGCTTGCTTATTTTGGCAACACCTTTCGTCTTATAAAAAACAACAGCGCTATCTTCTTTACACTAAATATGATTGGGGGTGCGCTGGCTACCTGCGCTTCTTTTCTCATTCACTATTGGCCATTTGTAATATTGGAAGGAACCTGGTTTTTGGTTTCTTTAATTGGCTTATTAAAAACTTTGCGAACGGGTCGGGACGCTAAAGCGGCCTGACTCATATCGCACATTTCTCATGATAATCTATCAATTCTATCGCTGTCTTTTCAAATTGATAGCCTTTGTACACTGATTCTATTTCTGTCAGTACTGCATCTATCTCTTCAACTGTTTTTAAGGTTACCAGTTTGTTGCGATAGTCTTTTATATTGGGCAATCCTTTGAGGTAATTTGAATAATGTCGTCTCATTTCATTTACACCAACAACCGCGTTTTTCCATTCTACGGATTTGTATAAATGTTTGCGGCAAACCGCTACACGGTCTTCAATAGTTGGCGGTGGTGGCATCTCACCTGTTTTTACAAAATGTTTAATTTCATTAAAAATCCAGGGATAACCAATCGCTGCACGCCCAATCATGATGCCATCCACACCATACCGGTTTTTATATTCCAGCGCTTTTTGCGGACTATCAATATCGCCATTGCCAAAAATGGGTATTTTGATCCTTGGGTTATTCTTCACTTTTCCGATCAAGGTCCAATCTGCCTGACCTTTATACATCTGCGTACGGGTACGCCCATGAATAGCCAATGCTTTAATACCTACATCCTGTAAGCGTTCAGCAACTTCTTCTATATTTCTTGTATTATCATCCCAGCCCAATCTTGTTTTTACAGTTACCGGCAATGAAGTTGCTTTTACAACCGCCGAAGTCAATCGCACCATCAGGTCGAGGTCTTTCAACACACCGGCGCCAGCACCGCGCAAAGCAACCTTCTTTACCGGGCAACCAAAATTTATATCCAGCAAATCGGGGTTGGTTACTTCAACAATCTTTGCAGCCAGTGATAAACTTTCTTCATCACCGCCAAAAATTTGTATACCTACCGGTCGCTCGTAGTCGAAAATATCGAGCTTCCGTTTACTTTTAATCGCATCGCGGATCAATCCTTCTGAAGAAATAAATTCCGTGTACATCAGGTCGGCGCCATTATCCTTACATACGGCACGGAATGGCGGATCGCTCACGTCCTCCATCGGAGCCAGTAAAAGCGGGAATTCGGGAAGTTGTATGTTGCCGATTTTTACCATTAAACTATGTTTCGACTGCCTTATAACAATTGGGCAAAGTGTTTCAGAAACGACTATTTTTGAAGCCTCTTATTGCAGTCGAGCCTGCAAATTTATCGACAAATATTCAAGCTATGGCATATCCGGCATCAAATAAGTTCAATTACTGGGGACAGTTAGGCGTATTAGCAGGATTGATTGGAGCAGGGTTGATTTTCGGGCAGCTGATCGCATTCATCCCTCTATTAACTAAGATGAATCTCAACGATTTAAAAGACATGGAGAATAAAATCTTTGTGCCGGAAAATGCGGGTGTATTAAGAGTAGTGCAGTTTCTTTCAACACTGATGTTGTTTTTTGTTCCCACTGTAATCTATGCATGGATTTGTCATAAAAAACCTTTCACTCATCTTGGATTTAAACATACAGTAACAGCGAAGCAAGCATTGGTAGTTATAATTATCATGTTGGCTGCTTTGCCATTGGTAGGCACCCTATCAGAATTAACAGAGAAACTTCCTTTCTCAAAAGAAATGTTTGCAAGGTTCCAGGCCGCTGAAGACGCCTATAGTAAGCAGGTAGCGATCATTGGCCGTATGAATAATTTCAATGACTATCTTCTATCCCTGTTTATGCTGGCTATTCTACCCGGCATGTTCGAAGAAACCTTGTTCAGGGGTGGTATACAGAATTTATTAAGCCGCTGGTTAAAAATACCTGTACTCGCCATCATTATTACTTCTGCGGTATTCAGTGCCGTACATGGTTCATACTTTGGTTTCCTTAGTCGTTTTGTACTGGGATTTATATTGGGCTGGATGTACCATCGTACAGGGAACCTCTGGTTAAGCATCATCGCGCATGCATTTTATAATGGTACAGCTGTAACTGTATTATACATTACCAAATTAAAGAACCCGAATGCAGACTTATCAAAAGCTGATCCGCAATTTCCCTGGTGGACGGCTGTTGTTTCTTTGTTTGCACTGTATGGCTTGTTTGTTTTGCTGAATAAAGCAAGCCAGTACCAGGTAGATAAACCGGGCGAAGAAGTGTTAATGCCAGTCGAAAATACAGATCAACCTTCCTGGCTCACTACAACTCAAGATCAATAATACATGGCATTTAACTGGCAAACATTCCGCACAAGGGCTTTAACCGCACTGGTATTTGTTGTGGTAATGTTGACTGGTTTGCTTTGGAGCCATTGGAGTTTTTTTATTTTATTTTCAATTATTCATTTTGGCTGCTGGGTGGAATACCAGAAACTGGTCGGATTAATCGATAAAAGTTACCAGGAAATATCTCCCTTTCATAAGTATGGAGTAATGATCGCCGGTTGGTGCCTTATGCTTTATTTTACCAATAATGCATATAACCTATTTGGCTTACAGTTGCACGAGGTTGGCTGGTGGTTGGGATTGATTTTCATTTTTGTGTTACCAATAGTTGAATTATTGTTTGCAAAACAGGTATTGCCAAAGAATATTGGTTATTCTGCATTGGGATTAATTTATATTTCGTTGAGTTTGGGGTTAATGATAGCAATAAGAAACAAAGGAATCATATTTAAAGGCTCCTCTTCATATTTCTTAGATTTCGGAAGAGTTTATCCATGCTTATTGATTTTTTCAATTTGGATAAATGATACAATGGCTTATATCGTTGGTTCATTAATTGGTAAAACACCGCTATCTAAAATATCTCCAAAAAAAACATGGGAGGGAACTGTAGGAGGTGCAATACTTGCCGTAGTCGTTATGGCATGGCTGGGACCGATGGTTGTTGGAGGGCATACAATTGATGTTGCAATTATCGCAGCTATTGCCGCCATCGCAGGCACCTTCGGCGATCTTCTCGAATCCAAACTCAAACGAATGGCGGGAGTAAAAGACAGTGGTCATATCATGCCCGGTCATGGCGGCTTTTTAGATCGGTTTGATTCGTTATTACTAGCTATTCCATTTGTGTGGCTTTATGTAACCTTCTTTATTTGAAATATTTCCTACTTACTATTCACTATTCACTTTCCTATCTTTGCTGCATGACTATACACAAGGAAGGATATAAAACAATAGCCTGGGGCGCCATCATCTTTGGCCTTATTAATATCATTTCTTTTTATTTCTTAAGCTTTTCAATGCCTATACTCAGCACATTGATATTTATTGTTACGCTGGGTTTATTAATTTTTCTTATTTCCTTTTTCCGCGTGCCGAAAAGAACGCTTACCATTCGTGAAGATGCGATTATCGCACCGGCGGATGGAAAAGTCGTTGTTATTGAAGAAGTGCAGGCCGATGAATATTTTAATGACCGCCGCATACAGGTATCCATTTTTATGAGCCCCCTGAATGTACATGTCAACCGTAATCCTGTAAGCGGTGAGGTTACATATAGCCAATATCACAAAGGAAAATACCTGGTTGCCTGGCATCCTAAATCATCTACTGAAAATGAACGCCATTCTGTTGTATACAGAAAAAACGGGAAAGAAATATTGGTAAAACAAATTGCCGGTGCGTTGGCAAAGCGCATCGTTAATTACCTGCAGGCAGGTCAAAAAGTGGAACAAACCGATGAAATGGGTTTTATTAAGTTCGGTTCCCGCGTTGATTTGTTATTACCATTGGATGCAAAAATTCATGCAAAAATCGGCGATACTCCGCAGGGAGGGGTGACGGTGATTGCGACCTGGTAGAAGAATCAAAAATCTTCGGCACTAAATAGATTAAAGGCTGCTTAGTTTTCCATTTATACACTATTGATATTTTAAGTGAGCCGGGTTATTTCATTTTTCTCTCTCGGCTTAAAATATTTTTTCCAGCTCCTTCAATTCATGCACCATATATGTCGGCTGTATATGACTGGCAATACGATGATGATTAACAAATACCTGGTCTATACCCGCATTGATAGCGCCTTGTATATCCACATCCAGCGTATCGCCCAGCATAATACTTTCAGATGGCAGTGCCTTTGTTTTCTGAAAAGCATACTCAAAGATTTCTTTATTCGGCTTTAAACTTCCTGATCTTTCTGAGGTAATGACTTCTTTGAAGAAATGGGTAAGCCCCGAATACTTCAGTTTACTATGCTGTGTTTTTTCAAAACCATTCGTTATTAAATGCAGTTCATATTCTTTGCCGGTGAGGTAAGCCAGTATTTCTTTTGCGTAGGGAAACAAAATAGTTCTCGATGGCAATAATTCCAGGAATTGTTCGCTCATTGCCTGAGCCAGAGGTTCATCAGCTATTTTAAAATCGAGCAATGATTGCCGCATTCTTTTTATGCGAAGGTCTTCCTGTTTTATAAAACCATTCCTGTACCGCTCCCACAATCGCTCATTATGGTCCAGGTAATTCCTGTAAAACAAGGAAAAATCATCAACTCCCCTTTCCTTAAGCCTCAGCGATGAATACAATTCTTCCAGCGTCGCTTTTGCATTCGCTTCAAAATCCCAGAGGGTATGATCCAGGTCGAAAAAAAGGTGTTTGTATTTGCGTTTATTTGCCTGTGGGGGATTTTGTACTGCCATGTTTGCAAAATTCCTTTATAAATTGCAAACTTAATTATGAGTAAGAATAAAAATGTAATTATTACCGGAGCTTCAAAGGGAATAGGCAAATCAATCGCTGAATTATTTGCCGCAAATGGTAACAATCTTTTTTTATGCAGTCGAGGCGAAGCCAGCCTGTATAAAACAATGGAAGAACTAATGAACAAATTTCCAAATGTTACGATAAAAGCAAAACCTGCTGACCTTTCTGTAAAAGAGCAGGCAAAAGAGTTTGGCAACTGGTGTCTGAAATCCGGCGACCCCTCTGTTTTAATAAACAATACAGGCTTATTTGAGCCAGGAAGCGTTTATAATGAACCGGAAGGAACCCTGGAAAGCCAGATGGCAGTAAACTTATACAGCGCTTATCACCTTACAAGAACGGTTTTACCGGCAATGATGAAAAATAAAAAAGGCCATATTTTTAATCTTTGTTCTATCGCATCGCTGAATGCTTATAAAAATGGAGGCGCCTACAGCATCAGTAAGTTTGCAATGTATGGGTTCAGTAAAAACCTGCGGGAAGAAATGAAAGCACATGGAATCAACGTAACGCATGTTATTCCCGGGGCAGCTTATACCGATTCCTGGAGCGGGTCGGGCATCGATCCAAAAAGAATAATGGAAGCAGATGATATTGCTAAAATGATATTTGCAGCTTCACAATTATCACCACAAGCTTGCGTGGAAGAAATTGTCATCCGGCCTCAATTGGGCGATCTGTAGATTTTTCGGGGTACGAGCCGGCTGATTTCTTAAATAAAAGAGAAATTTCCGGCATCCTGCCTGCCCGGTCATCACAAATATGCCTGTTACCACGGTTTTAAATATCTTCTGTTTTATTTTTAGGATGACCGAAAAATATGAAGGAAGTAATTCTATCATTTTTCTTGTTTACGGTTTGCTTTCCTGCCGGTGCGCAAATCAATTTCCGGACTGTTGCACCCCAACAACCTGTCATTGCCGGTGAGCCCTTCGAAGTTCAATATATAATGGAGGGAGAAGAGAATATTGAAACATTTACAGCCCCCGTATTTACCGGTTTTCGTTTTGTCACGGGGCCGCATATTTATAAAGGTTCTGTTATTGACCTGAATATTTCAAGACCACTGGTGAATACAGTTTATACTTTAGCCGCAATTAAACCCGGGCGTTATCTCCTTCATGGTGCGAAAGCGGTTGTCAAACGCAGTGAAATCAGCAGTAATGACGTTTTTATAGAAGTTATTTCAAAAGCTGAAGCCTTCCGGCTAAACAGAAGAAAAGATGGCTCATTTTATACCAGCTCGGAATATTTCCTGCGGCCTGGTGAAGATCCTATTAAAAAAATGAGGCAAAATCTTTTTCTGAAAGTAATGGTAGACAGGAGAAGCTGCTACGTAGGCGAACCCATTGTTGCTACTTACAAGCTTTATTCAAGGTTAGAATCTAAAAGTGATATTGTAAAAAACCCCGGGTTTTATGGTTTCGCCGTACAGGATATGATCAATCTTGCAGACAAATCGCAGGTAACAGAAACTATTAATGGAAAAACATTCGATGTACACACTGTTCGAAAAGTGCAGCTCTATCCTCTTCAGGCAGGTAATTATGTTATTGACCCAATGGAGATATCGAACAAAGTTGAATTTTCACGAAGTGAGGTAAACAAGAAAACAGAGCAGGAAATAGTAGAAGGTGTCCTTCATAACGCTGCTGACGAAATCCATGATAATACAGAAGTATATGAAAACTCATCAAAGACAGAACCTATTCCTGTTATTGTAAAAGCATTACCGGCTAAAAATAAAACAGACTCGTTCACCGCAGCTGTTGGTGATTTTACAATTACTGCTGAACTGGATAAAAAAGAAATAGCGAAAAACCAGCAGTGCCATCTTATTGTTTCTATTAAAGGCAAAGGAAATTTTACGCAGATAATACCGCCGGTGATTAAATGGCCGGCAGGTATTGATGCTTTTGAACCTGTTATTAAGGACTCTATTGACCGTTTACAGGTCCCGTTGACAGGTACAAAAACATTCCGCTATGCTTTTGTTTCCGGTAAAGCCGGCAATTATGAAATACCAGCGATTGAATTCAATTTCTTTAATCCCGATACTAATCATTTTGAAAAAATAAGCACAGAGTCACAAACCGTACAGGTAAATAATGAAGAAGTGAAGAAAGAAATAACCGGCGAAATGAAAAATATCAGTAACTCAAAAAACTTATATAGGTGGGTAGCAGCCGGAACTTTATTAATGCTGGCCCTTCTTGCTTTTTTAATAAGGATGAATAAACAGAATAAGAAAAAAGCTGAACAGCTGATCAGGGAGGAAGTAATTTCTTCCGAACCAGATCTATCGATTGATAAAATAATGGAACTGCCGCAAATGATGATGGTTGCTGATGATAATCATTTTTACAAAGAACTGAATAAATCGATCTGGGAATATTTCCGGCAGAAGCTTCATATTTCCGGTAGTGCAATAAGTAAACCTTTGCTGATACAAGATCTCAAAGCAGCCGGCATTAATGACAAGAGCCTGATTGACCTGCTAACTATTATGAGCCAATGTGAAACAGTAGTTTATACCGATACTGCTCCGGAAATTCAAAAAGAGGAATTGTTCACAGAAACGAAAAAAGTACTCAAAGCTATTCATCAGCAGTTGTAAACCTCTGCTAATCCCTACTAAAGAAGAACCAATAATAGCCCCGGCTTCCTTAAGAATCTGGTTGATACCGGAATTATTGAAGTATGATAAGTAATAAGCTGAGATGAAATGGCAGGTACATTATTGTTTCAAAATACAGGGAGCCTCCCCTTATTTTGAAGAGGGAAGAAAGATGGAACCTTATAAAAAAAATTCCTACTACCCTTCCGAATACTTATACCCGACCCCTCTTACAGAGTGAAAATATTTTGGATTCCGGCTATCTTCTTCAAAGTACTTTCTGAAATTAAGAATAAAATTATCAATTGTCCTTGTTGTAGGGTAAACGTTATAGCCCCAGACCGCCTGCAATATCTTCTCCCTTGGTACTACTTCGTTTTTATTTTCAATAAGCAATTTCAGCAGCATCGTTTCTTTCTTGCTCAGTTGGACTATCTCCCCATTTTTTGTTTTTGCTTCCTGTGCTTTAAAGTCAATCGTGTTTTCACCAAAACTATATGTATCTCCCACCGTTTCCTTATCCTGCATTTTTTTATTCTTGTCAATCAGTTTCTGTACACGCAGTAGCAATTCTTCGAGGTTAAATGGTTTGGTGAGATAATCATCTGCTCCTTTTTTTAATCCCAATACCCTGTCGGCGCTTGTATTCTTTGCACTCAGTATCAGGATAGGCACTTCATTATTCTGCAGGCGGATGGTTTCTGTTACATTAATACCATCAATTTCGGGGAGCATTACATCAAGAATAATCAGGTCAAAATATTCGTCGGCAACAGATTTAAGAGCATTACTTCCATCATAAGCTGATGTCACTTCATATCCTTCCAGTTCAAGGTTCAGCTTGAGCGCCTCATGCAGGTTCTCTTCATCCTCTACCAGTAAAATAGATGGCTTTTTATTTTCCATACTCCTTTCAGGAATAAAATGTAACTGTAAAATTACTGCCGGAAGGCTTATTGTTTGTCACTGAAATGTCGGCATTATGATAACCAGCAATGATTTTACAAAGGTAAAGGCCGAGACCTGTACCCTGGGCTTTTCTTGTCAGTTCATTACCGACCCGGTAAAAGCGCTGGAATATTTTTGTCTTTTCGGTATCCGGCACACCTTCTCCCTCATCTTTTATACTAAGCTCTACCGTTTTTTCCTTTTTGCTAATAAGTGTACCTACAATCTCTTTTTCTTTAGGTGAATATTTTACGGCGTTTTCCAGCAGGTTATTAATGAGCATTTGTAATAAAAGCGTATCGCCTTGCACATCGATATCCGGTTCCGCTTCACTTCTGAATATTCGTTCAGGATACCGGGTTTGAAAATTGTGGATGCAGGCGTTAAACAATGCTGATAAGTCCAGCTCCTCTTTTGCTGTTTTATATCCGCCTGCTTCCAATTGGGAAGAAAGAAGAATATTATTAGTTAACGTATTCAGTCGTTCCGTTTCCTGCAGGGTTGTTTTGATAAGTTTTTTCTGCTTCTCGGTATCCAGCGAATACTTCTGTAAAGTTTCAAGGTTAAGCCGGGCAACAGAGATGGGCGTTTTCAATTCATGAGTAACTGCCATCATAAAATTCTGTTGTTGCTGTTGCTGTATAAATTGCCGCCTTGCAGACCGGTATACAAATGCGGCACCTACCAGTATCAGGAAAAAAAAGATAACACCTTCACCCAAAAACTGGAAGTTTTTACGCCGGTAAGCATCATTAATCTTTACATACTCATTGCGGTGAAGTTCGGGCAAAGCAAGGCTATCAATTGTAGCATTCAATTGTTTTACACGAAAATCTTTCATCTGCGAATTCTGTATTTCAAGTGAAATGAACCACCACACCAGTGCAGCAATAATATACAGTAGTAGCAGCCAGTAGACAATTGTAACCGTTCGAAAGCTTTTTTTTCCCGTACCAGGCATGAAAGTCAGCTTTAAGCTTTAGGCCATAAGCTCTAAGTTGCGAAATTAATGATTGATGTTTGTTAATGAGATGATTTAAAGGAGATATCGAGAGCTTCAGGTTTATAGCCAGCCTTACCTACTTCTTTTCCACCCGCATCCCCACATTCCATACATTCTGTAAAGGATCTTCCCGCATTGCCTGTTCTATTATAAACTTATAGGTACCGGGTTTAAAAGGCTGAGGATTGGTTAATGCGATGCGGTGCTCATATATATCATCCATACCTGTACCCAGCCAGCCTTTGTCATTGGTAGCTAAGGGCAGTTCATACCTTGCTTTATGCAGCGTATCGCCGGGTGGTTGGGAGTACAGGTTAATCCAGATATTATTGAAATTATATTTCTCGGTATGGCGGATAACGAAAAATAACTGGTACAAAGCGGTAGTATCTGTAATAGTAAAGGTAAACTCCGGCTTAAACGAACTGCTCCAGCTGTGTTTGGGAATAGCGATGTTTTTTTCATAGAGGTCAATCGTTGTACAGGAAGCGATATCCAATAAGCTGTAAACGGCAAACATCCAAAGAACAATATTCTTATATCTTTTCAAGCAATTATTTTTTGCAAATTTAATCAAGAAGGCAGGATTTTAAAGCAAAGCGGTGATAGCCTTGGCTTAAAGCCATTTACAGTACGTTCAGTATTTGTTCTTTTGCTTTTTCCAATTCGTCTTTCATCAGTACAACGCATTTCTGTATTGTAGAATCATACGCTTTGGCGCCGGTTGTATTGATTTCTCTTCCTATTTCCTGCAAAATGAAAGATAATTTCTTTCCCTTCGATTCATCTTTCTCGTCCAGGATAGATTTAAAGTAATCACAATGATTTTTAAGCCTTACCTGTTCTTCACTAATATCGATTTTCTCTATATAATAAATGAGTTCCTGCTCGAGGCGGTTACTATCATAATTTTCTTTGCCAACATTTTCATCCAATAGCCTCGTCAACCCTTCTCTGATTTTTAGCTGGCGCAGGGGCTCCAGTTTTATTACTTCATTCTGCTGTGCAGATATATTGTCAATCCGCATGCGCAGATCATCTTCCAGGGATTTTCCTTCTTCCAGCCGGTGCAGGTTAAGATCATCAATGGCAGCATTCAATACTTTTTCAAATTCCACTTTTTCCTTATCCGTTAATGTATCACCGGTAGGTGTGATAACCTCGGGTAATTTTACCAATGTGCTAAGGATATGCGAAGGGTCAAGATTCAGGGCTGTTGATAATTCAGATAATTGCTTATAATAGGCTTTTGCAAGATCTGTATTAATGCTGACAGGCTTCGCACTGCCTGTTTCTTTCAGACTGATTGTACAATCCACACTGCCGCGACCCAGTTTTTCAGAAAGAATCCGGCGGATATCGAATTCAAAAGGTCGCAGAAAAGCAGGAAGCTTTAACTGTAACTCGAATTGTTTTCCATTAAGCGATTTAATATCTACCAGAAAGGTTTTGTCGCCTACATTTTGTTCCGATCTCCCAAAACCTGTCATTGATTTAAGCATGCCAATTAGTTTATTAGCGATAAAGATATTTAATGAGTGCGTTTTGAAACGTTTTTATTTTAACCGGAGCTTTATCAGTTGCAAAATAAGACCTGCAGGGTCTGAAAATTAAAAGCCCCCGAAACCGGGGACTTAATATGTGGATGGGTTAGTAAGTACAGGGAATAAAATTCCCAACACAATATTATTAATAATTTTTACGAACCAAAAAAAAATTACAATAAATTTTATTCACATTTTTTTTATTACTGTGGATAATAGCAACCGCATATACGATCATTTATTCATGGAATAAAGAATAGTATTCAATACAATCCTATAAGCAACAAACTATTCATTCTTTTGAAATGCTTACTGCATCAGCGTTTCATTGAATTGATTTATTTACTATTATCATTCAGCCATTATTGGGTATTCAGTAAACGATTCATTGTTTCTATTAAAATTTACTCGTTTTGTTATGTTAAAACGAGTAAAAGTTTTTTTTGCAAAAATTACTAATTGGGCTTCATTTCATTCAATTTTGGCAAAAACCATATTTTCATGATCATTTATTAGGCTTATTAACTTTACAAAAACTATGTCATATGCGCTTTGAAAAGCCTGTTCCTGTACAATGGATCGCTGATTTTATCGATGCTGAACTCGCCGGTAATGTAAATGGAGAAGTAACGGGTATAAATGAAATACATAAAGTGGAGAAAGGAGATATTGTATTTGTTGATCACCCCAAATATTATAATGTCTGCATCCATTCGGCGGCCGATTACATTATAATTAATAAAAAAACGGATTTCCCAGAGGGAAAAGCACTGCTGGTTGTTGCCGATCCTTTTGAAGCTTACCTGAAACTGGTCAATCATTTCCGTCCATTCGTGCCATCAATGAAAACAATAAGCGATACTGCGAAAATCGGTAAAGAGACGGTAATTATGCCCAATACCTATATCGGCAATCATGTTTTTATAGGAGACAATTGCATTATTCATCCTAATGTAACCATATTGGATCATTGTATTATTGGTAACAATGTTATCATCCAGGCAGGAACAGTTATCGGCAGCGATGCGTTTTACTATAATAAAAAGGCAAACCGCGATATTCATTACAAGAAGATGGCGAGTTGCGGCCGCGTTATCATTGAAGATTATGTAGAATTGGGCGCCGGTTGCACGATTGACAGGGGTGTAAGTGGAGATACTATTATCGGCGCAGGTACCAAGATAGATAATATGGTACATATCGGGCATGATACCTTGATTGGCAAAAACTGTTTATTTGCGGCACAGGTTGGCATTGCAGGTGCAAGTACTATTGAAGAGAATGTGATTCTCTGGGGACAAGTAGGTGTAAGTAAAACATTGACGATTGGTAAAGGTGCAGTGCTTTACGCACAAAGTGGTGTGCCGGCTTCATTGGAGGGCGGTAAAAACTATTTTGGCTCGCCCGCTATAGAAGCAAAAGAAAAAATGAAAGAACTCGTATGGATAAAACGAATCCCGGAATTATGGGAAAAGGTTCTGGGTAAGAAAGATAATTAGTTTTAAAGTCAGGCCCCTTTATGATTGTCAAACCAACGGGGAACTTTAAGACCTATTCCGGTATATAATCATAAGGCAGCAGGTCCCCCAGGTTCTTCCAGCTCCAGTAACCCTGGTTGATCCAGTCCTTCTGATCATAATAATACCCGTTTTCCTTAATAGCAATACCATTCAACAATTCTATGTAGGATATCTGCGTGCCTACATTCTTAGGCAGGTTGAATTTCTTTAAATATTCCGGTTCAGGTTTCGCTTTCATATAGGTTACGCTGAATTTTCGCGGATAATCTAATTCCGCCTCATTGGTACTATCTATGAATGCATAGTAAGAAGAATCGTACGGATTTTTTACCTGGTCGAAGCGCATATTGTCTTTTTCGTCAAGCAATCCAATGATAAATCCTTCTTCGGCAAGCGTACTGTCAAAATAGGAGCGCATAAAATGCAGCTTGGAGCCGCTGTATGTTTTTGCTCTGGCTTTTGTCCATGCTTGCTTTACATTTTCTGTTGTATCCGCTTCTGAGAATAAGCAATAGCCGCGGTATAAGCTGATATCTGTTTTATATTGATATACGAACGAATCCAATTGATAACGCAGGTTATATCCCAGCGCTTTATTACTGATGAGCAAAGGCTCAGTAGCCAATACACGCAGTTTGTTGCTTTTTTTCAGAAAATAGAATTTAAGCACTTCCGGGTTTTGCAATACGCAGCTTTTGGCATTGGGTGTTGTGCCAATGAAATTGTCAACAAAAAAACTTCCATACTTTTCCCAGCCATCCTTTACTTCATTGCTGCTTTTAATAATTACTTCACCCATGCTTTTATCTTCTTTAACCATTTCAATATTCAGCACAGTAGCTTCATTACCGCTGTTTACGCGTATTTGTTTTGTCTGGTAGCCGGTAAAAGATATTATCAGCTCATAACCTCCGGACTTGAGCGATAATGAAAACTCACCTTGTTTGTTAGTAATTGTTCCTATTGTGGTATTCTGGCAAAAAACAGAAGCGCCTGCCAAAGGTTCTCTGCTTGCAGAGTCAACAATTTTTCCCGATATCGAATATTGTGCAAAAGCAGGAAAACTGGTAGATGCAAAAATTGAAATACAAAGTGTTGTTAATAATCGCATAGTCTGAAATTAGTCTGTAAAAGATACCATTTCCTAAACTATGGTGGCGTCCTGTTTATTGTGTGCAGGTACTGCTTACAGGCTTTTTGAATTGATTCTTGCAGTGGTGTAAAGGAAAAACCCGTCAGGGCCGCCAGTATTTTTTTGTTGTCGAAATACGTATTACGGTGTGCTACCCTCGCACTCTCTTTGGTAAGCAATGGTTTTTTACCGGAAAAGAATGCTTTTACCCTTTCTAAACGCCATGCTATTTCACTGAGAAAAGGAGTAGCATTGCGGTGAGGATGTTTTTTCTGAAAGCCATCGGCGATAGAGTTGAATAATTGCTGAAAAGTCCAGTTTTCACCATTAATGATAAAACGTTCATTACTGATTCCTGTCTTCATCAGTTCAACAGTTGCCCTTGCCACATCTGCTACATCTACAAAACCATTTACGCCTTTTGTATACCAGGGAAACTCATCATACACCGTTTTAAAAATTGCACAGCTTGAATTATTCCAGTCGCCAAAACCAAGTACCGTACTTGGGTTAACAATTACTGCATTCAAACCTTCAGCCATAGCACGCCACACTTCCAGTTCGGATTGATGCTTGCTGATAGCATAACCCGTATTGACTTTAGTTTCCTGCCATTTTGATTCTTCGTTTACATGATTTAAACGACCAATATTTCCTAATGCGGAGACAGAGCTGATATGTACAAAACGTTTTACCTTTTTTTCCAAAGCGATATTCACCATGTTTGCGGTGCCCTCAATATTTATTTTGTACATCGCATTTTTTTCGCTTCGCAAAAAAGACACAATCGCTGCCGAGTGAATAACGGTATCAATACCTGTCATTGCATCTTCCAGTGCAGGTATGTCCAGCACATCCCCCTCTACCCATTCTACTTTGCTGAGAATATCATTTGAAATATAAAAAGGAAGCTTGCTGGTACTGCGACGGATGGCACGCACAGGATAGCCTTGTTCAATCAGTTCTTTGATGATATAAGAACCAATAAAACCAGTGCCGCCTGTTACAAGTATTCCGGATGACAAGATGAAAATTTATAGGTGGCTGCGAAGATAATCTTTGTCATTTTATCCGGGGTACTTGTAATATCCTTTGCCGGTTTTCTTTCCCAGTTCACCGTTCTTCACTTTTTCTTCCTGGATGAATGAAGGCTGCAACCGTTTGGGTTTGTTGAGTTGTTCATATACGGAAGTACTGACAGCGTAGTTGATATCGTTGCCGATTAAATCCATCAGTTTGAACGGTCCCATTTTAAAACCTGTAGCTTCCATCAGTGCGTCAATTTTTTCAAACGGTATCCCTTGTTCTGCGAGACGCAACGCTTCAATATAAAATGGCCTTGCCACGCGGTTGACAATAAAGCCCGGAGCATCTTTGCACACAACGGCTGTTTTGCCCATGCCTGCTGCGAGTTCCAGTATTATTTGAGTCGTTTGTTCATTTGTAAAAGGAGTATTCACAACTTCCACGAGTTTCATAATGGTAGCAGGATTAAAGAAGTGCATACCAATAACCCGCTGCGGGCTCATCACTTTCTCCGCAATTTTTGTAACGGATAAAGAAGAAGTGTTTGTTGCAAAAACTGTTTCGCTGTGATTAATTTCCGCAAGTTGGTTGAATAATGCAATTTTCGCTTCCAGCTTTTCTACAATCGCTTCGATAATTACATCTGCAAGGCAATGGTGCAGGTCATTTGTAAACTGGATGCGTTCCAATGTTTTTATCTTTTCAGCTGTGGTTAGTTTGCCTTTCTCAACCAGTTTTTGCAGGTTATTTTCAATGTAGACTTTCGCTTTTTCGAGAATCGTTGCGTTCAGTTCATATAATATGGTATAAAAGCCGGACTGAGCGGCGGCTTGCGCAATGCCGCTGCCCATGGTACCCGCGCCGCATATACAAACTGTCTGAACCATAACTTAAATAATTTAAGAAATAAAGATAAAAGTTACTAATGGTAATAATTAATTCGTCCGCTGACTGAACGACTAAATCATAATTTTTTTTAAATCGTTTTTGAAACACAAAGTTTGATTTACCTTACTGGAAAATAAGCCATGGAACTAATACAACCCTCTTCTCCGAGTAATGAAAATAATGCGGGGAGAATCAGCAATTCTCCAAGCAGGTTTATCTCTATTCCCTTTGTGGCAGGTATTCTTTTATTTCTGGCACCGTTTATTGATATCCGCTGTAATGATGTATCGCTGCAGCAGGTAAATGGCATTGGCCTGGCGACTGGCTTTGAAATCAAAACCAATAATAATTCATTACTTGACCATTTGGATTCAAAAGATCATGATATTAGTTTCAATAAATCAGGTAAACGGGATGGAAATATCTACGCGATGATTGCATTGATAACCGGAGTGGTGGGTTTGATTATTTCATTTCTGAAGTTTAAAGAAAAATGGCTGTTAGTGATTATTACCGGTATCGGAGCCGCTATCGCATTAATTGGGTTAATGATTGACATAAGATCGCAACTGAAGATAGACTTATCCGCCCGGGCAGATTCGTTGAATATCAGTTTTGGCGTTGAGTTTACACCCTGGTTTTATCTGGCAATTCTTGCTTTTTTGATTGGGGCTTTTTTGGGATATAAGGGTTTAAAAGAAAAAAATAACAAATTAGTATTAATATATAGTTGATAAATAAAAACCCTTCGTCTAACTCAGGGTTTTACACTGCACTGGTAAACTGCTTCAAAAACCGTACATCATTTTCGCTGAACAAACGGATATCGTTGATGTCATATTTTAACATGGCAGGGCGTTCGATACCCATACCAAATGCAAAGCCGGTGTATTTGTTGCTATCAATTTTGCAGTTCTCCAATACATTGGGATGTACCATCCCGCAGCCCAAAATTTCCACCCAGCCGGAATGTTTACAGATGCGGCAACCTTTACCACCGCAGATAAAACAACTTACATCCATCTCCGCACTTGGCTCGGTAAATGGAAAATAGGAAGGACGGAAACGTACACGTACATCGTTTCCATACATTTCCTTTACAAAGAAGTACAATGTTTGTTTTAAATCTGCGAAAGAAACATTCTCGTCAATATATAATCCTTCTACCTGGTGAAAAAAACAATGGCTTCTCGCACTTACTGTTTCATTTCTGTACACACGGCCGGGACAAATAACACGAATCGGCAGTTTGCCTTTTTCCATTTCCCGTATCTGCGTATTGCTGGTATGTGTGCGTAACAACCAATCCGGATTTTGTTGTACATAAAATGTATCCTGCATATCCCGTGCAGGGTGATGTGGCGGAAGATTCAATGCGGTAAAGTTGTGCCAGTCATCTTCTATCTCCGGCCCTTCGGCAACTGCAAATCCCAGGCGCTGGTAAATAGAAATAATCCGGTTGCGCATAAGTGTGATAGGATGACGGCTGCCAACGGGAATAGGATCGCCGGGAAGAGAAAGATCGATATTAGTTGTGAGCTGTGGGGTGTTAGTTGTGAGTTCTTTTAAACTTTCAAACTTCGCTTCAGTGTATTGCTTGAATTCATTTAATAACTGTCCG